>SHLP01000009.1 GCA_004283055.1 Deltaproteobacteria bacterium
ATTTCAACGCTTTGCGGGTGCTCCCCTCACGGATACCATCAAGTGCGGCGGCGGCCGCCAACCAGGGTGGGGTTGTGCCAACCAGGGTGGGGTTGTTGGTTGTTGTTGGGTTCTACCGAAGCGCTTCTCGGAGCGCCCCGAGGCAGAGCTCCACGTGGCGGGGGGTCGCCGAGGCGCCCATCAGTCCGATGCGCCAGGCCTTGCCCTTGAAGTCTCCGAGGCCTCCGCCGATTTCGAGGCCGTGATCGGCGAGGAGCTTCGCGCGCACCGCGCGGTCGTCCACGCCGTCGGGAATCCGAACCAGGGTGAGGGGAGGGAGACGGTCGGTCGGGGCGACCGGAAGCTCGAGGCCGAGCGCTTCGAGGCCCTGGCGCAGCGCCTCCGCCTGCTGACGATGGCGCGCGTAGCGGGCCGTGAGGCCCTCTTCGAGGACGAGTCGAAGGGCTTCGTGGAGCGCAAAGATCATGTTCACGGGTGCGGTGTGGTGGTAGACGCGCTCCCCGCCGAAGTACTGGCCGATCAGATTCAAATCGAGGTACCAGCTCTGCACCGGTGTATCGCGCGTCGATAGGACGTGTCGTGCGCGCTCCGAGAACGACACCGGGGAGAGGCCCGGCGGGCAGGACAGGCATTTCTGCGTCCCCGAGTAGACGGCGTCGATGCCCATGCGGTCGACGTCGACCGGAACGCCCGCGAGCGAGGTCACCGTATCGACGAGAAGCAGCGCGCCACAGGAATCGGCAATGGCGCGGAAGGGGCTCAAGTCCTGCAGGACACCGGTCGAGGTTTCGGCGTGTACGATCGCGAGCACTTTAAACGCGCGGCTCTTCGCGGCCTTGGCGACGTCGTCGGGATCGATGGCCTGTCCCCAGGGCGCATCGACGAGGGTGACCTCGGCGCCGCAGCGTCTCGCCACTTCGGCCATCCGCCCACCAAAGACCCCGTGCCTGCAGATCAGCGCGTGGTCACCCGGCTCGAGCAAATTCACGAAGCACGTTTCCATTCCGGCCGAGCCGGTCGCCGACATCGGAAGCGTCAGAGCGTTCGCGGTACCGAACACCTCGCGAAGCATCGCCTGAGTCTCGTCCAGAGCTTGGAGAAATACGGGGTCGAGATGTCCGATCGTGGGACGCGCGAGAGCTTCCAACACGCGCGACGGCACGTCCGAGGGGCCGGGCCCCATCAACACTCGGTGGGTCGAAGTCATGCGCGCACCATACAAGACAAAACCCCTCGAAAAAGACCTTTTCGAGGGGTTCATCCGCAGAAAATGGGGACTGTCCCCTTTTCTGCGCGGCCGGGGTCGGCTCTAGTTGAGGCGGCGGTAGACGCCGACGACCACGCCGAGCACTTGGGTGGTGCGCCAGTCGTTCTTCGGAATGAGGATTGGCGCCATGTCCTTGTTGGCGGGCTGGAGGCGAATGTGCTCGCGCTCCGGGAAGTAGTATTTGCACGTGGCTTCGTCGCCGACGAGGGCGATGATGACCTCGCCGCGGTTGGCGGTGAGTTGCTTACGAACGAAGACGAAGTCGCCGTCGAAGATGCCTGCTTCGATCATCGATTCGCCGGTGACGCGAAGACCAAAGACATCGCGCTGGCCGCCGATGAGCATCCGGTCGATGTGCACGGTGTCCTCAGGGCTCTCGATCGCCTCGCTGAGGGCGCCCGCCGCGACGCGGCCGATAATCGGGATCTCGATCAGGTCGTCGTTCGAGGCCGGCGGACGGCTGCTCGGCCTGCCGTCCGGCGTCTTCATCAGGCGGAGGGTCCGCGACTTCATGTCTTCCCGGGTGAGGTAGCCCTTGCGCTCGAGTGCGCGCAGGTGATCGTTTACTCCGTTGGTGCTGCGAATGCCGAGATGATTGCCGATTTCACGTAGGGTGGGTGGGTACCCACGCGAATGAATCGAATCCGATATGTACTCGAGCACCGCCTTTTGGCGCGCCGTCAACTTATGCATGCTTTCCCCCGCTCGCATCTCTCACCGCCTTATGATTAGCCTCTAATTGCTGCACAAACGTACCCTGCATCGTTGAGCAGGTGGGACAAAGGTACATATTGTCGCCAATTTTGTCAAAGAAGCGACGATCCGTGCAGGGCTGCTCAGTTGAGCTGGTCCGATTCATCGTCGCCGGAGGGCACAGGAGACGCCTCCTCTTCGCTTGGCGGCGGCCTGTTCGTTCGCTGGCGCACGGCCTCGGCGAGAGCCTGGCCTGGCGAGAAGCCGAACAGGCCTTCGAGGCCCTTGCCGTCGGTGAGGCCTCGCCAAAAGCCCTGCGCGATGGTGACGAGCTCTTCGCCGTCGATGCCTTCGAGCGCTTGCAGCACGTACTTGGCAGCACCCCCGAACACGTCTACTCCGAGTCCGGCAGCGGCGGACGCGGGCAGTGGATGGAGGATCATCTCGCGCGTCGCATAGGCCGTCGCCCATTCCCCGGCCTCGGCGCCTGTGAGCAAAGCGCGGGCGGTGATTCGCTCCATGAACAGGCCGACGTGGATCGGCCCGAGCTCGCGCTCGACGGCTCGGACCAGGACACGGTGGTCGCGGCGCCAGGCACCGCCGAGCGGACCGGCCCAGCGCGAAATCGCCTCGGGCCCGGCCAAGACGTCCAGGCTGCCCGACTTCCTTCGAAGGATAGCCCCCGTCCAAAGGGCGCCTTCGTCAAAGACACCGAGCAGGACGCTCATTCCGTCCGGTAAGAAAAAGTCGATCGCGGGTTTCGCCGCGGGTGCGGCGGCAATCAAGAGATGGGGCAGGGGGTTGGGCCACACGCGAAGCCAGTTTCCATTGCCAAGCTCGCGCAAGACATGCGCAAAACGCATGACCCGTGTGACGAAGTCCTGATCGGGATCCAATGGTTCGGCGAGGTAGTCTGCCAGGTCCGCCATCGCGCGTTCGCGCATGAGAATGCATGCGCCGGCCGAGGTCGTCGCGCAGAGCGCTTCGAGGTCGACGAGCGGTGGCAGCGTCGCGGGGTCGAGCGAGCCCGTCGCGGTGTGAAAGCTGGCCACCGGCGCGCGGCTGCGGTCGACCACCACGACGAGGACACCGTTGGCCCCCGGGCGGTCTTCCTCACGAAAGAGGTCGACGAGCCGATTCCAGGACGTCTCGTCAAAGCCATAGAAGGCGAAGTCCTCGCTGATCACGGCGCGGACTCTAGCACGCGCGAGTCGGTCGCGGGCTGCGACCGCGGCCACGATCGTCGAGCGCCGGCGCAAACCTTGCATAAGCGCAAACATGTCGTTTACAACCCGTACGTGGGCTTCGTTTTGGTTGCGGTCGGGGGTGCGGCGGGGTCTTGTCTTCGATACTGGGTCTCCTTGTTGCTTGGGCCGTTCGTCCTTGGGCATGGGTTCCCATGGGCGACATTCGCCGTGAATGCGCTCGGCTCGCTGGGGCTCGGTCTGGTGTTCATACTCGCCGAGGACCGATCCTGGTTTGGAGCCGACCTCCGCTTGCTCCTCGGCACCGGACTCATGGGCGGCTTCACGACCTATTCCGCGTTCAATCTCGAGAGCATCGGCCTCGTGCAGAACGAAGCCTTCGGGCGCGCCGCCCTCTACATGGCCGGCACCGTAGCGGTGTGTCTGGTTGCGGGTGCGCTAGGCCTCATCCTCGGACGCGCGATTCGCGGCTAGCTCAGGGTGCCGGGTTGCCCATCAACCAGACGCGCGCGCTATGGCCGATTGCGTACAGGGCGCCGCCGCCGACGGCAATGCCGCCGAGCCAATAGCTCTCTTGGGACAGCAGAATCGCTCCGGCGATGATCAGCGAGCCCACCACGATTCCGCTGAACGTGCGACGTCCGAGACGATCGGCCGCCGATTCCAGCTGAGCTTGCTGCGTCCGAACGGTGAACGCGCCCTTGCGCAGGTCCTCGAGAATCTCCTCGAGCTGCAGGGGCATCTCGGAGGTGGCGGCACCGAGCCTGCGCAAACCTCGAAGCGCATCCTGGGTCATGCGCTCCGGCGAAAAACGCTGCTGGAAGAGCGTCAGGAAATAGGGGCGCACTTCATCGAGAAGATCGAGCTCCGGGTAGATTTCCTTTCCGACGCCCTCGACCGTCATCAGGCTCTTGCCGAGCATCAGGAATTCCGGAGGAATCTCGACGCCAAACTTCCGCGACGCCATCACGAGATCCCGGATCAAGGAGCCAAGCTGGATTTCCGCGAGTCGCTTGCCGAGGTAGCGCTGAGCCAAAGTCGTGACCTCGGCATCGTAGGCGTCGCGGTCGATTTTGCGTACGGGCCGACCGATGGCATAGAGCGCGTCCGCCATGCCGCCGTAGTCCTCGCGAACCGCCGCGAGCATCAGATCGATCGTGCGATCCCGCATCTTCGGCGAAAGCCGGCCCACCATGCCGACGTCGATCATGCCGATGACGGGGTCATCGTCCGTGCCGAGGATGATGATGTTCCCGGGATGCGGGTCGGCGTGAAAGAAACCGTCTTCGAAGATCTGCTGGATGATGATTTCGACAGCGCGCTTCGCGATCAGCTCGCCGCTCACTCCGGCACGCTGCGCGGCGTAGACCTTTCGCCCTTCGAGGTACTCGAGGGTCAAGACCCGTTTGGCGCTCGCGTTTCGATACACCTTAGGGAACTTCGCGTGCAGGTTTTGCCCGAAGTTCTGGGTAAAGCGCTCGTGGTTATCGGCCTCGAGCGAGAAATCGAGCTCGGCGGACACCGAGCGGTCGAACTCCTCGACGAGGCTAATCGGCCGGTAGAGATGCGACTCCGGCATCGAGCGAACGATGGCCTTGGCAAGCCAGTAAAGCAGGTCGACATCCCTCGCCATCACGGCCTGCACCTGCGGGCGCTGCACCTTCACGACGACTTCTGCGCTGTGATCGCCAGGGCGAAGACGCGCCCGATGAACCTGCGCGATGGAAGCCGAGGCGAGTGGAGCCTCTTCGAACGACTCGTAGACGTCCGAGAGCGAACAGCCGAGCTCATGCTCGACTTGGCCTCGGATGACTTCAAAAGGCTCCGGCGGCACCTCATCCTGCAGCTTCTTGAGCTCGACCAAAATGTCCTCGGGAATCAGGTCTGGGCGCGTGGACATGATCTGACCGAGCTTCACGAACGACGGCCCGAGATCCTCGAGGACCTTCCGGAGCCGAATGCCGGTCGGCGTTCGCGCGCCATCGCCGCGCTTGCGTCCGGGGATCAAGGTGCTGAGGCCCGTCCGCTCGACCACCTCGCCGAAGCCATGGACCGCCAAGACACCTGCGATCTGTCGGAGCCGCTCGAGGTCCCGCACCGTAGTGAGAATCGATGCCATCGGCGGCGTACCCTAGCACTTAGGCGCACGCGTGGGGCGAGGGGTTGGTGAGGAGCGCCGCCGCGCTAGCGTCGATCGGGGAGGTCCATATGCATCCGCTCGAACGCGTGCTCAACAGTCCGGAGCCCCTTCTCCTGATCGGCAACTCACGGGAAAACGGCGGCGGCGGTCGACCTCGGACCGGGCAAGCCGGTCGAGCTCCGCCTGCCGCGTTCGTATTTACCCCTCCGAAACAATCCGGAAATAATTGGGGGGTACACCGTCTTGCATCGGCGGTTCTCGTTGGGCTGCTTGAAGTTTCGGAGGTCCCATGAAGAAGGTGGAAGCCATTATTAAGCCTTTCAAGCTCGATGAGGTGAAGGATGCCCTCAACGAAGTTGGCATCAAAGGCATGACCGTGACGGAGGTCAAAGGATTCGGCCGTACGGGCGGCAAGCGAGAGGTTTATCGGGGGTCCGCGTACGTGGTCGACTTTGTCCCCAAAGTGAAGGTCGAGATCGTCGTTCCCGATTCGCTTGTCGTTTCAGTGATCGAAGCGGTTGAGAACTCGGCCAAGACCGGCCGGATTGGTGACGGCAAGATTTTCGTGTCGCCGATCGAGGAGTCCGTGCGAATTCGTACGGGCGAGCGTGGCGAGGCGGCGGTCTAGCCCCATCTCAGAGACTGCGAGTGCCTCGTTGGGGTCCACCCCTCGACGGGGCATTCTCGCGTTTCAGAAGCAGAAATCTTCGGGATCTCGTGGGCTTGGGGGTCGCGGAGGTTTGACGCAGCCGCGCGCGGTCAGATACCATTTCCGAACTGCACCGGTATGGGGATGAGTGCTTCAAGGCTGGCCGCTCAAACGCTCCGTGCTCTGCCGCGCAAGCGATTGAGCAGGGCGCTCGGCTGGCTTGCGTCGTCCAAAGCTCCCCAGCCGCTGGTGGACGCCGCGGTGGCTGCCTTCGTGCGCGCCTACGACGTGGACATGAGCGAAGTCGACCTGCCGCCGGGGGGGTTCCGCACGTTTGACGACTTCTTCACCCGACGGCTCCGCCAGGGGTCGAGGCAGGTGGACCCCGACCCAAGCGCTCTCGTCTCCCCAGCGGACGGGCGGATCGAAGACCTCGGCGCGATTTCGGCAGAGGGCGAGCTCATCGTCAAAGGGCAGGCCTACACGGTCGGGGCGCTTCTCGGCGATCCGGAAGCCGCAAGAGCATACGAAGGCGGGCACTACTTCATCGTCTACCTTTCGCCGCGCGACTACCACCGCGTACACGCGCCGACCTGCGGAAGCGTCCAGTGCATGCGCTACGTCCCGGGCACTTTGTTCCCGGTGAATCGAATTGGGACCGAGTTCATCCCTCAGCTTTTCGCAAGAAACGAACGTCTTGCTATTGTGCAAGAGAGCGCCGTCCACGGAATTGTGACGACGGTCATGGTGGGAGCGATTGGAGTGGGACGCATCGGCTTGAGCTTTGATGATGTGCAGACGAATCGGGGGGACACCCCGGGTCTGCGAAGCTACGTCGATTCGCCGATTCCGCGTGACCGCGGCGACGAGCTCGGTGTGTTCCACATGGGCTCGACCGCGATCGTGATGACGCCGCCGGCCTGTGCGCTCGAGGTGCTTGCACGAGCGGGTTCGTCGATTCGGATGGGCGAGGTGATGGCCAAGGGGGAGAAGCGGTGAGCGGTGAGCCAGCCGACGAAGCGGACGTAGTCTCGTCGCGGGCTCCCCGGAAGCGGCGCGCGCTTCGAGTCCCAATCACGGAAATCCCTCGGGCAACCGTCCGCGATTACACCCCTCGGTCCGAAACGCATGGGAATGGCGCTTCGTCCTCCGCCTCGAACGTGCTCGAGCTCGACCCTCCGAGCGGCGTCACGTTTGCGGTCGAGCCGAGCGATGACCGGGAGCCCACCGAGCCTTCGTTCATGACGATTCCAGATCCTCTCTTCGAAAGAGAGCGGCCGCCCGACGATGGGGAGCTGTCGGCGCCGTCGATCGACGTGCATTTCAGCGAGCCTCCCAAAATACGGGCCTCGACGATGCCGCCCAGCGCGGCGCGGTACAGCGATCCGCCAGAAGAGCTTTTCCTCGACGATGCGGATGTGCTTTCTCGAAGCGACATTGCACCGCCCCTCGACTCTGGCCCGGATATCTTGATCCCGATCCCCAAACCACCGCCCCCTCCAGCCGGTTCGATGGAGTCTGTGCCGCCCGAGGTCGAATCGGACGAAGCCGGACCCTGGCACGAGCACTTCTTCGGCGAGGCGTATCTGCGGACCGTGCGAACCTCGACGCCAAAGGAAGTCGCCGTCGAATGCGGCTTCATCGAACGCGCCATGCGCGTGCCCGTCGGGTCCCGCATTCTGGACGTCGGCTGCGGACTTGGCGTGCAGACCGTCGAGCTTGCCTCGCGTGGCTATCACATGGTTGGCCTGGACATTTCCTCCACGATGATTTCACGAGCCTATGACGAGGCGGAGGACCGCGGCCTGCAAATCGACTTCGTTCGAGGCGACATGCGCGACGTCACCTTTGAAGCTCCGTTCGACGCGATGCTCTGCTGGGGCACGACCTTCGGCTACTTCAGCGAAGAGGAAAACGAGGGCGCGATTCGGATGTTCCACCGAGCGATCCGACCGCACGGCACGCTCTTGCTCGAGGTCGTCAACCGCGATTTCATGATCGGCTCGCAGCCAAACCAGGTTTGGTTCGAGGTGGACGGCGCGGTCTGCATGGAAGAGACCGACTTCGACTACGCGACGTCGCGCCTCCGTGTGAAGCGTCGGGTGGCCAACCAAAGCGGTCAGCAGCACGACCGGCTCTACTCGATCCGCCTCTATGCGCTCCACGAAATCTGCGCGCTCCTCGAGCAGAACGGTTTCCGGGTCGACGAGATCAGCGGCCGGGAGGCCACGCTTGGCATCTTCTTCGGGGTTCACTCGCCCAAGATGATCATTCGCGCAGAGCGTATGCCGGGTTCGCTCCCGCGAGCGAGCAGCGTTCCGCCGGTACGGCCCTCGGCCGCTCCGTCCACGCCTCCCTCCGTGCGCCCGCCGGTCCCCCTCGGGGCGCTTAGGCCCTCGGAGTTCCCACCGGATTCCTCCGACACCGCTGACACGGCCGACACCAGCGAAGAGGACTGACCCTCCGGCTATTCGGGACCGATGCCGTTGCCGCTGAGGACGTACTCGACGCGGCAGGGCAGGGAGAGAAAGGGTCCGCCGAGCGCCGCCACCGCGGGCGTGCAGTCCGCCCCGGTGAGCGGTACGATATCCGTGGTCTGCGAGCCGGTGATCAGAACCAGGTTCGGATCGACCCAGCTCTCGTCTTCGACCCCGGCGTCGTCTTCGACCCCCGCGTCGAGGTCGGGCACGGCCTCTGGGACGGACACCTCGAAGGTGAACACGTCGCGTTGGGTGACGGAACAGCCGACGTAGCCGCGGAACCGATCGGGCTCGACGACCATCCAGCTCTGGCTCGTCTGAAAGGTGTAGGTGTCGTTCTGCTCGAGCCCCGCGAACATGGCGCCACCCCATAGCCGCCAGTAGGCGCGGCCGTTGGACTCCGATCGTAGATCGAACTTGAGGTCGAGGGGATCGGGAGCGGGCACCGCCGCGCCGCAGCTCTGCTCGACCATCAGCCCGAGAGCCTGGAAGCTCCCGACGAGCTCTCCCGGCGGCTCTTCGTCCTCGCCCCAGCAGCCAAAAGCGAGCGCCATGAGGCCCAGCAGAATCCACCGCATGGATCCGAGGTACCGTTCCGCGGCGGCGGGAGTCAAAAAACGCGGGTGCTCGGGTGCGGCCAAGATGTGCTCGCCGCGCCCCACCGCATCCGTGCGATGGCCTAGAAGCGAATCTCGAAGCCGCAGGTGAAGGTGACCCGGGTGGTGACGGGCTTGCCGTCTTTGTCGAGCGGAGGCTTCCACTTTCCGCCCTGCAGCGCCTGTTTGCAGATCTGGCCGAACCTGTAGTTGACCGGGTCTTCGGAGATGAGTCGGAGCTTGCTCGGCGAGCCATCGGGGCCGATCTGCAGCCGCACGACCGCTTGGCCCTCGACCCCCTCTTGCTTGGCCTTCTTGGGGTAGAGCCGTTCTAGCTTTTGTTTCAAACTAGGCGGAATCGGACGTCTCGAGAGGTCGCCCACATCGACGACTACCCCGATGCCGGTGCCGCCGATAATCCCGCCGAGCACACCCTCGCGGCTCCTGCCGGTCACGACGGCGTCGGGTTTGCCCATCGGGCCGTCGCGGCTCTCACCAGAGCCGGGGTCCATGGCCCAGGAGGACGGCTCGTCCCCTTCGTTGGTCAAGACGATGTTGTCGAACGTGACGGGGGTCTCGGGCGCCGCGGCGGGCGGCTCTTCGGGTGCCTTGGGCGGCTCCTTCGGGGCCCTGAACGTCTTGGCCTTCTTGGGGGGCTCAACCGGTTCGGGCTCTTGCGGCTCGGGGGGCGCTTCTTCGACCGGCTGCTCCTCCTCGATCTCGGGCTCGGGAAGCTCCTCCTCGACGATCGCGACCGCCACGGCATCGAGGGGCTCGACAGGCCCTTCGCCAGCCCCGACGCTGGGGGTCAGGGCCAAGAAGGCTGCGTGCGTTGCGACGGCCAGGACGACCCAGGCCGAGTCGAGCGCCCAGGGGGCCACATTCTCGAGAGGGTTGGTCATCGGGTCAGCAACAGCGTCGCTCAGCGTCCGATCTCCTCGGGCCGGACGTTGATGGCAAACTTCGTGATCCGTTCCTGACGCAGAATGTCGATCACCTGGACGACTTTCGCGTGCGCAATCCTCCCGTCGGCTGCGATGACGGCGCGCAGGTCCTCGTCGTTCTCACGCGCTGCGCGCACCCGGGTTCGAAGCTCGTCGGGGTCGACGGGAATCGTGTCCAGGAAGAGCTGACCATTTTGGTCGATCGACACCGCAAGGGTCGAAGGTGTCTGCTCTCCGGTGGCGGCCTTTGGGAGCTCCATCGGGATCGTCTTGGAGACGATGGCTGTCGCCGTGACCATCAAGATGATCAACAGAACGAGCACCACATCGACCAACGGTGTGACGTTGATGTCTGTGATGAGGTCGTCGTCATCCCCGGAGCGTGCGCCACCGGCCATTTCACTTGCTCCCGTTCTGGGCGCCACCCTTGAGGTACGCGAGTAAGTCCCGGCCTAGCGCGTCGGCCCAGGTGAGCCGGTATCGAATCAAGCGCTGGAAGTAGTTGTAGAAGGCAACGGCCGGCAGGGCGACGAGCAGGCCGATCGCCGTTGCGACGAGTGCTTCGCCCACCTCGGTCATCAGGCCGCTCGTCACCTTGCCAGCGCTCTCGTCGAGCACGTGGAACGCCTTGATGACGCCGATGACCGTTCCGAGAAGACCGACGAAAGGCGCGTTGTTGCCGACGGTTCCGAGGAAGCCCAGATTTCGCTCCATTTGGGTGCGCGCCACGGCGGTCTCGCCGGCGAGCCGTTCTTCGACCGCATCGGAACCCTCCTCGGCCACCTCGATGCCGGAGTGCACGATCTTGGCCTGAAATGAGCGGGACTGGGCGAGACGATCGCGCGCGCCGAGGATGTCGTTCTTTGCCAAGAACAGTCGAAGGTCCTCTTGAAGGGCCCGCACGTCATCGCGGGAGGCGAAGAAGTAGTAGATGCGTTCGAAAATGATCGCCACGCCAATGATGGAAAGAATAATCAGAAGCCACATGACCCAGGTCGCGCCGAGCATGGCGAACGCGGTCAATCTCTCTTGAATGTCGAGCATACTTTTCCTCTGGTAGAAGCGCGCTCTTAGCCGGTCTTGGGCGGCTGCGCATCCCGCTTGAGAATCTCCCGAATCACTATGGTCGCGTAGGAGCCAGCGGGTAGGGTGAAATCGAGCACCACCGTATGGTCACTCACAGTCAGCTCCAGATTTGACACCGGAACACGGACGAAACGCCTGGTTCCGGGGGCGACGCGCTTCCACTTGGCCAAGCGGTCCAGCGTCAGGCCCGATTCCTCGAGCAGTGCCTCTTCGCGTTGGCGGGCATCGCCCTCGGGCCAGCGCATCTTGGCCCCGAAGATCGGACCCGTTGAGCTGATCTCCCACGCGTCGGCCCGCACCTGGGTGCCCTCGACGTCGGGCGCAACGAACAAGCCGCCCGACTCGTGCTTCTTGACGAGGTCGCCCGGGTAAACCTTTCCGAGCGTCGAGCTTTGCACCCGTTCGGCAACGCAACGGTTGAAGATCTGGGATTGGAGCGCGGACATCTGGAGCTTTCGCTGAAACCTTGCTCGAGGTGCTCTGGCCTCGCCGCGGACCCAACGAAGCGCCCGCTGGGCATTGTTGCCGTCGCGTCCGAATCGCTGCTCTCCGTAGTAGTTGGGAAGGCCCTGCTGTTCGATCTCCGCCAACAGCCGGCGAAGCTCTTCTATTCTCGATCGCTCGAATTGCCGCAGCCGAATCCGAAATCGATTCGCTCGAAGATGGCCCGTTCGAAGCTTCTGCGGATGCAGGGTCGCCTCTAGGACCCGAACGCCGTCGAGGTCTGCTTGCAGCAGAGCGTCGGGGGAGGCGCCAAAGAGGCTGATCCACTGCCGGGTTACGGCGTGGCGATCCTTGAGACCGGCCCATCCTGCAGCGTCAGGGTCGGCGCCGACCCGCTCGCAAAGCGCCCGAACCGCATCCTTGGTCGTCAGCCCACGCTTTTCGATGAATGCGAAGGCATGCTCTCCGGTACCCGTCGCTCGATACGCCGCGATCTCTTCGACCTCGAAATCCTCAGGTGTCGTCCGAAAATCGGCTTCGAATGGAGCGAACGAACGCGTGAGGTACGGCAGCATCATGGTCGGCCGCTTCCTGTAGACCATCGCGGGGCGATTGGGTAGACAGCGGATGTGACGTCCAAGCTCGCGAGCCGGATCGAGCGCACATTGCAGCAGCAGCTCGCCGAGGGGTGCGCAGCCAAGGTTTTTCCTGGAGCGAGTGCCTCGATTGCGTTTTGGGGCGGAGGCGAATGGAATTACGTCGAAGAAGTCGCCGGGCTGCGCGCCGAGGGGTCGTCGTCGGTCACGGCGGACACTTTCTATGACTTGGCTTCGCTCACCAAACCCTGGGTGGCGATCGCGGCGCTGCGCTTGCATCAGGCTGGGGTCTTCGATCTCGGCGAGCCGGTCGAGAAGCTGATCCCCGAAGCGCAGGGCCTGCCCGTCGGTGAACGCAGCTGGGAAGAGGTGTTCAGCCATCGTTCCGGCTTGGAGGCCTGGGTTCCCTTCTACGAGCGGCTCCCGGACGAGCCGGGGACCGAACGCGCGCGCGAATGGATTTTGGCGCAGCTCTTGCCGCATTGGGACGAGGGCACGGTTGGCACCGCCGTGTACAGCGACCTTGGCTACATCCTTGCAGGCCTCGCGATGAGTCGCGCAGCGGGCAAGCCCCTGAACGAAATCGTGGCCGCGCGCGTCGCTCTCGGGCTCGGGGTCCAGGACAGCGTCTTTTTCGGGGCGAGCCGGGTCGAGCAGACATGGAAGACCCGCTGCGCGCCGACCGGCTGGTCCCCATGGCGGGGGCGAGCTCTGACGGGCGAGGTTCATGACGACAACTGCGCTGCGCTCGGTGGCGTCGCCGGTCATGCCGGCATGTTCGGGCTCTCAAAAAGCGTCGCGCGCTTTGGCGCTGCATGCGTGGCGGCCTGGCACGGACGCCGGGGCGCCGAGGAGGAGGCGCTCGTTCGGCACGCGACGGCGTCGCGGCCAGGCGGAACACATCGACTCGGCTGGGATGGCAAAGCCGAGGCAGGGAGCTCCGCCGGCACGTCGATCGACGCAGACGCGTTCGGCCACCTCGGATTTACAGGCACCTCCCTTTGGTGCGACCCGCGTCGTCAGCTCGTGATGGTGCTCTTGACCAATCGCGTCGCCGTTTCAGGTGACAACGCCGCGATTCGTCGGTTTCGGCCGGAATTCCACGAGGCCATCGTGCGCGCCTTCGATGGAGCTTAGACCCGTCGGGGAGTCAGGCCGTGAGTGTGCGGAGCCTATCGAGCAGCCTAGAGTTGGTCTCATACGAGAGCGCGTTCCGCGCTGCACGCGCCATGGCACGCGGGTCGCCCACCAGGACGACGAGCTTCTTCGCGCGCGTGAGCGCGGTATAGAGGAGAGCGCGATTGAGCAGCATGAAATGAGCATTGTGCAAAACGATGACGGCGGCCGGAAACTCGCTGCCCTGGACCTTGTGGACGGTGCACGCGTACGCGAGTGAGATCGCGTCGAGCTCGTCGGCTTGGTACTGGACGTCGCGCCCATCGAAACGAACGTAGGTCACGCCACCTTCAATCCTGTGCACCTCGCCGAGGTCCCCGTTGTACACCTCCTTGTCGTAGTCGTTCCGGAGCTGCATCACCTTGTCACCTCGACGAAACGAGCCGGCAAGGGCGCCTTCCGGCTTCCCCGGGTTGAAGGCTTCCTGAAGCACCTCGTTGAGCCTAATCGTACCAAGCGGACCGCGTCGCATCGGCGTCATGACCTGAACGTCGTCTAGCGGGTCGAATCCATAGGCCGCCGACATGCGACGCAGCGTTTGGATGAGGCGCTCGGTGATCGTCTCGGGGTCGGTCACGGAGATCAGGAACAAGTCCCCATCGCCCTTGGTTCCGCTCGGCGTCGGCTCTGGCATGCCGCCTTCGAGAACGGAATGGGCTCCTCGCACGATCGCGCTCTGCTGGGCCTGGCGAAACACCTCGTGGAGTCGAATCGTCCGGCAAACCCTGGATGCGATCAGGTCGCGCAAGGGCTGCCCGGGCCCGACCGGCGGCAGCTGATCGATGTCGCCGACGAGCACCAGAGTCGCAGCTCGGGGAATGGCGGCCAGGAGCTGTGAGGCCAGTCGGATGTCGAGCATCGATGCTTCGTCGACGAGGATCAGGTCGGCGTCGAGCGGCGAGCGCTGGTTGCGATTGAAGTGGCCCGTGGCCGGATTCCACTCGAGGAGCCGATGGATGGTCTTCGCTTCGATGCCGGCGGCTTCGGAGAGGCGCTTGGCGGCTCGCCCGGTTGGCGCGCACAGCGCAGTGCGGCGATCGAGAGCCGCATGTGCTTGCACGATCGCGCGGACGGTCGTCGTCTTGCCGGTGCCTGGTCCACCGGTGAGCACGAGCAGGTGAGTCCCGAGCGACGCGTCGACCGCGCTGCGCTGCGTATCGCTTAGGTTCGAGTCATACGTCTTGACGGGCTGTTGGACCTTCGGGCGCTCGGCGAGGGCGCTCAGTGCCTCGGCGACGAGAGTTTCAGCGCGATGCAGGACGGGAGGGTAGATGGCGTCGTCTTCGATCGTGACGAGCTCGCGGGCCCGAAGAGCGAGGAGGGCTTCGTCGAGCTTCTCGGACGGCACGTCGATTTGCTCGAGCCCATTGCGGAGCTGTTCTCGTGTCGCAAAGACGTGGCCGTCGTCGACTGCTTTTCCGATCAAATGGAGTGCTCCGCCCTGCACACGCCTCAAGTCATCGCCCGCGATTCCAAGCGCGCCTGCGATGCGATCGGCGGTTCGAAACCCAATGCCGCGGATCTGCTCCGCAACGATGTATGGATCGTCTCTGACGATCCGTGGGGCATCGCCGCCGTACCTACGAACGATCTCTCGCGCCGTTGCCGGGCCCATGCCGAGCGCATGCAGAAAGCTCATCGTCTCGGCCTCGGCGCGGCGTTGCCGGACCGCGTTTGCAATCGACTCGGCGCGCTGTTTGCCAATGCCCGAGACCTCGCGAAGCCGAGCGGACTGTGTCGCGATCACATCCAACGTGTCGGTGCCAAAGCGGCCGACGAGTCGGGCCGCCAGGGCAGGGCCGATGCCCGGGATGAGCCCCGAGCCGAGATATCGCGTCATCCCCTGTTCGGTCGCCGGAATCGTCGGGGTAAACGAGGTGACCCGAAACCGCGGGCCGTACACGGCGTGCTGGGTCCATCGCCCGATCAGCCGCACGCTCTCGCCCGGTTCGACCTGACCTAGATCCCCGACGACGGTCCGAGGCAGGCCGAGCGTTTCCTTCTCGTCGGGCGCAAGACGAATCACCGCGAATGTTCCATCATCGCTGCGGAAAATCACGTCCTCGACCACGCCCTCGAGGACCTCCTCTGACTCTTTGGACCCCACGATTCGGTGCGAATCTAACAGTCTTGTGCAGCGAACGCCCTGCTGTTGTGCTTTCTTCGCAAACATCCGTTAGGGTTAAAGTCCGCACGCTTTTGGATCAGAGGGGAATGAGCACACAGCCACGGATGAGCGCGCCCATTGGCAGACTGGATATTCGGACCTCGGCGAGGAAGAGGGCCTCTTCTTCGGTCGCTCTGGCCCAGGCCTCCGAGCCCCCGTGTGACGCGAAAGCAGACGGAACGGGCGCGGCCGAGGAGGAGAGCGCCCTGCCGCACTACTATCCGTTCGCGCCCAGCCGCTCGGACGGCGGCGACGACTGAGCGCGAAGTCGACTTGATTGCGTCGCAATCGAGCGATTGGTAAGAGCGCTCGATGCCCCCAACGACGATCGCCATTCTTGGGGCAAAAGGAGGGGTCGGCACCTCTCTGTTCAGCGCCAACCTCGCGATCTATCTCGCGACGATTGGCAAGCGTGTCCTCGCCGTCGATGCGGACTCATCGGGCGCCGACCTTCATGCGATGCTGGGGATGGGGCCTCGTGTCGCACCGTACATCGCGCCCACCCCCGCATTCGGCGCGGAGCGCAGCCTGACCAGCCTGGCCACCGCGCTCGACCACGATGCGGCCAACACCCTGCCGTTGCGCACGCCGGTCGATGGACCGATTCCCGGCCTGCAGTTGATGGACGGAGGCTTGAGCGAGCCGCATCGGGGCAGCGCACGCCGAAGCTCCTTGCGCGAGCTCCAGGGCCGACTCGCCAAGCAAGAGGTCGATTTCGCGGTCGTCGATCTCGGCTCGTCGGGGAGCGAGGCAGCGATCCGCTTCTGGTGCTCGGCGGAGCATCGCCTGGCCTTGACGATGCCGGAGCCCAACGCCGTGAGCGGGCTGTATAGGCTCGTTCGAAAAGCGTTTGCCGCCGTGGCTCAGCAGCGACTGACCGACGAAAGACAGCAGGCTGCGCTTCACGCCGCGTTCGCAAGAGCTGGTCAGACACCGGCTCCGTCCGATATCGCGGCTCTGTTGAGGCGCGAGTGGCCGGAGCTCGGAGCAGCCTTGCAGGACTGCATGGACGAGCTTCAGTTCCCCTTCATCGTCAACCAGGCGAGACTGCGCGCCGATCTGGAGCTCGGCGATCAAATTTCGGTGGCGGTACGCAGGCGGTATGGAGTTCACTTGAAGTACCTGGGCTACGTCGAGCACGACGACGTGGTTCGAGGATGCTCGCGAAAGCGACGACCGCTCCTGCTCGAAAGCCCTGGCAGCAGAGCGAGTCGCAACATCGAGAAGATCGCGCGGCGACTGTTTGCCTCGAAAGAAACCCAGAGGGACCGCGCGCCCTGGCGCGAAGTGCCCGAGAGCTCCCATCACGACATCCTCGAAGTCGAGCGCGGCGCCACCGATGAGGAGATTCGGCGCGCCTACAAGCGTATGTGCGCGGTCTTCGACGCCGAGAATCTCGTCACGTTCGGCCTCTTCGATGACGACGGGCTCGCGGTCGCCCGCAGTCGAATCGACGAGGCCTTTGACGTGCTCCTCGATCCAGCGCGTCGCCGTCCTTATGAGATTTCGGTCTTTCCGGAGGCAGAGGAGGCCAAGGCCGAGACTGCTAGGGAGCTGACGCCAAGCGGCGAGCTACCCCCGGCGCCCAGCATCACGCCGGACACCGAATTCAGCGGCGCCTTGCTGCGCGCTGTGCGCGAATCACAAGGAACCAGCCTCGAACAGATCAGCGAACGGACCAAGGTCGGAACCAACTATCTGCGGTGCATCGAGGAGGACGACTTCGAGCGACTGCCGGCGGCGGTCTACGTGCGCGGTTTCGTCACCGAAGTTGCCAAATGTCTGAGGCTCGACCCCGAGCAGGTGAGCCAGAGCTATCTCCGTCGGCACAGAGCCCGCATGGAAGCAAAGGGGGAGGGCCTGTGAGCGCACCGCCCGAGTCGATCATTTTGGCGTCGGCCTCGCCCCGACGACGCGAGATCTTGTCCCGGCTCGGCATCCCGTTCGAGGTGCAGCCCAGCGGCGCCGACGAAGCGAGCTTGTCCATGGAAGATCACCTGGAGTTCGTCCGCGCCGCGGCGCTGGTCAAGCTCGAGACGGTCATGTCGAGCAGCGCCCGTCGAGGAGCGTTCGTCCTCGGGGCGGACACCATCGTCTGCGTCGGACGAGAGCGATTGGGAAAACCCGTCGATGAGACGGATGCGGTGCGGATGTTGGAGCTGCTCGTCGGGCGCGCGCACCTGGTTCGAACCGCGATCGCGCTCGGGAAAGTCGGGGAGGGCCCGCTCGACTGTCGCATCGTCGAGACGCGCGTGTGGTTTGGACCGGCGACGCGCGAGCAGCTGACGCGCTATGTCGCCGCGGGTGAGAGCCTCGACAAAGCGGGCGCCTATGGGGTGCAAGGGCTTGCGAGCGGCTTCGTCACCCGCATCGAAGGGTCCTACAGCAATGTCGTCGGCCTCCCGGCTGCCGAGGTGGTCGCGCTCCTTCTCGAGCACGATGCGCTGGATCGATGGCCATGAGTCATGACGTCGCCGCTGCCCTCGATCGGGTCCGTGAACGCATCGCGCTAGCCTGCCAGCGTTCGGGCCGGGAGCCGGGCTCGGTGCAGCTCGTGGCCGTCTCGAAGGGGCATTCCGAAGAGCTGATCCGCGTCGCCTATGATCACGGCATGCGGTTGTTCGGCGAGAACTACGCCCAGGAGCTCGCACAAAAGGCGGCTGCGCTGAGCGACCTGCCCGACATCCGCTGGCGCTTCATCGGCCACCTGCAGCGAAACAAGATCAAGCTCGTCGAGCGTGCCCGCGCGACGGTCGACACGGTGGACTCGTCGAAGCTGGCCGAAGCGATTTCCGCGCGGGCAGCGACGAGAGGGGCGACCGTGGAGGTCTTGGTCCAGGTCAACATCGGGGAAGAGCGACAGAAATCCGGATGCAAGCCCGACGAGGTCCCCGCACTCATCGACGCGGCGCGCGCGTTGCCGAACGTATCGCTGCGCGGTCTGATGACCGTGGCCCCCCACTTCGAGGACCCCGAAGCCACGAGGCCGATTTTCGCAGACCTCCGCCGGCTCGCCGAAGCGCACGGGCTCAGCGAGCTCTCCATGGGGATGACGCACGACCTCGAGCAGGCCGTCGAGGAGGGCTCGACGATGCTGCGAATCGGAACGGCGATCTTCGGGCCGCGGCC
The DNA here is from genome assembly GCA_004283055.1 of Deltaproteobacteria bacterium. Taxonomy (GTDB): domain Bacteria; phylum Myxococcota_A; class Polyangia; order Polyangiales; family Houyiibacteriaceae; genus SG8-38. The sequence continues at coordinate 18,573 of SHLP01000009.1, forward strand.
CGCGAGGCAGCCTTAGCTCCCGGCGTCCTCCGCGTTCTTGCCGAGCTCCGCCGAGCGACGAGTTGCCGCTCGGACAGCCCCCTGAACGGCGTCTGCGAAGCCCGCCTCGGACAGAGCGTCCAGGCCCGCACGCGTGGTTCCGCCCGGGCTGGTGACTCGCTCCCGCAGCACTTCGGGGGATTCGTTCTCGTCTTGCAGAAGACGAGCGGCGCCGAACACGGTTTGCGATGCGAGTTGGAGCGCCGTCTCTTCCGGTAGGCCTTCCCGCACTCCAGCGTCCCTGAGTGCCTCGACCATCGCGAACACGTAGGCGGGTCCCGATCCGCTGAGTCCGGTCACCGCGTCGAGTTGGTCCTCCGGAACTCGGACGGAAATCCCGACGCTGCGGAACAGGATCTCCGCGAGCGCGAGGTCCTCCTCGGTCGCCTGACGGCCTGCGGCGATCGCGGTGGCGCCGGCGCCGACCAGGGCCGGGGTGTTCGGCATCGTCCGAACCACTCGCGTGCCCGTCGGCAGCGCACGTTCGATGACAGCGGTTGGAATCCCGGCAGCGACCGAAATCAGGACCGTGTCCTTGCCGAGCGCAGCGGCGACACCGGGAAGGAGCTGAGCGAACACCTGGGGCTTGGTTGCCAAAACCACGACATCTGCGTCGCGAACCGCTTCGGCATTGTCGCTGGTGCATCGAATGCCGAGCTCTTGCTCCAAGGTGCTGAGCTTCGCCCCGTCGGGGTCGGCCGCGATGATTTGGTCGGCGCGAACCGTGGCGGTGCCCACCAGGCCCCGGATGAGGGCGCGCGCCATGTTGCCGCTACCCACGAAGGCGATCGTATGCTCCACGGACATCTCGGGCGGCATACCACACAAGGCGCGCCAAGGACACGCCGCAGGCGACCTCTACGCGCAGGCCGCTTCGACTTCGTCGATCTCTTTCGGAATCCCCTCGCTGAGCACGTCCGCAGCGCCCGCGGTGACCAGGACGTCGTCCTCGATTCTCACGCCGATGCCGCGCCAGCGCTCGTCTACGCTCTCCGCGTCGGTCGCGATATAGATCCCGGGTTCGACCGTCAGCACGAAGCCTGGCTCGAGGGGACGCTGCTCCCCGGCCACGAAGTAGTGACCGACGTCGTGCACGTCCATGCCAAGCCAGTGCGAGGTTCGGTGCATGTAAAACGGCTCGTACTTCTTCTCTTCGATCAGCGTATCGCACTCGCCATCGAGCAAGCCGAGATCGACCAGGCCCTCGGTGATCGAGCGGACGGCCCGCTGGTGAATTTCGTCGAGCGTCGCTCCGGTCGTCACCGCGTCGATGCTCGCCTTCTGTGCGCGCAGCACGATTGCGTAGATCGCCCGTTGCTCGGCGGAAAACGTCCCGTTTACCGGGAAGGTGCGGGTCACGTCGCTTGCGTAGTAGTCGTACTCGCAGCCCGCGTCGATCAGGAGCAGCTCGCCGTCGTCGAGCACGCGGTTCCCCGCCCTGTAGTGAAGGATCGTCGCGTTCGGCCCGGAGCCCACGATGCTCTCGTAGGCGGCGCGCTCGCTCCCGTGTTTGCGAAAGACGTGAAGGAGCTCGGCGTCGATTTCGTACTCGTGAATGCCCGGCCGCGCGAGCTGCATCGCGCGCAGGTGAGCCTCCCTGGTGATCGCGGCGGCCTTGCGCATCGTTGCGATTTCGTCGGCGCTCTTGCGGAGTCGCATCTCGTGCAGGTGCATGGCGGAGTCGATGACCGTCTCGGGTGCGTTTACACCGCGGCGACCGCCGCGGCGCAGATGGTTCAGGCAATCGAACACGATCGCGTCCGCTTCGCGGTTTTGCGCGAGGCGGTAGTGAAGTCGCTCGACGTTGCCGAGGTAGTCCGGAAGCTTCTCGGCGAGCTCCTCGATCGGAAAGGCGACGTCGGCGCCGAAGTCTGCAACGGCGCCTTCGAGCCCGGCGCGCGGCCCGTCCCAGATTTCGCGCTCGCGCTTCTTTGGGCGAACGAAGAGGACCACCCGGTGCTCCTCGTGTTGATTGGTGAGCAAGAGCAGGCTCTCCGGCTCGTCGAGCCCGGTGAGGTAGTAGAGGTCGCTGTCTTGCCGGTACGGGTGTCCGACGTCGTGGTTGCGCAGCGCGACCGGAGCCGATGGAAATAGCGCAACGCCCTCGCCCATGGCTTGGAGAAGCTGCTCTCGACGTGCGGCGAACTCCGACACCGCCTCAGCCTAGCAGCTAGCCCCGAGGCTGCATCTGGCCGCTCTTGTATCGGCCCCAATAGTCCGTCAGCGCTTGCCGAACTTTCCCGCTCAGCAAGACCGCGCCGAGAATGTTCGGAAAGGACATACCGAGGATCATCAGGTCGGAGAAGTCGATGACGTTCCCCAGCTTCAAGACCGAGCCGAACACGACGAAGACGAGGAAAAGCAGTTTGTAGAGCATCGAGAACTGCGCGCCGAAGAGGAAAGTCCAACAGCGTTCGCCGTAATAGCTCCACGAGATCATCGTCGAGAATGCGAAAAGGAAGACCGCGAGGCTGAGCACCTTGGGAAACCAAGGCAGAACCGTAGCAAAGGCTTTGGACGTCATGAGGACGCCCTGTTGACCGCCCTCTTCGTACGCGCCCGTGATCACCACGACGAGACCGGTCATCGTGCAGACCAGAATCGTGTCGATGAAAGGCTCGAGAAGGGCCACGATGCCCTCGCGGACGGGTTCGTCGGTTGCGGCGGCGGAGTGCGCGATGGACGCCGAACCTACGCCGGCTTCGTTCGAAAAGGCCGCACGCCGAAACCCCGTGACGAGGACGCCCAGCGCTCCGCCAAAGCCCGCCTCGGGGGTGAACGCCTGATCGAAAATCTTACCGAACGCCGGCCCGACCTGGTCGAGGTTCGTGAGGATGATGAAGAGCCCGGCGACCAGGTAGATGCCGCACATGACCGGGACGATGAAGCCCGCGACCTGACCGATGCGGCGGATGCCTCCGATGATGACGACGCCGACCAAGAAGGCCAGCATCACACCGTACGCGAGCGCGCCCCAGCCACCCGCGAAGAAGGGCAGCACGTCTGCGACCTGCGCGTAGCTCTGGTTCGCTTGGAACATGTTGCCGCCGCCAAAGCTTCCGCCGATGCACATCAAGGCGAAAAGAATCGCGAGGAGCCTGCCAAGTCGGGGAAGACCGAGCTCCGCGAGACCGCCCTGAAGGTATCGCATCGGTCCGCCCAGAATGTGTCCGTCCTCGCCGACTTCGCGGTACATCTGCCCGAGGGTGCACTCGGTGAATTTCGAGGACATGCCGAGGAAGCCCGCGACGATCATCCAGAAAATCGCGCCTGGGCCGCCCATGGCGACCGCGACGGCAACGCCGGCAATGTTGCCGAGCCCAACCGTCGCCGAGAGGGCAGAGGAGAGCGCTTGGAAGTGGGTGACTTCACCCGGGTCGTCGGGATCGTCGTAGTGCCCGGTCGTCACGACCCAGGCGTGACGAAACGCCCGGATGTTGATGAAGCCAAACCGGAGCGTGAAAAAGACGGCCCCCGCGATGAGCCAGAAGACGATAAAGGGGAGCCGCAGATCGTGCTCGCTGCCGTTGTCCCAGAAGATCAGGTCGAAAAAGAGAACCTGCGCCATCGGGCCGACGACGTTGGCCCCGAACCACGTATCGACCGACTTGAGAAGGTCGCCGATGCTGGACGACTTTGCTGGCTCAGCCTCGGCGAACGCCACCCCCGGCCACAAATACACCCATAAGGCCGCAATCGTTCTCAGGCGTTTCCCCATGCCGGAGCCGAAACATGGCACAGTGGAGTGGATCACTCCAGTTTTGTCGGGCGTAGAAATTTCCTCAAATATTGGAGTCCGCAGGCGGGAAAACGGCTCTCTGGTTTGGAGAACCGTCGCAGAGATCCCCTGGAGGCCCTGGAGCGGTGCGGATTCGGCGCGAACAGCCCGGAAACCAGACCTCTGGAGTCGCTTTGTTCGCCACTCAAACATAAGGCTTTATTGATGTTTTGTTCAATAAAGCGATCTATCATTCTTATTGTAAATCGACCAATTCGACCGTAGTCTTCATGTAGTGATGGAGCTGCTGAGTACATCCGATGCTGCCCGCATCATCGGAGTGGGGACGACCAGCGTAAAACGCTGGGCGGATACCGGGCTCTTGGACTGCGTGCGAACAGCCGGAGGCCACCGACGTTTCACTCGTGATTCGCTGGATCGCTTCATCCGGCTGCAGTCCCACGAAGAGCCCGTGGCGACGGAGGTCGACCGCTGGCTCGATGCGCTGAGCTCCGACATGAGCCACGAGCTCGCCTTGGTGCGGGCGCGGAGTCGGCTGGGCTCCTGGCGGCGCGTTGCGGACGAGCTCGACCCCGTCCTGGCCGAGGTCGGCCGTCGCTGGTCCGACGGCGAGATGAGCATTGCGGAAGAGCACATCCTCACCGAGCGCTTGTCGCGCGCGCTGGCCCGCGTTTCCGAATCGCTTCCGCTGGCCCCGAATGCGCCCAGCTGCCTGCTCGCCTGCGTCGAATCGGAGGAACACACCCTCGGGCTCTCGCTCGCCGAGCTTTGCCTTCGTGAGATCGGCTGGGCGTCGGTCTGGATGGGCGCTCGCTCGCCGATCGAGGCGATCGCCGAGCGAGTGCGCGCGGACAGTCGTATTCGGCTGGTGGGTCTCTCCGCCACCGAAGCCTGCCGCGACCCGGCGCTGCTTCGCAGAGTCGTAGCGACCGTAGGGCTGGTCTGCAGCGAGAGAGACGTTGCTCTGATCTTGGGAGGCCGAGGGCCGTGGCCCGATGAGCCCCGCTACGGAGCGCGATGCGGGGTGATGGAAGGCTTTGCGGATTTGCACAAGCAGCTGCGCGGAGCGCGCGAAGAACGGTCAGCGCTGTGATTCGCATCTCGAACAGTTGAAAGGAGGAACACTTTGGCGGCTCGCTCTTTCATCGCTAGCGATGCTGTAGCGGTATTCAGCAGCGTCGATTTCCTCCATGAGCCGAGGGGGGTGCTCACCAAGGTTGCGCCAGGCGGGAGCGTATGACCCAGCCCGAACCCATGCAAAGCACGCTTGAAGTGGAGACGCTCGCGGGGGAGCGCGTGTCTTTCGACGACTCGCGACGTCAGACGAACGTCCAGGGGCTCAAGGCTGCGAGCATCGTGGCATTCATCCTTCTGGCATCGTTTGCGCCGGTCGAGTACTACGTCGTTCCCGAGCACTTCCCTTTGCTTCAGGGGTTGCGCGCGGCCTGTCTGCTCGTTCTCGCGATGATCGCAGTAGTGGCATTTCGCGGCGAAGCTTGGACCCGCCGCCACGTCGACGTGCTCACCGTTGGAGCCTTCCTGATCGTCGGTTGGTACAGCATCGTCCTCATGTCGCTGCACGACGGCTACGAGTCGCCGTTCTTCCTCACGCTCGTCTTCAGCATCGTAGGAGTCAGCGCAGTCACCCTGTGGCCTCTGAGGACCGCATTGATTTTCATGGCGCTGATGATTGGATCATACCTCACGCCGCTTGTGGCCGGATGGGTCGAGTTGACCCATCCGGATACGTTCCTCATTCAACTAAGCTTCCTGCTCGGAATGGCGATCATCGGCGTCGTCGCGCAGCAGCTCCGCTACCGAATCGAACAAAGAGAGTTCAGAACGAATCAACGCCTCGGGCGGACGAAGGCAACGTTGGAAAACGCCTACACTCGGCTCAAAGAGCTCGATGAACAGAAGTCGGATTTCTTCGCCAACGTCTCACACGAGCTTCGCACGCCGTTGACGCTGTCCTTGGGGCCCTTGGAATCGCTGCTCAAGATGGAGCACAGGGCAGAGGAGCAGGAGCATCTGCACGCGCTTCATCGCAATCAGCTGCGGCTTCTTCGCTTGATCAATCAGCTTCTCGACGTCGCCAAAGTCGAGTCGGGGAACGCCCAGGCCGAATACAGCAAGGAGGACGTGGTCTTGGTCGTCCGCGAGCTCGTCGGCGAGATCGAGGAGGCCACGCGTGCCAAAGGCATCCGCCTGGATGTCATCGTCCCGTCAGAGCCCGTTTGCCTCTACATCGATCGCGAAAAATTCGAGCAGCTGCTGCTCAACCTCCTCTCGAACGCATTCAAGTTCACGGAGACCGGAGGGCGGATCGAAGTGTCGCTGATGCGCGGGACCGAATCCAGTGAGATCGCCGTACGCGACACCGGAATCGGAATCCCGGAATCCAAGCTTCACACCATTTTCGACCGCTTCACCCAGGCCGACTCCTCCGAGACGCGTCAATACCCAGGAACCGGAATCGGTCTGGCGCTAGTCCAAAGCTATGTCGAGCTTCACGGTGGCACGATTGGGGTCGAGAGCACGGTCGGTGTTGGAACGACGTTTGCCGTCTCATTGCGTCACGGCAAGGCGCATCTGCCCGCCGAACAGATCCGAAGCGCCTCCAGGCCTGTGTCGATGACGAGCGTACGGCCGCCGCAGCTGACCGATTTCGACGTCGACGAGGGAGACGAGGCTGTCGTCGAGCGCGCTCCCGCGGGGGCGCCGGAGCCCCAGCGCGAGACGACGGAACGCCCCGAAGAAGCGGACTGGCTGCCTGATTCGACCGAGTCCGACGGCGAAGAACCACGGGTGCTCATAGTGGACGATACAGCGGACATGCGAAGGTACTTGCTGTCCCTTCTCCGGGAGGAATACGACGTCAAGACGGCCAAGAACGGGGCCGAAGGCTTGGCCCTCGCCAAAGACTGGGACCCCGATCTCGTCATCTCCGATGTCATGATGCCGCTCATGTCCGGCTCCGAGCTGTGCAGGGCGATCAAAGCTGGAGGCGGGCGTCTCTCACGGACGCCCGTGATGCTCGTGACCGCTCGAACGGAAGAACAAACCAAGCTGCGCGGGCTCGACTACGGCGCGGACGACTATCTTCTCAAGCCGTTCCTTCAAGAAGAGCTCTTGCTTCGGGTTCGAAACTTGGTGAGCAAGCGTCGTCAAGAGAGAGCGCTGTTCGATGCCCATTTGGTGCTCCGGGCCCAGCACCAGTACGTCCAGTCCGACCTCGAGCTCGCCCGTGATTTTCAAAACGATTTGCTGCCCAAGCTCGAGATGCCGGCGCCCCTCACGGCACATGTCGAGTTCCACCCAGCCGATTTGGTGGGTGGGGATTTCTACCACATCACACCGCTTGGCCCCGGCCGCGTCCGCTTGTTCCTCGCCGACATGGTCGACCATGGAGTCAAAGCGGCAGTACGCGCCGCTGCGGCCTTGCCTGAGTACACCGGGCTCGATCATACCGCCCTCGATGCTGGCGGAGTCCTCGAGAGTCTCAACGAGGTGGCCACGTCCAAGTACGCGGACCTGGCGGGAAGCTTCCTGTGCCTCGACCTCGATGCCAGCCGCGAGGGACATGTGTCGATCCGGTACGCGAGGGCAGGGGAAATGCCTTTCGTCGTCATCTCGGAGGCGGGCCCCACCGAACCCCCCGCCGCAGCAGGGTTCATGGTCGGCCTCTTTCCCAATATGAGCTACCGGTCGCGGGCGCTCACGCTTTCCCCCGGGACCCGGTTGTTTCTCTACTCCGATGGGCTCTATACTCAAACGAATGGGTCGGGAAGGACGTTCCGCGACGAAGGCGGGCTGATGGAGGCGTGGGCGATGACGCGAGATTGTTCAACTCTTCAAGCGGCGACCGAGAGCGTCATGGAATCACTCACGCGGTTTCGCGGCACGACGCCACAGTTGGACGACGTCACTTTGATTGGCATCGAGATTCCAGGACCGAGGTAAGCAAGTGCAGGACAGCGGCACATTCAAGTTGGACGACGGCAAGGACTTCGTCATCGAACATCGGCTCGACGACGAGGGCGGGCTCTCGATTTGGTTCCATGGGGGCCTGGTCGCTCGGCATGGGGGCCGTTTCGAACGCTATCTGAGCCACTTGGAGCAGCTTGCGCAGATCGCGGACGAGGCCAACGTCGCCCACGTTCACTGCCATTTGGAAGATCTCGGAGAGGTGCTTTCCCGGGCGCAGCACGCGATTTACAGAATGCTGCATGCCATGCGCTCGCACGGGCGCTCCGTCACGATCTACGCAACGGGCGAAGCGCCCGAGCAATCCGAACACCTACGGATGTCTCGGCTCTTCGTTGAAGGTGTTTCTAAACAACCAGGCGCTCCGGTAAAGCTGACGGAAACTCGGCGGGCCTCATGAACAATCACACTGACATCAAATATCAACTTGAAATTAGCCCTCTTCGCTTCAGTCCCGAGCTCGCGGAGTCCATCATTTTTGGCTTAAAGTGGACGCTCGGTGCGATGTTTGAGGATCCGTTCCCGGTCCGGGACGTGGTTGTCGCGGTGCGCGAAATCGTGGACAACATCGTCACCCACGCCGACTGGGACCAGAACCCCGCGCCGTCGCTTCTCGTCAGCTATCGGTTGCAAAAGGGGCAACCCAAAATCCATGTGTCGTCGACAAACGTCGCCAAAGACATCGACCAGGCGAAGCGCGCCGTGCGGTTCATCGACCAGCACGTCTCGAGCAAGACCTCGAACGTGCTCTGGCACGAATTGACCAATCATCTGATCAGCTCGACCGACATTCGAAGCAATGGCGGCATCGGGCTCCTGCAGGTCGCCTCCTCCCCGCGATGCCGGCTCGACGTGAGCCTCGAAGGGACCCTGTTCTGCGTCCGGGTCGAAGTGGATATGCCCGACCTACACGCGACGGCAGCGTTGCCGAAGCGAACGGGCTCCTGAAGAATCGGGCCTGAGCCCTTCGGAATGGCGAGCGGCTCGGTTCTGGCCGTCGATGGGCGGGCCTGGGCTCATCGAGGTCGAGGCGCCACCCCCCGCGCGCGCGGGCCGGAGGAGTGCGCAGCTGCTAATTCCAATCATACTGAACATTTTGCACTTCAACATAAAATCTGTCAGAGTTTCTTGGGATGGCAGTCGACTTGGTCGTTTTACCCCCTCGAACCGACTCGAACAGCCCCCTCAATCGCGAGGGGAGCAGGCTGGCAGCGCTGTTCATCGGTTTAGTTGTTTTATGCGCTTCGGCCGAGGTGCTGGCCCAATGCTCGACGGGAGACCTCGACCGGGACGGCGTCCCAGACGTGTGTCCCGCTGGCTCGAACTACATCGGCGGCTCCAGCGGGGACGACAAGCTTCGCGGCACCAACGGCGTGGACTGTCTCTTCGGCTTCGGAGGCGACGACCAGATCGACGGTCGTAAAGGCGACGACTACATCTGCGCTGGATCCGGGGACGACAAGATCAAAGGCGGAAATGGCAACGACCAGCTCTACGGAGAGGGCGGCGACGACAAAATCGATGCTGGAAAGGGTGACGATCTGATATCGGGAGGGGACGGCGACGACAAAATCGATGGCAAGGACGGCGACGACATTCTCATGGGCGGCGCCGGGGACGACGTTCTCATCGGCGACAAGGGTGCCGACACGCTCAGCGGAGAAGATGGCAACGACACGCTCGAGGGCGAGGGCGGCAATGATGCCCTGAGCGGGGGCGAGGGCTACGATATGCTCGACGGCGGCAGTGGCACCGACTCCTGCGTCGAAGAAATCCCCGGCACTTCGCTGGGGCTTTCGAACTGCAGCTTCGTGACGTACGCCGCAGTCAACGGATTCGAAGTGTCGCGAGAGGGCGGTTCAGTGACCGTCAGCTGGGAGACCAGCACCGAGGTGGGTACGGCCGCGTTTCGCCTTTGGCGCGTGGAGACGAACGGCGGCCTGGCATGGGTCGGCGAGCTCGCCGCCTCACCGGAGGGTTCTCCACACGGCGCCAGCTACTCGATGCGCGATGACTCTGCCCCGGCGAATGGAGCGCTCGAATACCTGCTCGAGGAGCGCACGGTCTCGGGGGGAAGCGTTCAGTACGGCCCTTACACCCGAGCGGTCCGATGGGACAGTCCGCGCGATGACCTGCCCCGCGCTAGGAGCCGTCTCGGTCGTACTCCGCATCCGGTGGTGCTCCGACGTCGTTTGCGGCCGGCGAAGGCTCGCGCTGCGCTCGGGTTTGCGAGCAAGAGAGCTGCGCTCGATTCCGTCGCGGAGCTCCGAGTGGAGCGGGCGGGCCTCATCGAGGTGGACGCATCGGTCCTCGCGAGCGCGCTGGGCCTCACCCCGAGTGCCGTCGCGGCGTTGATTCGGTCGGGCGAGCTCGACCTTCGCCTGCGCGGCGCTTCGGTCGCCTGGCACGCCGCGCAGAACGGCGCCGCGATTCGCTTCGTCGCGCCCGTGATCGACTCGCCGTTTTCCTCCCATCATCGATACCTCGTCTCGATTGGGAAAGGGCTGACGATGCGGACGCGGACGCTGATCGAACGTATGCCGACCGAACCCCACCGGTTTGTCGAAACGAAGCGCTTCGAGGAGAATGTCTTCCCCGGCCCGACCGGTGCCCCCGACCCGCGGCAGGATCTGTTTTTCTGGCATGCGCTCTCGTCCGCGGCGAAGGCGGTGATTCCGGTTTCCTTGCCCGCTCTCGAAGCCCAAGGGGCCCGGGAGCTGCGCGTCGTGGTCCACGGGGCAACCGCCCACCCGGATCAGCCGCACCGCGTCGAGCTCCACTGGAACGGCGAGAGCCTAGGCGTCTTCGATCTATTCGGACGCAGGCGTCACACGATGCACGTGTCTCTCGCGGAGCGCGAGGCCGATGTCGAGAACGAGCTGATCGTCGAGCAGCACGTGGCGGGCGAAGCTCCTCCAGCCCTCTACGTCGATGCCGTCGAAGTCGACTACCTCAGGCGCGCCGAAGCAGACGAGCCGCTGTTCCGCTTCGGAGGCGCCGATGACGGAGCGCAGTCGGTGACGGGTTTGCCTTCGAAGACCGTGCACCTCTACGACGTGACCACGCCCGAGGAGCCCATCTACTACGGCGAGGCTCTTCTCGGGGCCTCCGGCGACCTGAGCTTCACAGCCGACGGCCCCGACCTTCGCTTCCTCGCCGCCGCGCCGGACAGCATTGCTGCGCCGAGCCTGGTACAGGCGCACGTTCCAACCGACCTTCGCTCGACGGATCGGAACGTGGACTACCTGGTCATCAGCGCCTCGCATTTGGTCGACGACGCACGCGCACTAGCGGACTATCGAACGGCGGACGGCTACCGCGTGCTTCTCGTCGATGTCGACGATATCTACTGGGCCTTCAGCGGCGGGGTGTCCGACCCGCAGGCGATTCGCGATTTCCTAGCATTCGCGTGGCAGCACTGGCAGACCGCGCCGCGCTTCGCGACGCTGGTGGGCAAGGGCAGCCTCGACTATCGCGACCTCATGGGCGTCGGGGGCAATTGGCTCCCGCCCGCGCTCGCCAACACCGACGGCGGATCGTTTCCTTCAGACTCGATGTTCGGCGACGTCATCGGGGACGACGGCGTTCCCGAGATCGCGATCGGCCGGTTGCCGATTGCAAACGGAGAAGAGCTCGGCCGCATCCTCGCTGCGATCGAAGCCTTTGAACGGGATCAGGCGTCGATGGACGCCTTGTTCGTCGCCGACGATTCCGGGCGCGATGAGTTCGCTGCCGCGGCGCGTGTTTTGGCCGATTGGGTAGAGCCCGAGCGAAGGCGACAGATCGATCTGAACACCGAGAGCCTCGAAGCCGCCCGCGATCGACTCTTCTCCATGTGGAACGGGCAGCTCGGCTGGCTGAGCTACGTCGGGCACGGCGGGCTCGACCGGCTGGCCGACGAGGGATTGCTGACACAGGCCGACATCGGGGAGCTCGTCGCGCTGCAGAGCCAGCCGTTCGTCCTCAGCTGGAGCTGCAACGTGGTCCGCTTCGATATGCCGGGCTTCTCGTCGCTCGGGGAAGAGCTGCTCACCAAGGGCACGACCGCAGGCGTCTTCGGCGCGACCGGCTGGTCGAATCACGTGGATGCCGACGCCCTCCGACGGGGCTTCACCGAGGCGGCCTTTGCCTCGGATGCGGAGACCGTTGGGGAGGCCGTGCTCGCCGCACATCGGGCCGCCGCCGGCGAGCCGGTGCAGCTGCATCAGGTGTACATGCTCCTCGGCGATCCGGCGCTTCGCCTTCGCGTCGCGCCGTCGGAGTCGAATCCAGCCGTCGACCAGGACGACGATTCCCCACTGGACGAGGTGTCCGATGCACGAGGTCCGGTCGCCGAACGGAGGCCGGGCTCGGCTTACGGCTGCGAAATCGCGCCATCGGGCGGCGCTGGGGGACCGCTCGGGCCAGCGGCGCTGCTCTTGGGCTTGACGCTCATGATCCGCGGGCGCCGCGGATCGCGAAAACGCTGCCGCTGCCTTCATTGACACCCCCTGGGGCTGATACTAAGCATTGTCGGACGGGCGCTATCCGCCGCGTCCCGGAGTCCGACCCTCTATGTTTTCGGCTTATTTCCCGGTCTTTCTGATGCTCGGCGTCGCCCTCCTGGTCGCGCTGGGTGTCTTTGGCCTCACCACCGTGCTGGGGCCGAAGAACATGACGGCCGAGAAGGCCATTCCCTACGAGTCGGGGTCGGAGACGACCGGCGCCAGCCACATCCGCCTGAGCATCAAGTTCTACCTCACGGCGATCTTATTCGTGGTCTTCGACATCGAAGCGGTGTTTCTCTACCCCTGGGCTAGCCTCTTCACCGAGCTCGGCCTCCTCGGATTCGCGGAGATGGTCCTCTTCCTCGTCGTGCTGGGGATCACGCTGGTCTACGCGTGGAGAAAGGGAGCGCTCGAATGGGAGAGCTGAAAGTTCTCAACGGCGGCGGCGAGGTCGCGGTGACCACTCGCCTGAGCGACTTGCTGCAGTGGGCGAGGAAGTGGTCGCTGTTTCAGTACCCGTTCGTCACGGCCTGCTGCGGCATGGAGTTCATGGCCACGGCCGCCCCGCGCTACGACATCGCGCGCTTCGGCGCCGAGGCGCCACGCTTCAGTCCGCGTCAGTCGGACGTGCTCTGGGTCGTCGGCACGATCAGCCAGCGACAGGGCCCGGTCATCCGTCGTATCTGGGAGCAGATGGCAGACCCCAAGTGGGTCGTCGCCTTCGGCACCTGTGCCTCCTGCGGTGGGTTCTACGACAACTACACCACGATCCCGGGGGTCGACAAAGTCATCCCCGTCGACGTCTACATTCCGGGCTGCCCGCCTCGCCCAGAGGCCGTGCTCGATGCCCTGATGCTTCTGCAAGAAAAGATCCAGGCGAACGACCGCAAGCCCGTCGTCGTGCCGCCCCATCAGGTGCCCGAGCGTGCGCCGGGCCGAACGGGGAAGGGCAAGTCATGAGCCAGGCGGTCGTCGACCGGCTCAGCACACAGTTCGGCGAACGCGTACTCGAGACGAGCGATGCGTTTGGCGACTACGAGGCGAGGTTCGCTCTCGACGATTGGGTCGAGGCCGCACAGTTCGTCAAAGAGGACGCCGAGCTGCAGATGGACCATTTCATCGACGTCACGGCGATCGATTATCCAGAGCGAGCGTCCGCCCGCTTCGACCTGACGCTCATCGTGCGTTCCTCGGTCAACGGAGCGCGCATTCGACTCCGTACTCGAGTAGCGGAGGGCGAAGAACCAGGGACACTCAGCGGGCTTTGGGCCGGCGCGAACTGGGCCGAGCGCGAGGTCTGGGACATGTTCGGGATCAAGTTCAAAGGACACCCCGACATGCGCCGCATTCTTTTGTATGAAGAGTTCGTGGGGCATCCCCTTCGCAAGGACTACCCGATCGACAAGGCGCAGCCCCTGGTGCCGTACCGTGAGGTCGGTGAAATCGAAAAGCTCGCGCCGTTCGGCATCGAAGAGGGCCAGCCGTTCGCACGCATCGACTGGGAGTCGCGCCTGGCGGGTCGTGACGAGCAGGTCTCTCCGTCGATCGGCGTCCAGCACGGCCAGAGGCGTGCCTTGAGCGATTCGGAGGCAGCCGAGCAGATTCAAGCACGCATCGAAGCGCGGATGGCGGCGGAAGCCGAGGCGGAAACTGCGTCCGACGCGGCGCCCAAAGAAGGCTCGGAGTCGTAGATGGAACCCGCAGACGAGCTATTGAACGACGAGGCGGCGCTCGAGCTCTCCGAAGACCCGATGCGCCTGAACATGGGGCCGTCGCACCCGGCGATGCACGGCACGATTCGCATGGTGATGGACCTCGACGGGGAGACCCTGGTCAACCTCGACGTCCAACCAGGCTACCTGCACCGTGGCTTTGAGAAATCGTGCGAACGCGGCACCTGGGCGCAGGTATTTCCGTACGCCGATCGCCTCAACTACGTGTCGCCCATGCTCAACAACGTGGGCTGGTCGCTTGCGGTCGAGAAGCTGCTCGAAATCGAAGTTCCGGAACGCTGCCAGTACTACCGGGTCATCCTCGGCGAGCTCTCGCGAATCTCGGACCACTTCACCTGCAATGGCGCCTCGGCGATGGAGCTCGGCGCGTTTACGCCCTTCCTCTGGCTGCTCAAAGTGAGGGATTGGGTTTGGGACATTCTCGAGCGCGAAACCGGCGCCCGTATGACGCACAGCTTCGGGCGAATCGGGGGCATGGCGGAACCGCCGACACCAACCTTCAAAGACGACGTGCTGCGCGTGATTCCCGAGCTTCACAAGGTCGTCAAAGAAACCGAGACGATGCTGCTCGGAAACCGCATCTTCCTCGACCGAATGCAGGGTGTCGGCGTCTTGACGAAAGAGCAGGCCCTCTCCTACGGGGTCACCGGCCCGGTGGCCCGCTCGACCGGCATCCCGTACGACGTTCGCAAGGATCATCCCTACCTCGTCTACGACCGCTTCGACTTCGACGTGCCCGTCGGCGAGGACGGCGACAACTGGGACCGCTTCATGGTCCGCCTCGAAGAGATCCGGCAGTCTGTCCGCATCATCGAGCAGGCCGTCGAGCAGATGCCGGACGACGGCCCGGTCAACGTCGATGATCCGCGAATCGTCTACCCAGAAAAAGACGCCGTCTACACGACGATCGAGGCCACGATCGCACACTTCAAGCTCGTGATGGAAGGGCTGCGAACGCCGAAGGGCGAGGTCTACAGCTTCACCGAGGGCGGCAACGGAGAGCTGGGCTTCCACATCGTCTCGGACGGCAGCGGTACACCCTACCGGGTGCGAGTTCGCCCGCCGTGCTGGTACAACCTCGCATCGGCTCGCGAGATGCTGCTTGGCGGAATGATCGCCGACATCATTCCGACGTTCGGGTCAGTCAACATGATCGGTGGAGAATGCGACCGATAAGCGATGCCTAAGTTCACCTTAGATGGCAAAGAGATTGGCTTCGAGCCGGGCGAGACCGTGATGCAGGCGGCCTGGCGGGAAGGCATCGAGATCCCCCATTACTGCTGGCACCCCGGGCTGTCGGTCGCGGCAAACTGCAGGATGTGCCTCGTGCACATCGAGAGCGGCCGTCAGATGGCGATGCCGCAGCTGGTACTCGACCAAGCCACGGGCGAGTACGTCCCGGCCACCAAGCCCAAGCTTCAGCCGGCGTGCCAGCTCGAAGCGGCGGAGGGCATGGTCATTTCCTCCACCAACGACGAGGTCAAGACGGCTCAGGCCGCCGTGCAGGAATTCCTGCTCCTCAATCACCCGGTCGATTGCCCCATCTGTGACCAGGCCGGCGAATGCAAGCTGCAAGACTACTACTACGAGCACCAGGGCACGCTGAAGCGAAAACTCACCGAGCCCGTGCACAAGCCCAAGGGTGTTCGGTTTGGGCCGACCATCGTTTATGACGCCGAGCGCTGCATCATGTGCACGCGCTGCATTCGAGTCTGCGACGAAGTAGCCAAGGATCATGTCCTCGACATGCGGGAGCGCGGGAACCGAAACGAAATCATTCTCGCGCCGGGCCGAGAGCTCGATCACAAGTACACGCTGATGACCGAGCACGTGTGTCCTGTTGGTGCGCTGACAAGCCAAGATTTCCGCTTCAAGGCGAGGGTTTGGTTTCTGAAGTCCGCTCCCAGCGTCTGCCCTGGATGCGCCACAGGCTGCAACAGCCACGCAGACTACGACCCGAGAAACGGCAAGATCTATCGCCTCCGCCCCCGCGACAACGCTGAAGTCAACAAATTCTGGATGTGCGACGACGGAATGATGACCTATACGCGTCACGATACAGACCGGCTCTTGATGCCGACGGTAGGCCGCGGCGACGGGCGCATGCCGGTTGGAGAACGCGAAGCGCTGATCTTGGGCGCCGAGAAGCTGCAAGGCGTCGATGGCGCCAAGCTTGCTGTCATCCTCAGCGCGCAGCACAGCACCGAGGACAATCTCGCCATGGCCAAGCTCGCGTCCGCTCTAGGCGCCGAGCGGCTCTACCTCGCGGCGCTTCCAAACTGGGAGGGCGACGACATTCTTCGAAGCGAGGACCAGAACCCGAACCGCGCGGGGGCGACCCTTGCAGCAGGTGAAAGCACATTGAGGCCGCTCTCTGAGCTGCTCACCGATGTGCAATCGGGCGCGGTGGAAGCGGTGATTGCCCTCGGCTGGGCCACGGAACAAGGGCTCGACGAGCTCGCGCCTCTGTTGGCCTTGGACCAGATCGTGTCCCTGACCAGTCACGTCGGCGCACTCCCCGCCGCAGCGTCGGTCGCCATCCCCGTCGGCGACATCACCGAAATTCACGGAAGCTTCATCAACGCCAAGGGCATGTCGCAGTCTTTCCGACCCGTAGTGCCCGTGCCCGCGGGCGTGGAGCCGGCCTGGAAGACGATTTCCGAGCTCGCACGACGGCTCGGCAAGGACCTGGGCTTCGACAGCATCGAGAGCCTGCGCGAGGGGCTGGTCGACGCGGCGGAGGCGGCTCAATGACCACGACGTTTCTCGTCGTTTCATCGCTCGTGAAGGTGGTGGTCGTGCTCGTGATCACCGTGGGCACCTTTGCTCCGGTCATCATTTGGGCCGAGCGGCGCCAGAGCGCGATGATTCAGGACAGACTCGGGCCGAGTCGCGCCGCGATCACCTTGCCGGCTTCGGCGGTAGGGTTCATCGACCGCGCGCGCCTTCCCATGTGGCGCCTGGCCGCTCTCACCGGCATCACCGCGATCGTCGCTCTGCTCGCGCTGACCTTCGTTGCCGTCAAAGGCAGCAATCCGCTCCCGCTCTCGACCTCCGCGTTGACCGCCACCCTCGTCGGATTCGGCGCGGCGTCCGTCTTGCTCCGCGTGGGCTACGGCGTGCACGGAACGATCGTCCGCAACGGCGGCAAGATCATGCTTCTCGGTCTTCTGCACCCCTTGGCCGACGCCCTGAAGTTCATCTTCAAAGAAGACTTCGTCCCGCCCAAGTCCGACAAGCTTCTATTCTCCGCAGGTCCGATCATCGCGCTCATCCCGGCGATCGCGGCCTTCGCCGTCGTGCCGTTCGCAAGCAGCCTGCACTGGGACTATCTCAATCAGGTGCTCCCGCGCACCGGTGAAATCGCCGGCCCCGTGGTGCCGATGCAGGTCGCCAGCATCAACGTGGGCATCCTCTTCATCTTCGCCATCGCGAGCACCGGAATCATCGGCGCCGCCATCTCCGGCTACGCCTCCGACAACAAGTATTCCTTACTCGGGGGGATTCGGGCCGCCAGCCAGATGGTGAGCTACGAGGTCGTGCTCGGCCTCACGCTCGTTCCTCCATTCATGGTGTACGCCTCTCTCCGACTCGAGAACATGGCGACTTGGCAGTACGATCACATCTGGGGGATCTTCATCCCGCCTCTGACCCTCGCCGCCATCAATTTCTTCGTCGCAGCCATCGCCGAGACCAAGCGCGTGCCCTTCGACCTTCCCGAGGGCGAGAGCGAGCTCGTTGGCGGCTACCTCACCGAGTATTCCGGCATGAAGTTCGGCATGTTCTTCATGGGAGAGTTCGTCGAGGTGGTTTCCCTGGCTGCGCTCGCTTCGGTGATCTTCCTCGGCGGTTGGGACGTTCCGTTTCTCTACCGCGACGGCTTCGAATTTTCGCTGCCCTTCGTTGCCACGGGCTTCTCGGTGCCTCTGGTCCACTGGCTCGTCGTGGCGATTCAGTTCCTGTTCTTCCTCTTCAAGATCATCGTCTTGATCTGGTTCCAGCTCATGATTCGCTGGTCCCTTCCGCGGTTCCGCTACGACCAGCTCATGTCCCTGTGCTGGAAGGGTCTGTTGCCCGTCTCCCTGCTCAACATCCTGGTGGCTGGCGCTTTCATCCTGTCGGGCTGGCTGGACGGCTGGGTTGCTTTCTTCGAAAAAATCTTCTGAGGTTCCGCATGGCAGTTGAAGTCAAAGTCATCAAGAAACCCGAGCGTACCGTCGCCGAGCAGGTCTACCTCCCCGAGATCGCAAAAGGACTCGGCCTGGCGATGAGCCGCTTCTTCAAGAACACCTTCGGCCCCAAGGCCAGCAAGGAAATCGCCACGGTGAAATACCCCGAGGAGACGGTCGAGTATCCCGAACGCTTCCGCGGCATTCATCGTCTCACTCAGCGGACCGACGGCTCTCCCAGGTGCGTGGCCTGCCTGTGCTGCAGCACCGCCTGTCCGGCGCAGTGCATTCACATCGAGGCGGCCGAGTACGAGCCCGACGACCCTCGCTACGGCTACGAGCGCTTCCCGGCGGTGTTCACCATCGACGAGCTCCGCTGCATCTTCTGCGGCTACTGTGTGGAAGCCTGCCCATGCGACGCCATTCGAATGGACACCGGCATGCACATGCCGCCGTCGACCCGTCGGGAGCACTTCATCTTCGACAAAGCCACGCTGCTCTCGATTCCTGGCCGCGATGGTTCCTATCTGACCGCCAACCCACGCCACGAGCCGGGCGACCCGAGTCATCCGGGCGTCGATCGCGAGCGCGGGCACTAGGCGTGACCCCGTCGCGCGCCGCGAGCCAGACGGCGATCATGGTCGCCGCCTACCGCGGACGTGCCTCGGCCGAGGCGACCCCGGTCTGCGAAGACCCCTGGGCACTCGGCCTCGCTGGGGCCGAGGGAGAAGCGCTGTCGCGTCGTTGGGACGCGCACTCGCCCTCGATGGAGCTCTGGGTCGGGCTTCGAACACGCTATCTCGACGACACCGTGACGCGGGCCCTCGATCGCGGCATGCGGCAAGTGGTGATTCTCGGCGCTGGGCTCGATACGCGCGCCGCGCGCCTGCGCCGTCCGGGAGCTCGATTTTTCGAAGTGGATCAGCCTGCCAGCCAAGCTGACAAACGCGAGCGCCTTTCGAGGTTTGCAAGCTATCCAATCGAAGCTGCTACGTTTGTTCCCTGCGACTTCGAGCGAGACGACTTCGTTCAGCTCCTCGAAGCCGCCGGGCTCGATCGAAGCGCGCCGTCCTGCTTCGTCTGGGAGGGCGTCGTGTACTACCTGCGCGAGGCGGCCGCCCGCTCGACGCTCGAGCGTCTGGCGTCGGAGTTCGACCCAGGCTCGCTCCTGGTCTTCGACTACCTCAACAGCAAGATGGCCAAGTCAAGTCCGCGCCTCCGGCAAGAGGACCGAGCGATGAAGGGCATCATCGAGGAGCTCGGGGAGCCCATGCAATTCGGAATCGACGACCCTACGCCCTTGATGTCCGAGTGCGGCTACCGCTTCGTTCGCACGGTGAGCTTCGACGAGCTGGCATTGCAGTACACGGGTACGTACGCGCGCGAGCGTTTCTTTCGCTTCCAAGCCGTGGGATTGGCCAGTGCAAGCGAGAGCCTGTCTCTGTGGTAGAGACCCGGCAGATCGCTGGACGCGCCGTTGCCTTCCGACACGAGTCAGGCGCGGGGCCGAGCCTCGTCTGCGTCCACGGCTCTGCGGACAATCACCACGTCTACGATCGGCTCCTCGACGCCATGCCTGGCCGCGATCGCTACGCGATCAACCTCCCGGGACGAGCGGGGACCGACGGGCCTGCACTCGGCACAGCCGCCGAGATGGAGGCGTTTCTATCGCGATTTGTGGAATCGGAGCTGGACGGCAACTACCTGGTCGTTGGCCACTCCCTAGGCGGCGCCGTGGCGATCGAGCATGCCCTCTCATCGAGGTCCGCAGGCCTCGTGGGCATCGTGCTGCTCGCCACCGGCGCCCGGCTCCGAGTTCACCCCATGATCCTCCAGCTCTTCGAGCAGGTCGCCAAGTCGGGCGCCGCCATTCCACCGCTGCCTCCCGGGCTCTACCAGCAGGGCACCGATCCCGAGCTCGTCGAAGAAGCCTCGAAGCACCGCGAGCTCACGCCGATTGAAACGGCCGGCACCGACTGGAGAGCCGCGAACAGCTTCGATCGGATGCAAGACCTCCCGAAGATCCGAGTCCCCGCCCTCATCGTCGCGGGGACTCAGGACGCGCTCACTCCAGCGAAGTACGCCCATTACCTCGCCGCCGAGATCCCAAACAGCGACCTCCACATCCTCGGGGGCGCAGGCCACATGCTCGTCATGGAGCGGGCCGCCGAGCTTGCAGAGCTACTCTCTCAGCGAGTCTGACGTGCAACTTCGGTGATGCGTGTCCGATAAGTCTGGCATGCCGTCACTCGCAGCACTACGGTGCCTTTCGTCCATGACCGACATCGACGTGGCTTTGCGGGAGCGTTTCGGGCTTTCGTCGTTTCATCCCTGGCAGCGCGAGGCCATCGAGGAGCTGCTCGGAGGGCGGCGTCGGGTGATCGTCATTGCCCCCACGGGCGGAGGCAAGTCGCTTTGCTACCAGCTTCCGGCTGCCGTCCTCGAAGGTACGTCCATCGTCATCTCACCTCTCATCGCGCTGATGGAAGACCAGGTGCGCGCTCTGACGGAGCGCGGGGTGGCGGCGACGTTTCTCGCCTCGACGCTCGAGCCCGAGGAATTGAGGCGTCGCGAGCGTGAGATCTTCGAGGGCTGCTATCAACTCGTCTACGTGGCGCCCGAGCGTCTGGAGTCGCCCTGGCTGGTGGACAAGCTCGCGGCGCTCCGGCCCGGGCTGCTCGCCATCGACGAGGCGCACTGCATCTCGCAATGGGGCCACGATTTTCGCCCCTCGTACTTGAGGCTCGGCCAGGTCATCGAGCGTTTGAAGCCTCCGCGGGTCCTCGCCTGCACGGCGACAGCGACTCCGATCGTCCGTCGCGAGATTCAGGAGCGGCTCGGGCTGCGTTCCGAACAGAGCGCGGTCATCTTGCGCGGTTTCTCCAGACCGAATCTTCATCTTACCGTCGTCGAGAGCGACAGCTCCACGCAGCGGCGTAAGCGTATGCTTCACGCGCTGGCTGAGGCGCTCGGCAGTCCCGATCAGCCCCGGGGTGGAGCGATCGTCTACGCGGCGACCCGTCGAAACACCGAAACGGTCGCCGAGGCCGTGGTCAGAGCAGGCTGGCGCGCAGCCCCGTACCACGCTGGGCTTGCCGCTTCATTGCGCGAGGACGTGAACCGGCGTTTTGCAAATCGTTCGCTCGATGTGGTCGTCGCTACCAACGCGTTTGGGATGGGAATCGATCGGGCCGACATTCGGACGGTCATTCACGTTCAGGCGCCGGGCTCGGTAGAGGCGTACTACCAAGAGGTCGGGCGCGCGGGTCGCGACGGGCAACCGGCGCACGGGCTCTTGCTGACCAGCTCCGGCGACCTTGCGCTTCGACGGCGCCTGATCGGGTTCAGCGGTGGACGAGACTCGGACGGCGTTCAAGACCCCGCGCACGTGCAGCAGCAGTGGGCGCTCTTTCTCGATCTGATGCGGTACGTCGAAGCAGGGAGCTGCCGGCACGACTTCATCCTGCGGTACTTCGGCGACGAGCAAGAGACCCTCGGCGGCTGTGGTCACTGCGACGTGTGCGAGCGTCTCGAAGAGGCAGGAGAGGAGGGCGGGCCGCGGTCCGCCTCCGACGAAGAAGCGCTCCTGGTGCGCAAGGCCCTGGCCGGTGTCGCCCGCAACCAGGGGCGCGCGGGGCTTACGGCCGTGTCCGATATGCTGCATGGCACCGACAACGAAAGGCTGCGCCGGCTGGGCCTCACCGAGCTCAGCACGCACGGTCTGCTCGAGGATCGCCCCAAGGCGTGGGTTCTAGCGCTCCTGAGGCGAATGATCACCGCAGGCCTGATCGACCTGAGCGCGGGCGAGTTTCCGATTCCCCATTTGACGCGCCTTGGCATCGCTACGATGAAAGACGAAGAGCCGGTGCGCATGCTGGTCCCTCCTCCTGACGCCGGTCAAGCGCGGACGCGAAAAAAGGAGCGCCGGCCTTCCAATCGGGAGCTTCCAGACGATGTCGACCCCTCGCTCTTCGAGAGACTACGCGCGACTCGGCTCGATCTCGCTCGAGCGAAAGGCGTTCCCGCGTACGTGGTCTGCCACGACCGCACGCTTCTCGAAATCGCCGCTTACAAGCCGACCTCGATGGAGGCGCTCGCCGGCATCCATGGGATGGGGCCAGCTCGGATCGAGCGCTACGGCGAGCCATTCTTGGCGACGGTGAGCTCCCACGCTCCATAGCCGACGACCTCAGAACGGCCGCCCGCCGTGTCGCCCGAGCTTCGTAGAGCCAAGGTGCGTGCCTCGAGCTCGTGCCGCCGCGCGGCGGTCAACAGACCCCCGACCCCGGTGCGTCCGCAGGCGCCCTCCGGACCGATCCCTTCGGGCTCCAAGGATTCGATCGCGGATGCGGTCGCGGCATCCATGCGCCTCGCAGTGTCGTAGTCGAAATAGTGGCTCAAGTCCGAGCTGACGACGATCAGGGTTTCGTCGCCGCCCCAGAGGGCCTCCAAGACCTGTTCCACCTGTGCCGATGACGCATGGCCGACCGCAATCGGAAGGACGGCAAACGCACCGAGCACCTCCTGAAGAAAGGGCAACTGCACTTCGAGCGAGTGCTCGGAGTGGTGCGCATCGTCGAGAACATCGACGAAAGAAAACGTGAGGATTTGCCGGCGCGCGGTTTCATCGACATCGACCGAGCCCAGTGGCGTCGCGAAGGCCGTGCTGCTTGGCACCGCGAGTCCTGCGAACCGAACGTGATGACTGGGCCCGATCAACACGACGCGAGAAACCAGCTCACGCGCAGCTTCGACTCGCACGAAGGCCGCCGCCGCAACCTGACCGGAATACACGTAGCCTGCGTGGGGCACGATCAGCGCCTTGGGCCAAGGATCGGGCGCCGGCGGCGTTTCGCGCGCCGCATCGAGGTATCCGCGAATCAATGAGCATAGTGCGTGCGAATCCGCCGGATAAAACGAACCTGCTACCGCCGCTGGTCGCACTGCCGCCACACGGTCAGCCTGGGCACTACAGAGCCCTTGTCAACGCGATCTGCTCGGACTTGCGCCCCGCCCACTGGATGCGCACTCTGTTTCTGATGGTGCGTCCACCCGGATCGACGGTATCGACCGAGTACTGGAGCCGGCTCGATGATGGCCGCCTTCTCTGCGAGCTCTGCCCGCGAGCTTGCAAGCTGAGTGCAGGGCAGCGCGGGCTTTGCTTCGTTCGGGCGCGCGAGGACGACGCCATCGTGCTCACGAGCTACGCGCGCTCGAGCGGATTCGCGGTCGATCCGATCGAGAAGAAGCCGCTGCATCACTTTCTCCCCGGGACGCCGGTGCTTTCCTTCGGCACGGCCGGCTGCAACCTGACCTGCAAGTTCTGTCAGAACTGGGACATCTCCAAGTCCCGTCAGATGGACACGCTCGCCGAGGCGGCAGGGCCCGAGCAAATCGTTCAGGCGGCGGAGCGCCTCGGCTGCCGAAGCGTGGCCTTTACGTACAACGACCCGGTTATCTTTCTCGAGTATGCGCGGGACGTGGCGGCGGCGTGCAAAGACGCGGGCATTCGAAGCGTGGCGGTCACCGCCGGCTACATCAACCCAAGACCGAGGTCCGAGTTCTTCTCTTTCATCGACGCGGCCAACATCGATCTAAAAGCCTTCGACGAGGCTTTCTATCGGCGCATTGCCGGCGGTCAGCTTGCGCCGGTACTCGACACTCTTCGCTACCTCCGAAACGAAACCGACGTATGGTTCGAGATCACCAACCTCGTCATACCCGATCACAACGACAGCGATGACGAGCTCCGGCGGATGAGTGCGTGGATTGTCGATGAGCTCGGCCCCGACGTACCTCTGCATTTCTCGGCCTTCCACCCCAATTACAAGATGTTGAATGTGTCCCCGACTTCACGTGCGACGTTGCGCAGGGCGAGACAGATCGCGACTGAAGAGGGTATTCATCACGTCTACACGGGCAATATCCACGATCGTGAAGGTGACACCACGTGCTGCGCCGCCTGCGGTACGTCGCTGATCGTCAGAGACTGGTATGAGATCCTCGAATGGAACCTCCGGGACGGGCGCTGTCCGACGTGCGGTACGCCCTGCGCCGGCGTTTTCGAGCCGTCCTCTGGGGAATGGGGAGCGCGGCGCCTCGCCGTGAAGATGGGGGCGGACGGAATCGCGCTCTATTAGCGCCGCTCCTCGCTAGGCCGCAGACGCGCTGTCGACCGGGACGGCCAAGATCCTACCCAGGAAATCGAGAACGGCGCGGATGCGTGCGCTGTCTCGAAGGTCCTTGTGGACCGCTTGCCAGATCTGTCGAGGCTCGGGCGCACCTTCGAGCGGCACGCGCACCAGGTGCTGGTCGTAGTCGGCCACGAGGCAGGGGAGCAACCCAATTCCGGTGCCGGCCGCGATTGCGGAAAACGCTGCCGACACGCTGTCCGACCGCAGTGCAACCCGTGCCCCATCCATGCGAGCCTCAACCCAATCATTCTCTCGGCGAAACGGACGGACGTCGGTGAAAAGGATGACCTGATGTCCCGCCAGGGAGTCCTTGGGCAAAGCAAAGCGATCGACGTAGTCCCGCGATGCGTAAAGCCCGAGGTGAATGAACGAGAGCCGCTTGATGATCAAATCGTCTTGGGTCGGGCGGGCCAGGCGCAGCGCGATGTCCGCTTCGCGCCGGGCAAGGTTCACTTGGAGGTTGGTGCAGTTGAGCTCGAGCTGGATTTCCGGATATCGCTCGCGAAAGCGTCGCAGATGCGGCGCGATGAACCGGGTCGTCAGCATTTCGGTTGCAGTGAGTCGGACGACGCCCTCGAGCTTCTGATCTTCGCCTGCGACGTCGCGCTCGACCCCTAGGGCCTCCCGCTCGATCCGCTCGGCGCGTGGCAGGAGGCGATGGCCGGCATCGGTCAAAACGTATCCGGTGGGCGTTCGATCGAAGAGGCGCGCCCCCAGCTCCTCCTCGAGCTTCAGCAAGCGTCGCCCCACGGTCGTCGGGTCCAGCGACAGGGCAGCGCCGGCTGCCGCCAGGGTCGCGTGGCGCTGAAGGGTCAGGAAGTAGCGCACGTCGTCCCAGTTGAACATGGCCTGCATCATCGCAGCGCATATCGCCGTGCGCAACTGCAGAACTGCGTCCGCTTCCGGCTACCGTGAGCTCGTAGCTGCGATCCGTCAGCCCTCTGCTTTTGACGTTGCAGACATAATAATATGCTAAAGTAGTAATTCGGGCAGACGAGAACTGAATGATTCGACCCATGCGTACATGGCTTGCCGCATATGCGGCTGTTTGCGTCGCAGCTGCGGGCTGCGGCGGAGGATCCACGCCCAACCCGCGCGTCGCTCCGACGATCACCACGACGCCACCGGGGACCGCCGTCGTCGGCGTGCCCTTCAACTACACGGTCGTCGCAGACGGAATGACGCCGCTTCGCTTTTCCCTGGTGTCCGGTCCGCAGGGGTTCGCGATCCATCCCGCCTCCGGGATTGTGACTTGGACTCCGCAAAGCAGGGGCACCGTCTCGGTCGAGGTGAGCGTGACGAATCTGGCTGGCTCCGCCGCGCAGGCGTTCGATGTGGAGGTCAGCGGATTGAGCGGACCGGTGTTTGTCACCGAGCCGCCCACGGAGGCCACCGTGGCTGCGCCGTACGCGTACGATCCAGACGTCGTTTCGAGCGGTCCCATCGCCTGGAGCGCGACCGTCGCACCGGAAGGCCTGAGCGTCGACTCGGAGACCGGAGCGGTCCGATGGACGCCCACGGCCGATCAAGCGGGCAACCAGGACGTCGTCCTTCGTGCCACGGAGGTCGAAAGTGGCGTCTTCGGCGATCAGGCCTTTACCATCGCGGTCGTCGACACCGGCGGCCCTGCCGTCATTACTTCG
Source organism: Deltaproteobacteria bacterium (assembly GCA_004283055.1). Taxonomy (GTDB): domain Bacteria; phylum Myxococcota_A; class Polyangia; order Polyangiales; family Houyiibacteriaceae; genus SG8-38. Next base: position 44,564 of record SHLP01000009.1, read on the forward strand.
GCGCCGCCGGAGCGTGTCTACGCTGGGGAAGTGCTTCGCTACGATGCGACCGCCGCGGGCGCTCCTACGATTCAATGGTCGGTGGAAGAACCGTCGGTGGGCACACCGGCCGCCGGGGTGGTGATCGTCACCGATCCGCCCGAGGGGGAGGCCGTGACTCTGACCTGGGACGCGGCCGGCGCTGCGCCGGGCGACTACCAAATCGCGCTGCAGGCGGACAATGGGCTCGGCGAACCGAATGTGCAGGAGTTCACAGTCACCGTGGATGGGCGGCCGCCGGTCCCAGAAATCGACCTAGTGACCGTACCCCCGCCGGCAACCATGTTCGTCGGAACCACGTACCGGTACGACGTGAACATCACTCCGGAGAGTGAAAGTCCGTCGGTCGTTTGGAGCCTCGTCGGCGCGACCGTTCCGACGGACTTGGCGATCACGATCGATCCGAGCAGCGGCGAGGTCAGCTTCACCGCGTCACCGTCCGACGGCGAGCTCGAGTACAGTTACACGGTTCGGGCACAGAACGTGCTCGGCGACGCCGACGAGGCGACCATCGCGGTGGACGCGGTCTATCCACCCGCAGCACCGATCCTCACCGTCACGCCACAAACCGTATTCGCGCTAATCGTCGGACAGGGTTTCCCTGGCGCATCGGCGGTGGCTACCGGCAACCCGGCGCCCGCTCTGAGCATCTCAGGCAGTCTTCCGGATTTCCTCACGTTCGATCCCCTAACCGGGCTCTTGTCGGCCTCGCCGAGCAAGCCAGAGCCCGAGAACGCCGACATAGGGGGCTATTCCTTTGATATCGTCGCGACCAATCTTGAAGGTTCGGACCGTACGACCATCGACATCAGCGTGATCGCTGCTCCGCCGACGGTCGCCTCGATCACGCCGGCGGCCGGCCGTCGTCAGTCTGATGTCCCAGTCCTCGTTCGCGGCGCCGGCTTTGTTGCTGCGGCCGCGCCGACCATACGCCTCGAGCTCGGCGCATACAGCGAGACGCTCAGCACGACGTTCGTCGACGATTCGACGTTGACGGCGGTCGTGCCCATCGATGCGGCGAGGCCTTCGGGTGTCTACGACATCGTCGTGGATCAGGGATCGACGAAGACGCTCGCGAAGCGTTTCACCGTGACAGAGGGCAATGGCACCACCCTGGGTGGCAGCGTGGGCGTGGACATCACGCTCCGTGCGGTCGACAGCCCACACGTAATCACCAGCGATTTGCTCATCGAGAATGGGGCGACCCTGACGGTCGAGGCGGGCGCGGTCGTCATGCTGGATGGTGGAACCAACCGGCGCATCGACGTGGGGACCGGCACCGCAGGCGCATTGGTCGCCGACGGAGGAGAACCAGGCGTCGACGATCAGATCGTGTTCACGCGCTTCCAGAGCATCGCCGGCCCGCCGCCGAGCAGTCACTATCGGGGCCTCCGATTCGGTGCAAACATCATTTCTGGAACGACCGCGCTTCGCAATGCCGTCGTCGAATTCGGCGGAAGAGTGAACGCGGACACCAACCGCGGCGCGATCGAAGTCCTCGGAGGCTCCGCGCCGGTCATCGTCGACTCCATCGTTCGAGAGAGCCTGAACTACGGACTCTACGCGCAGGCAGGAGCGGGCTCAGACAGCCTGAGCTGGTTCGACGGTAATCAGCTCACCTCCAACGGAAGGGCTCCCATCAACATCGGCTCCGACGACGTTTCGACACTGGGGCCCGACCTCGACCTCATCGGCAACGGACAGGATCGGGTCTTCGTGCGCGGCTCGCTCATCAGCCGGGCAGACGCTTCATGGGCAAACTACGGTGTCCCGTTCTATCTGAGCAGCGACATCAGTGTTCGTGCCGGAAGCACGATGACCCTCGCACCTGGAACTGAGATGCGGTTCGCCTCCGGCCGGCAGCTGACGGTCTCTACGAATGCAGAGGAAGGAACGCTGGTTGCCGCGGGCAGCCCGGAAGCGCCGATTCGAATGCTGCCCGACAGCGGAACCTGGAACGGCATCCTTTTCGATGATCGCATTGGACCGGGCACGGTGCTCCGAAACCTCCGCGTCGAGGGCTTCGCCGCAGGAGCCAACGGGGGTCTCCGGGTCGACAATCCTGCCGCGCCGGGCGCCCGTATCGCCATCGTCGAGAATTGCCTGTTTCAGAGCGACGAGGGCGGTGCGCTCGGGGTCCGCGTTTGGGATGACGCCCGGCTGAGCTCGTTCGAGAACAACGTGATCGACGTGAGGGGCAGCTCGGTCAGCGCGGCGATGCTGGGCTTCGACGACGTTCTCGGTCCTTCAAACCGCTACGAGGCCCCGCTCGAGGTTCGTTCCGGGTCGATCGTAGGCGCCAACATGGTTTGGGACAGGCCGGAAGCGAGCGACGGAACGACGCAGCCGATTCGTCCTACTGGCACGCTTGCCATCACCGACGGCTCGCTGAACATCCACGCGGGCAACCGCATTGAGATGCCGCTGGACGGCTCAATCACGATGACAGACAGCCAAATCGTGGTCGACGGAACCGCAAGCTCGCCGGTTGTATTCGAGCCGGCTGCTGGAGCGGACTATTGGAACCGAATCCGTCTTCGTGGTCGCGCCGCGGGTGTCACCAGAATCGCGAACGCGGTACTGCGGTCGGCGGGCTCGAGCCCAACGGCCGGCGCGGCGACCACGCGCGCAGCGATCACGGTCGAGCACAACGACGGCGTTCCGGCGACACCGGCTATCGATAATACCGTGATCATGGGCAGCAATGGTTATGGAATCACGTTTGCCGATACGACGCACTGCGGCGGCGCCTGCACGGACAACACGGTCATCGGCTCGCGTTTCTCGGCGATTCGAATGTACGGGAACTTCGTCGGACGCTTCGGCACGGGCAACTCCTTGGTTGGAAACAACACGACGGGGACCTTCGGCCACGACGGCTTCTGGGTCGTTGGCGACGCCGTCGACGCGAGCGCAACCTGGCCTCGAAATGACGTTCCCTACATGATGCACGGCGTTTTCAAGCTCCGGCAGGCGAATCCGTTCGATCCCGTACCGATCTGGACCATCGAGCCCGGGAGCGAGCTTCGCTTCTCGAGTGACGGTCGCGTTCGGGTAGGCGACGGCAACGATGGTGTTCTCGATGCTCGGGGCACGAGCTCAGATTCGATCCTATTTACGAGCATGGACCTCGCCACGCCTGCGTTCTGGCGTGGCATCGACTTCGCGCAGGGCTCGGACGGATCGACGCTCGACCATGTGATCGTTTCTTACGGCGGAGAGAGCGCGGACACGGGCAACGTCAACTTCAGAAGCGGCTCGATCGTGACTGTCGGGGTTGCCACGTTCACGCACTCGGCGGAGTTCGCCGCGGTGATCTACGCAGGGTCTGCTCCGATGTTCATCGGCCCGTCTACCGATCGACTCTACGTCCGCAACGGGCAGGCTTCGGTCCCGGGCGCCGGCGACCCGTCTTTCGACTGCGTACGCGATGCGAGCACGGGAACCTGCACGCAGCTCTAGCGCTCGTGAAGGTAGCGCGGGCCGGTCGCGTGTTCCGAGCTGGCGCTTGCGCCCGTAGATCCGCTCACCTAGGCTCCGGCCTTGGTGCCTGACGAAAAGGACATCTCCCAAAAGACGCTGGCGGTTCATGGCGGTGAGCCGCGAACGTATCCCTACGACGCGCTGATCGCCCCGATTACGCAGACGGCGACGTATTCGTTCGCCGATACAGCGGAGCTCATCGCGTATTTCGAAGGGCACAAAGATCGCGAGGAGTACGGGCGCTACGGGAACCCCTCGGTACGCCTGGTGGAGGAGAAGGTCGCCGCGCTCGAGGACACCCAGGATGCGGCCGCGTTTGCGAGCGGGATGGCGGCGATGACCTCGACGATTCTCGCGCTGGTCAAGTCCGGGTCTCACGTGATCCTCTTCGCCGACTGCTACCGTCGAACGCGTCAGTTCGTCACGACGTTCCTCGACCGTTTTGGGGTCTCGAGCACCCTCATCCCCCCCGCGGACATGGGTGCTTTGCGGGCCGCCATCCGGGACGAGACCCGTTTGGTCATCGCGGAGGCGCCAACCAATCCCTACCAGACGGTTCCCGACCTCGAACAGCTCGTGGAGATCTGCCGAGAAAAAAAGGTGAAGACGCTCGTCGACAGCACCTTCGCCACGCCGGTGAACTTCCGGCCGGCAAGCTTCGGAATCGACATCGTGGTGCACAGCGCGACCAAGTATCTGGCGGGACACAACGATGTGCTCGGCGGTGTCGTGGCAGGGAAGGCCGCGCTCGTTTCTCTTGCCCGAGACCTGCGGAGCGTCTTTGGCGCGTGTCTCGATCCGCACGCGGCCTATCTGGTTCACCGAGGCATCAAGACCTTGGCGCTTCGCGTCGAGCAGCAAAATGCCTCTGCCCAGGCGCTCGCTGAGCGCTTGGAGCAGCACCCGAGAGTGAGCCGGGTCTGGTACCCCGGACTACCCTCTCACCCCAACCACGAGACGGCCAAGCGCTTGATGACCGGCTTCGGCGGCGTCGTCACCTTCGAAGTCGACGCCGATCTCGACGGTACGAGTCGCGTCGTCGACGCGTGCCAGATCCCGCGAATCGCGCCGAGTCTTGGCGGGGTCGAGTCCTTGATCGAGCAGCCCGCGCTGATGAGTTACTTCGAGCTGAGCACCGAAGACCGGGAGGCGATCGGCATACGAAACAACCTCATTCGCTACGCGGTGGGCATCGAGGATAGCGGCGAGCTGATCGAGGATATGGTGGCCGCGCTGGACCGAACGGCCTGAGACATCGCACTCGACACTGCGATTCGCCTCACAAAACCGCACTGCAACTCTCCTGCCTGACCGGCACCCTTCGGGCCCCGGCCTGTGGATGAAGTGCGCAAGTACCCGAAATTGCTGTTGACGCGCCGAAGGCCGTAGATATACTCAGCGGCCAATGGGGAAAGAATCGATGACGAAGTCGGAGCTCATCGACGCTGTGGCCCAGCGGACGAAGATCACCAAGAGCCGAGCTGAACAAGTTGTAAACTGCGTCTTCAACTCGATGACGTCGGCGCTCGAGCAGGGGGAGGGGATCGAAATCCGCGGCTTCGGTAGCTTCACGGTTCGTGAGTACAAATCGTACAGCGGGCGAAACCCGCGTACGGGAAGGCCGGTCCCGGTTCCGGAAAAGCGATTGCCGTTTTTCAAGGTCGGCAAAGAGCTCAAGGAGCTCGTCAACGGCGGGGTCTCCGACACTGCCAACGTCGGCGAATAGGGGCTGAGGATGAAGCCCGAAGCGCAGCTCGCCGAGCTCAAGCGCGGTGTCGTCGACGTGCACGTCGAATCTGAGCTCCTCGAGCGTCTCAGTGCGGGAAAGCCTCTCAAGATCAAAGCCGGGTTCGATCCGACGCGACCGGATTTGCACCTGGGTCACACCGTGCTCCTCAACAAGATGCGCCAGTTCCAAGAGCTGGGACATGAGGTCATCTTCATCGTCGGGGACTTCACGGCTCAAATTGGCGACCCATCAGGCCGGAGCAGCACACGCCCCGTCCCCACGCGCGACGAGATCCTCGAAGGCGCGCGCAGCTACGCCGATCAGGCGTTCAAGATCCTCGACGAGGATCGTACGACGATCGTCTACAACAGCGAGTGGCTCGGCAAGATGGCCTTCGACGACGTAATTCGGCTCGCCGGCAAGTACACGCTCGCGCGCATGATGGAGCGAGATGATTTCAAGCGGCGTTGGGCGGAGCACCAAAGCATTTCGATTCATGAGCTCTTGTACCCGCTCGCGCAGGCGTACGATTCGGTGATCCTCGAATGCGATGTCGAGCTCGGTGGAACCGACCAGCTTTTCAATCTGCTCGTCGGTCGGGAGATCATGCGCGAGATGGGGAAGCGACCACAAATCGTGATGACGACTCCGATCCTGGAAGGCATCAACGCACGCTCCGAAGCCGGCAAGATCGTCGGTGCGAAGATGAGCAAGTCGCTCGACAACTACGTCGGCGTCGCCGAGGCTCCGAAAGAGCAGTTTGGAAAGTTGATGAGCGTTTCCGACGACCTGATGTGGCGCTACTTCGAGCTGCTTTCGTCGAAGCCGAGCATCGAAGTCGAACGAACGAAGCGCGCCTGCGCGGAGGGAGACATGAACCCGCGCGACGCGAAAATCGCGCTCGCCACGGAGGTCGTGACCCGCTACCATGATGCCGAGCAGGCCAAGGTGGCCGAAGCGTCTTGGCTCGCCCAGTTCTCGAAGCGCCAGGTTCCGGACGATCTGCCCGAGCACGAGGTTACGCTCGACGCGGAGTCGGTCTGGGTACCGAAGCTCCTGAGCGACCTCGGTCTGGTTAGGAGCTCGAGCGACGGCCGTCGCCGAATCCAACAAGGCGGCGTCGAGATCGACGGCCACCGCGTCACCGACCCACAGGCCAAGCTCCCGAGAGGCCGGTACATCATCAAGGCGGGCAAACGCAGCTGGGCCGCCGTGACCCTCAAATAGGAGGCTGCTTGACCCAATAAGATTTACAGCGTAAATCTAATGAATGGCGAGGGCGGCTTTGACGACGGAAGAGCTCGGCGCGTTTCGCAGTCGGGCAGTGGCCGCCGCTGCGAAGCTGTTTGCGGAGCAAGGGTACGCAGGGGTGACGCTCCGGTCCTTGGCCAAGGCGCTCGGCGTGAGCCCGATGACGCCGTACCGCTACTTCGAGAACAAGGAAGAGCTCTTCGCGAGGGTGCGAACCGAAGCGCTGCGGAGGTTTGCCGACGTCCAGCGCGATGCGGTCGCGGGCGTCGACGACCCCGAGGAAGCGCTGCGGACACTGGGCAGGGTGTACGTTCGTTTCGCGCTGGATGCTCCTGACGCGTACCACACGATCTTCGACAGCCTGCAGGCTCAGTCTGGGAAGTATCCGGAGCTCGAATCCGAGCAGGCGCGGGCGTTCTCCTACCTTCAGGCCGCGGTTGCCGCCGCGGTAGACGCGGGCCTGATGCAAGGCGAGCCGCTGCAGCGCGCACACATGCTTTGGGCCCAGGTCCACGGGCTCGTCTCGCTGCACCTCGCGGGCAAGCTGGTGATGGGCTGCACCTTGGACGAGCTGATTTCATTGGTCTTCGAACGTCCGGAGGCTGCGCGGTGAAACGCGGGTAGGAGAAAGAAATGCGCATAGGCACATCGTACAAACAGCACCCGGGTCTCGCCGAGAATTGGGATGCCATCGTGATCGGGTCGGGCATCGGCGGTATGGCGGCGGCCGCTACGCTGTCCAAGCTGGCCGGCAAGCGTGTCCTCGTCCTCGAGAGGCACTACACCGCGGGTGGATTCACCCACACCTTCCGCAGGCCCGGCTACGAGTGGGATGTCGGGGTTCACTACATCGGAGACGTGAACCACCCGCGCGCGACCTCGCGTCGCCTATTCGACTTCATCACCGACGGGGAGCTCGACTGGGCCGACCTGGGCGAGGTGTACGACCGAATCATTCTCGGCGAAAACGCGTACGACCTGGTGAAGGGTTTCGAGAGCTTCCGCGCTCAGATGCACGAGTACTTCCCGCGAGACAAAGACGCGATCGACCAGTACCTCGAGAAAGTGATCAGCACCGCCAAGAAGGCGCAGATGTTCTTCGCGGAAAAGGCGATGCCGCCCCTCGTCTCGAAGCTGTTCGGAGGGATGATGCGCAGGGGCGTCACCAAGGAGGCGCTCCGGACGACCCGGGAGGTCCTCGAAGACATCACCCAAAATCAGGAGCTGATCGCGGTGCTCACCGGCCAGTTTGGGGACTACGGACTGGTCCCTGCAGAGAGCTGTTTCTACATTCACGCGATGGTCGTAGCCCACTACCTGCGCGGCGCGGCCTATCCGGTAGGGGGCGCATCCCGAATCGCCGAGACGATCGTTCCGGTCATCGAACGCTCCGGCGGCGAGATGCTGACCAACGCCGAGGTCACTGAGATCATCATCGAGAACGAACGAGCCGTCGGCGTCCGGCTCGTCGACGGGCGCGAGCTGCGCGCTCCCGTGATCATCAGCAATGCCGGCGTCATCAACACATTCGAGCAGCTGGTGCCCGCCCCATTGGCGCAATCGATTGGATACGCGACCAAAGCCAGAGAGATCGGCGCATCGGTCGCACATCTGTCGCTCTACGTTGGGTTGAAGGGGACGACGGAGGAGTTCCAGCTCGAAAGAACCAACCTCTGGATCTATCCCGACCAGCACCACGAAAAGAATTTCCAGCGCTTCCTCGGGGACGTCAACGCGCCGTTTCCGATGGTCTACCTCTCGTTTCCGTCGGCCAAGGACCCGGACTTCGAACGTCGGTACCCGGGGAAATCGACCATCGAAGCGATCACGATGGGTTCCTATGATTCGTTCCGTCGTTGGGAAAACACCTCGTGGAAGAAGCGCGGCTCGGAGTATGACGAGCTCAAAGCGAGCCTTACCGAGCGCCTCCTCGACAAAATCTACGAGCACGCTCCGGCGACCCGGGGCCGGGTCGAGGTTGCAGAGCTCTCGACGCCGCTCTCGACGCGGAATTTCGCCGCCCACCCCGAGGGCGCGATTTACGGCTTGTCGCACGACGCGCACCGGTACGAGCAGCGATGGCTCCGGCCGCAGACACCGATCAAGGGGCTCTATCTCAGTGGCGCGGACGTGGTGTCGGCGGGCGTCGTGGGCGCGATGATGGGCGGTTTCATCTGCAGTTCCGCCGTGCTCAGAGGCAATGTTCTCGGTCAGGTGCTGAAACACCAGGCGCAAACCTTGCGCGACAATCCCCCAAGCACGCACAAAGCTGCGCCCGCGTAGCGCGGCATTCGTCTCGCGGCATCCACCGGATTCGGTATGCTACGCGGGCTATGATTCCACTCGAGCTCGAGCACGCGGTTTGGGAGCAGGTCTACATGGTCGCTCCACTCACTATCGTCGGGACGCGCGAGCCAGACGGCACGTACGACTTGGCGCCCAAGCACCTGGCGATTCCGATGAGTTGGCAAGACCACTACGGCTTCGTCTGTACGCCATCCCATGCGACGTATGCGAACGCCATGCGAGAGCGCTGCTTCACCGTGAGCTTCCCGAGGCCGGAGCAAATCCTGCTCACGAGTCTAGCGGCTGCCCCCCGGTGCGACGACGACCAGAAGTACGCGCTGCAGGCCATCCCAACGGTCGCGGCGACGAAGATCGACGGTGTCCTATTGGACAATGCGTATCTCCACTTCGAATGCGAGCTCGACCGCGTCGTCGATGACCTCGGCGAAAACAGCCTCATCATCGGCCGAATCGTCGCCGCCGCCGTCGCCGAGGATGCATTGCGAGACTCGGACCGGGACGCGCAGGAGATGATTGCCCATTCGCCGATGCTTGCGTATTTGCATCCCGGGCGGTTCGCCGAAATCGTTCAAACCAACGCCTTCCCTTACCACGTTGGCTTCAAGCGCTGAGGTCGCGACCGTGTCCCAAGATCTTCCCAAGCAGATTCTCGACTACCTCGATCGGCATCGCCACGCGATGGCCGAGCTCTTGGAGCGATTGGTCCTCTGCGAATCTCCGTCGGGAGACAAAGAGTCGCTGTTGCGCGTCCTCGATGTCCTGTCGGAGGCATTCACGGAGCGGCGCTTCCGACCCAATATTCTCGCGGGCAACGAGAGCGGAGGGATGCTCGTGGCGATGCCCGAGGATCGCCCACGCCATCGCCCCCACCAGCTTCTGCTAGGCCACTGCGACACCGTCTGGCCGCTTGGAACCCTCGAAACCATGCCGGCGAGGACCGCAGAGGGCGTTTTCTGGGGGCCGGGCTCCTACGACATGAAGGCAGGGCTCACCCAGGGGCTGTTTGCAATCCAGGCGCTTGCCGCGGCCGGCGCTGAGACCCTTCCTGTGACTCCGGTGTTCTTCATCAACTCCGATGAAGAGATCGGCAGCCACGAATCGACGCGCTTGATCACCCGCTTTGCGCGGAGCGCCGACCGATGTTTCGTCTTGGAGCCCTCTTTGGGCCCGAGCGGCGATCTGAAGACCGCGCGCAAAGGAGTCGGGAGCTTCACGATTACCGTCCGCGGCAAGGCCGCGCACGCTGGGCTCGACCCAGGGAAGGGAGCAAGCGCGATTCTGGAGCTGTCGCTCGTCATCCAGAAGCTCTTCGCGCTCAACGACGCCGAAAAGGGAATCACGGTCAACGTGGGTACGATCGACGGCGGACTGAGCGCGAACGTAGTGGCGCCGGAGAGCAAAGCCTCCGTCGACGTAAGGGTGCCGAGCATGGAAGACGCCGAGCGAATCGAGAGGGTCATTCACGGAATCGAGGCCGAGACCCCGGGAACCGAAGTCCTCATCGAAGGTTCGGTGCGCCGTCCGCCCATGGAACGCACCCCCGGCAACCAGCGGCTCTGGCAACTCGCGCAGAGGGGGGCCGAAGAGCTTGGCATCTCCATCGAACAGGCGGCGGCCGGGGGTGGCTCGGACGGCAATACGACCAGCCAGCTCGTGCCGACGCTGGACGGCCTCGGCGCAGTCGGCGCCGGCGCCCACGCGGTCAACGAGCACATGGTTCTCGACAAGATGGTGGAGCGTTCGGCGCTACTGGCGAGACTTCTCTCGTTTCCGCCGCTCGACGACGTGATCCCCGCGTCGGACTAAATCCCGGCAGCCCCAATCACGGCGTCGCGCGACGGGCGATCGCCGGGAACCTGCTCGAGCAACACGTCCGCGGGGCATTGCGATGCTTCGAGAAGCTTGCGCAGCGGCCGGAGCAGGATCGACTCGTCCCGGCCCTCGTCGTCGAGGTCACCGATGCGACGGAGGCCGGACTCTGCGAGCTCGAGGACATCACCAGCCCAGTCTACGGCCTCTCGATTCATGAACTTGCTGCGGACCCCGTGTCTCGCGAGCGTCTCGCGCTGCATTTGGACCTCGGGAAAGGACCAGGAGTCGACCAGCCCCTCGAGCCCGCGAAAGCTGTCCTCGTCGTACAAGAGCCCCTTCCAAAGCGCTGGCAGGGCAAACAGCATGTCCGGTCGCTGCACGTCGGCGCCGCGGCACTCGAGCGTGTTCTTGAGCCTTGCCTCGGGAAAGAGCGTGCTCAGATGTACGACCCAATCTCCGTAGTTCGCCCGAATGCCCTGGAAGCCGTCCTGCATGAACGAGCGGAACGTTTGACCCGTATTGTAGTACGCCTTGCCGTCGCGCTTCACGAGGAACATCGGCACATCGAGCGCCCAGTCGACGTACTCTTGGTAGCTCGAGCGATCTTTCCAAGCGAACGGCAGGAGCCCGGAGCGGTCCGGGTCCATGTGGAGCCAAACCAGGGCGCGATACGAGCGGTACCCGCTTCGCTTGCCGCCCTCCCAAGGGCTGTTGGCAAACATGGCGGTTACGATCGGCTGCGCCCGTAGGCTCACCCGGAGCTTGCGCATTGCATCCTCTTCGGACGCGTAGTCGAGATTGGCCTGCACGGTGCAGGTCTTGGTCATCATGTCAGCGGCCAGCGCACCGCGCGTCGGCATGTAGTCGCGCATGACGTCGTATCGCATCTTCGGCACCCAGCCGAGGTCTTCAACCGACGCAAAAGGGTGACAGCCGAGCGCGAGCCAGACGAGGCCGAGATCGTCGATGACCGGTTGAAGGTCCGCCCAGTGCCGATCCGACTCCGCCTTGCCGGCGTGAACCGTCCGATAGGGTGCGCCCGAAAGCTCGATCTGAGAGCCGGGCTCGAGAGTCACCGAAGCATCGTCACGGCGGAGGGCGATGATCGGTCCCGCCTCCGTTTCGCGCACCGGCGTCCAACCGTGCTCCGCAACGAGCTGCTCGAAGATCGAAACCACGCTGATGGAACCCTGGTAAGGCAGGTGCGCGCCGTCAGCTTCTTGCACGGCGATTCGCTCGGCTTCCGTACCAATCCGCCAACGCTCCCGCGGCTTCTCCGCGTCGTGAAACAGCACGAGCAAGTCAT
>SHLP01000274.1 GCA_004283055.1 Deltaproteobacteria bacterium
AAACACTGCAGAGCCCGATGTTCGTCACGGCCCGCGAGGAGTTCGCGGCGTATCGCGACAGCCACAAGCGCCTGTTCATGGCCGATTTCTATCGGCGGCAGCGGAAACGGATGGACATCCTCGTGGACGCGAACGGCGATCCTACCGGCGGCCAGTGGAGTTTCGATGCCGAAAACCGAAAGAAGCTGCCCAAGAAATTGGTGCCGCCGGCGCTTTCGCGACCGAGCTGGACCGCCCACACCGAAGACATCGTGAGCCTGGTCAACGCGCGCTTCGGCGAGCACCCGGGCGACGCCGCCGACTTCTGGCTTCCGACGACCGAGGCGCAGGCCGGCCGGGCTTTGAAATCCTTTCTAAAGGAGCGGCTTTCGCTATTCGGCGACTACGAGGACGCGCTCAGCAGCGTGCATCCAATCGTTTTCCACTCCGTGCTCAGCCCTCTGATGAACATCGGATTGCTCACGCCAGGCGCTGTCATGGACCAAACGCTTCGATACGCGAAGAAGCACGAAACCCCGCTCAACTCGCTCGAGGGCTTCGTTCGCCAGGTGACCGGCTGGCGGGAATTCATTCGCGGGGTCTGGAACACGCTGCCGCCCGCTCACTGGGAGCAGAATTTCTGGGGGCACGAGAGACAGCTCTGCGACCATTGGTACGACGGCACCACGGGCATCCCACCGCTCGACGACGCCATCGATCGAGCCCGAACGACCGGCTACAACCACCACATCGAACGGCTGATGGTCGTCGGCAATCTGATGCTCCTGTGCCGCGTCGAACCGACGGCCGCCTATCGATGGTTCATGGAGATGTTCGTCGACTCGGCGGATTGGGTCATGGCGCCGAATGTGTATGGCATGGCGCTGCACAGCGAGGGCGGCGCCTTCACCACCAAGCCTTACATCTGCGGTTCGAACTACCTCCGGAAGATGAGCGACTACCCGAAGGGCCCCTGGTGTGAGGTCGTCGACGGGCTGTACTGGTCGTTCGTCCGAGACCACCGCGATTTCTTCGAAAAGAACCCGCGCAGCAAGATGATGCTCGGCACGCTCACACGGATGGACGCATCTAGACGGGATGCGATTTTTGGCGCTGCCGACGAGTTCGTGGCCCGGGTGACGCGCTGAGAGGGAGCGTGTCCCCGAAGGCGATAAAAAAGGGCGACCCGACCGAGGTGAACCAAGGTCGGGTCGTCCCGTGTCTATGAAGGCCGGTTTACGGTACCAGCTCCCGGGTGATCCGGATGATGTAGCATCCTTCGTCACCGCCAGAAGGCCGTACGAAGACCTTCACTCGGCTGTTGCCTTCCGGAAGATCAATGACGGTCCAGCCAAGGGTCTCATTGATCTGGTGTCCCTCCACGAAGCCGTCGTCGCAGTAGCACTGCACAGCCAGCTCGGCCGTGGGATCGCTCGCTTCGAGCACTAGCATCGCCTGAGTGACCGTCACCGGAAGCTCAACCTCATAGAGCAGCACGTCGGGCTCGAACTGGATGATATCCTCAGGAAGCTCCATTCCTGGCATCATAAACGGCTTGAACTCGAGCGCCGCAAGTGTCGTATCGCCATGGCAGGTGCCACCGTCGATCTGCAAGAATGCCGGCGACAAAACAACCGCAAACGCCAAGGCGATCGTTCTCAACGTGACAAGATGTTGTGAAGTTCGCATGACGTACCCCCTAATCTACGGGCCGACATCCGAAGAGCCCTCCGCCTGTCTGGGCCCGCACAGTTAATGTAGGCACGGCGCGAGTGCGGCGGAATACGTAATTCTTACCGCTTCATACGTAGATCTTCACCCCACGTACGTATTTGTTTCCCAAACACGCGATCGGGTCGTCCCCACAAGCTCCGATTGTGTCGTTTTAAGGTTGCGCGAGCGCACGCATGAGTTCTTGAAAATCCGGCTGGGTTTGCAGCGGGCTAAAACACCGTTCGCTCTGCAAACGCCGCGCGTCCGAAAAACCCAGAGCCACGGCTTTGCGAAGGTGACTCGAGGCAGAGTCGAGATCGCCTCGGCCGACCTTCACGCAGGCGAGGTAGTAAAACGGCTTCCACTGCGCCGGATCGATGCGACTGGCCTCCAACAAGTAGCGCTCCGATTCGTTCGGCTCACCCAGCGCAAGCGTACAAATCCCAAGCTGCAGTGA
>SHLP01000169.1 GCA_004283055.1 Deltaproteobacteria bacterium
TTGTAGCCATCGACGGTCGTGGCGTTGACGAACTTGGCGATGACGTTCTCGATGAGCTCGGGAAAACTGAAGGTGAGGGCCTCCCAGTTCTGAAAGATGTCGCGCCAGTTGCCCTGATAGGAGAGGAGCTTCTCGCCTCGTTCGTCTTCGAGCCTGATGGCAAACTCGTTCCAAGGCCGGCTCGGGTCCCCGTGCCGGCGGCCAAAACTAATCGGCAAATACTCGCGGCACAGGCGTTCCAGCTGGGGATCACCCCAATCCTCGACGTGTGACAGCAGCTCGGCGTATTGAAGCTCGTCGGGCAGGGCCTCGAGCGCAGCCTGGTTTCGCGCGAACACGTCGCGATTGAACATCTCGACCGTTCTCAGGAAGTCTCTCGTGGACACTTGATACTGATCGTCGAAGGTGCCGCCGCGGAGGATGTTGAACAAGACATTGGCATAGTGGTGCGCCGAGACTTCTTCTTCGTTGGTCAGCTGGTATGCATCTCCGCCCGCCATGATCTGAGCGAGGTTCTCCGAGCCCTCCTCGACGGACTGCGCGATCGCCTCTGCGACCGCAGACGGATCACGGAGCTCGTGGAGCAGGCTCACGACCTCCGCCTGACTCTGCCCGAGGTCCGCCACGAGCTGCCAGTGCTGAGAAGCCTGCGGGGCGAGATCCAGCGCGACATGGACCAGATACGCCCCGCGGATGCCGCGCTTGTGGACCTCCTGGGTGACGGGCGCGCCTCGGCGGAACCGCTCGAGCTGCGTGGCCGAGAGCAGCACCTCGTGCCCGCTCAGACCCAAGCAAAATACGGTCGTCGCCTTCAGGGACTCGCAGGGCTCGGCTCTGTCGGTGATGCCGGAATAGAGCGTATAGAGAGCCAGCCCCGTGTCGGTGAGGAGCTCGTTCCATTTGTACGCGTCGACTAGATTGCTCGTGTTCGTTTGAGCGAATCGCGGGGTCCCCGCCGGTAGAATGTTCTGCAAGCCGTCGATCAGCTCTACGCTGCAGTCTCGGCTGCCCAGATTCTCGAGCTCGCATCGACGTACAAACCCGTAGCGTTCGCTCGTCGACCAGCAGTACCGAAACGCCAAGTGCAGGTCGTGGTTGACCTCTTCGAAGCACAGCTTGTTGCCAAGGATGTTTTTGTAGAGGTTTCGGCTCGTCGAATAGCGCCCGACATGCGCCCGATTGAATGGCTCCCATTCGCGCCGCTGCCCGTCTGCGACCACGGCGATGAGCGTTTGGCTGCCGGTGTGCGGACGGCTCTCGTGAATCTTGTCGACGGTGATGTACGGGAACAGCGCCGTGGCGGGCGACACTCGACCCGCGGTCAGGCCTCCCGTCGACGATATGAACAGCCAGTGATCGGAATCGGAAATCAGGCTGACGAAAAACGGGGCCATCTGGTCGACGTTCCGGATGGCGTAGTACCGCTCCCCAGCCAGACTCAGAAACTCGCCAGATACCTCATCACTGCGGTCGAACGGTGGATTCATGCTGACGACACGGGGGCCGACGGCTCAGAGAGCCGCCGGCCAACCCATGACTGAAAGACAGCTCAGGGAGCCGTAGGCGAGTTAGCTCCCACGACGTTGTCGTAGAAGTTCCCGGAAGGCTCGAAGTCCTGCGCGATCGTCGAGAAGCCGAACTGAAGGATCTGGCCTTCGAGAGCCGGGTCAGTCAGGTCCAGCGACAGCGAGTAGCCCATCCAAGCCGGAGATATGTTGGTCGTATCGAGTGGCACCTCGTTCGTCGTCGCGAAGCCGGCGTTGGGGTCCAGGGTCTTGATGAACGCCGCTGCGGTGCTCTCACACACGTTCGGGGCCGTACATTTCGGGTCGCTCGGATCGTTGATATTGCCGAGCTTGGCCTCAAAGGTGAATGTGAAGGTCTGACCGATGAACTCCGCGGGAATCGGATTGATTTCCTGGAAGATGAGGGTCTCGACCAGCTCGGTCCCGCTGAAATGCCCTTCATCGGTCGTTCCTGGGCCACAGCACTCGTAGTTGCTGTAAACGTTGAGCTGTTGGGGTTCTTGGCCTGCGCCACCTTCCCCGGTAGCCAGCGCACAAATCTGCGGGCCGTTGGGCGCCGGGTTCGGGCCAAAGCCAAATTTGAAGCTTCCGTCTGCGTTGTACACGTTGCCAAAATACAGCCAGTCATCGCCTATGAAGCCGCCGTTGATGTCGAGCGCGTTGAAGTCCTGCTCGTAGATTGCGCCAGGCGTGCCGCCCATGCCGGCGCTTCCGCCCATGCCGCCCTCTCCGGCGCTTCCGCCCATGCCAGCGCTTCCGCCCATGCCAGCGCTTCCGCCCAAGCCGGCTGTGCCGCCTGAGCCGGCCGTGCCGCCTGAGCCGGCCGTGCCGCCCTCCTCATCGTCCGCGCAGCCGTAGACCGCCAGCGCTGCAAACAAAATTGTAATCAATGTCGTCTTCTTCATTCTCGTCTCCTACCTCGTTTCGCACCGCGAAACATTAGATTTCCCCAAGTTCTGCGCAGCATGAAGCCATGGGAGGCATCTTGCAATGCCCTCCAGCTCTCAGTCTTTCGTGAAATACAGATTGTCGATGAGCAATGTGTGCCCCGATTGCAAGGTCGGCCCACCGATGATGAAGGGCGAGCGAGCGTTACCCGGATCCCAGCCGCGATCGATGAAATCTTGAAGAGGGATCTCCAGGAAATGCCACTCCCCGTCGTTGCTGTAGCCGTACGACCGAACATCGACGGTGAACCCGCTGGCCTCCGGAGGAGGCACGTTCGGTAGCGTCGTCGCGGATTGGACCGTGAGATCAATCCTCTCGAAAGAGGCGTCGCTCGACTTGAAGCCCACGAACATCGTCGTCCATTCCGACAGGTCGATCGCCTCCTCCCACAGGATGCCAGAGCCCCAAAACGGTTGTTCGGCGGTCGTGAACTTGATGGACTCCAGCCCTTCGAGCCGATCGCGCGATGGATCCTGACCGCCCGTCAAGGTCTGGCCCGGCCGGTTCAAATCGACGACGAAGATGAAGTAGTTGGTGGTGACGGTGTTGATTGGAATCGTTTCCGAGCGGCCGCCCTCGTAGAAATACCCGACCGAGAGCCGTTCCTCGCCGGGCTCGTATGGGTCGGGCGCCACGGGCGGAAACGGGTCGAACGGCCCTTGAATCGAATCGCGAAGGCCGACCTGATTCGAGTAGTCGGGGTCTCCGGGATCGGCACAGCCGCCGACGAGGCTCGAGGCCAAGAGCGCAGCGGTCCAAACGAGGTGTCTTCGTTTCAGCGACATGCGAAATCTCGATCCTGGCCCTGGAGCCCCGTGCTTCGAACGGCAGTGGGATTGCCCAAACTGTCCTCTACCACTCTCCAGTCGCCCTGAACCACGCCCCCGAGGTCCAGGATCTGCCCAAAGGAGAGCGTGGCGAGGCTCTGACCGAAGGTTCCCGAGGCATCAAACAGCAACGACTCCGGGAAGCAGTCCAACACGACCTGAAAGCCATCAATGGCCATTTGCCGAACCGTGTCCCGGTCTTCCTCGGCAACCTCGTTGGACAGGTAGAGATCGCGGAGCTTGATCGCCGTGAAGAATTGGTTCTCTCCGATGGGGATCTCCGCCAAGATCGTCGCCCAGGCGTAGAACGCTCCCGCATTTCCGCCGTCACCTATGATTGCGAACTTGGTGTCGTCGCTCACACCGGACTGGCGGAATGGGTTGCGGGGGTTGCTGAGGGTGACCTTGGACGGGTGAACGCCCTCCGTCGGGTCGAAGAGCTCGAACTCGATGCCGGTGGTGTTGAAGCCGAATTCATATTCACCGTCATCGCCACACGCGGCGACGGCCAGCACGAGCCCTAGGAACGACAACTTAATATACGAACTGCACATAAGTCTTAATCTCCCATTCGCGACCTTTGCGGCCGGGATATCGAGGATCGATGAGGTATCGACCGGAGAATCTGTCGAGATTGCGGAACTGCCCGCGCACGCCGAATCTCGTGGATGCGGGGGCGTACATCCCGGGCGGTTCTACCGCGTACGAGAAGTCGAGCATGGCCTGCAGCGGGAACGTCAGGTTGAAGTCCCTGTAGTAGTCGTACGGCCCCCAGTCGTTGAACTTGAGATGATAGTTGATGTTGAACGTACCGTACTTGTACCAGCCGTACGTTCCAAAGCGCGTCACCGTGCGAGGACTGTCGCCGTTGGCTTGCCCCTGCCCGACGTAGATCCAGTTCACCAAGCGCATCTTGTAGGTGAAGTTCGTGACCGTCCGCAGGCTGATGTCCCAAAGGTTTCGAGCCGGCGCGCTCGTCGCAAACGCAAACAAAATCAGGTCCTGGTTGATGGCCACGGCAGCGTCCTGGGCCGTCGGAAGAATCTTGTAGACGAAATCGAGCACCGCGCTGAACGTCGCGTCCTCGCGCTCCAAGTTGTCCCAAGCCCAGAGCTGAGTGGCGGGAGTTGGGTCGAATCCGAGTAGAAGCTCGAAGCCATACGTCTCCCGGTTCGAGCGCACCCAGAACGGATCGTCGAGCTGGTTTCTGGCGTTGACGCCTGGATAGTAGGTGCCGGTTTCCGGGTCGAAGAGATCGGGGATGAGCGGAAGCGGGCCCTCGAGGGGCCTTTGCACCAGGAAGTTGGGCCCAATCACGAACTTGCCCGCGTAGTACCCGAGCCCTGACGACACCGCCCAGTGGTTGCCTTGGCCGCTTTCTTTGAGCGACCAACCGGTAATGGTCATGGTTTGGTCCGCACCCGCATCGCTCACGAGCCCTCGGTAGCCTCCCTGCACGTACCAGAAGAACGGCGCCGCGTTCAGCGTAAGCTTGGCCTTGGCGCCCAGCGTATCGGCAAAATCAACGGTGCTGTTGCGGATGTAGTAGCCCGAGTCCAAATACGTCGGGCCATCGGCCTGGCGGGCGGTTTGGTACGCGTCCCCGATGAAGTTCGAACGCGACGTAATCCCGCCGAGGTCCAACGTCACCCGCTTGCTCGTGTAGCCAAAGTACAACGTGCTCTTTCGGCTTTTCGGCTGGGGTATCACCGAGCTCGCAATCCCGGTTGCCTGCTGGGCAATGTCTTCTTGGTGCATCACCGCGAACTTGAAGTCGCCGAACTGACGGTAGTACTTGGCCATGACCGTCGGGTTGGCGCCCCACCAGAGCTGCGGGCCGTACGCGACCTTGAGTCCCTTGACTTTGTCCTTGCCGGAGAACACGACGCCGAGCGGGGCGTTCGCGTTGTAGATGTCGATGTCGTACTGCTGGTGCACCTCGGGATAGAGACCAAAGAAGTCGCCCTCGTAGCCCCAGTGGTAGTGACCCTCGCCGCGAAAGAAGCTCTCGAGCAAGAAGTACTTGCTGTCCCAGTCGAACGACGCTTCGTAGACCTGAAAGCGGTTGAATCCCGTGAAGTCGCGAACCTCACCCGACTCGTCTACGATCCCCACCGGAATTCCGCGGTTTTCGTAGAAGATCTCATTGATGGGATTCAAGGCGACGTTCCCCAGCGCGTTGACCACGACCTCCGCCCTCACGCCGGCAAACGGCTTGACCTCGACACCAAAATAAAACGATTCGGTGTGATCGAAGCGGGTCTCTTCCCTCTCGGGCACGTTGAGCTGGCGGCCGCCGGTCGTATAGGTATCGAAATCAATTCGCAGCCTGCTGACGCGCGCCCAGCCGAGCTCCATGAGCCTGGACTCCGCATCGTCGAACGACCTCGGCCCTAGCCTCCCGAAGTGCTGCCGAATTTTCTCGATGCTGGTGTCCGGCGCGTACGGATCGAGCGTGAACGCCTCCTGCAAGAGATAGTACGCGGCCCGCGGATACACCGTGTAGATGCCGTCGACGTTGGGTTTCCCCTTCGCCGCTATCCCGAACCACTCCTCGTTCATGTTGTTTTGGCCCTCGACCCAGTCGGACAGGTAGGCCTTGTTCGACCATGACGCGGTGGTGTCATGCTTGTCGAGGTTGATGTCTTGCTGGTACTTCCACCAGCCGTCGCTCCACTGGAAGATCATGCCGCCGATGGCGTTCCCTACCCGGCCCTTGCCGTGGCTCTGCTCGTAGATCTCCTGCCATAGGGATCTCGAATACTGCGCCTGGGAAACCTGATCTTCTCGCCCGGTTCTGGCGTTGAACGCGTCGGCGCCGAACTCGGTGTACATGAACGGGCGGCCGAGCTCCTTGTCCACACGCTCGAAAATGTCACCAGACGACATGCCCCGGTAGACGTTGCTTCCCAACACGTCGATGTTCGGGCATTCCTCTTTGATGACTTCGAGGAATCCGAGGTCGCCATTCGCCATCGACACCGGGTGGTTCTGGTCGAGGGAGTGAATGAGATCGGTGATCTCGCCGAACAACGAGTACAAGAAGCTGGCACGCGCATCCCCCTGCTTGGCCTCGGGCAAGTCTTCGATCTCGCTCGACTTCCAATAGAGCCCGTAGTTGTTCTCGTTGCCGAGCAGCCACATCAACAGGCCGGGCGTGTCTTTGTACTGGGCCACGAGCTCGGTGATTTGTTCCTTCATCAAAGAACGGAAGCGCTCGTTGGAATAGTCGACCGGGCTCACCCACACGCCGTCGATCTCCATGCCGTAGCGACCAATCGAATGGTTGAGAACCGTGTAGATGCCGTACTTCTCGTAGATGTACTTGATCCAGCGAGGCGGGGGGCCGCCGTCCATCCCGCCGGCGTACTGCCGAATGACATTGACGTGCATGTCCCTCAGCCACCTCATCTCGGCGTCGAGCGCTTTGATGATCACCTCGTCGGGCTTGCCCCAAAAGTCGTAGGTGTAGTTCTGGCCGATCGGCATGTATCCCCAGTTCATCCCGAACACCATCGTGGGCTTGCCGTCGACGAGGAGCTGGTAGCCGCGTTCGTCTTTGCGAATTTTGACGACGTTGGGGCCGTCGGTCTTGCGAGCAGCGGCTGGCGCCGATCCCGGAGGAGGCGTCGCGGGCCGCTGGTAGGCCGCCGGCAGTTGGGATGCAGGCGGCGCGGCGAAGTCGTCTGCCCGGGGAGTGGGCGCACCCGGCGCTCCCGGCACGGCTGCACCGGGCGGTGGTGCTTTGCCGGGCGCCATGGGGCCGCCTGACGGTGTCGGCACTACCGTGTCTTCTCCGTACTGCTGCGCCGCTGCAACTGCGGACCACAGCAAGACGAAGACGAGCGCACTTGCGATTCTCATGCTGCCTGCTCCTTCGGAAGCTTGTTGTCGCGGACGATGCGACGATACAGGTGCCCGGAGGCCTTGATGAGCCGTTCCTGCGTTTCGAAGTCGACCCAAACGATGCCGAAGCGCTTCGCGAACCCAAAGGCCCACTCGAAGTTGT
>SHLP01000048.1 GCA_004283055.1 Deltaproteobacteria bacterium
GGGGTGGGCGGGGCGGTTCAATCAAACCGTACCCGCCAACCCACCCAAGATCCGGCCCCCCAACATCCGCGGCAGCACAAGCCAATCAGAGACACCGCCCCGTTCGACGCAGCCCCGTGACGCGTTTTTTCCGCGCCCCGGAACGATCTCCCTTAATCCAATCGGTGCCATCCGGCGTAGCACCTGGTGAACGAGGAAACGGAGGATCAGGATGTTTTCGACGACCGGTCAGGCAACGATGAATCACAGCCTTCTCGATGAAATCGCTGGCTCTGCTGGGGTCGCGGATCCGACTTTGTTTATTTATGCTGTCTTAGGAATGCTTGCGATCGCGACCCTCGCGGCCGGATACCTTATCTTTGGAAGACCTCGGCAGCGATCGCTACCAGCGCAGCACTAGCTTCCCAAAGGTTTCGTTGCTGTCCATGCGCTCATGTGCCGACCTCACGTCGGCCATCTCCATGACTTCGTCTACGATTGGCTTGAGCTCACCGCTCTCGAGCTTCCCTAGCATCTGATCGATGAACGACTTCGTTAGCTCAGCTTTTTCCTTCGACGAGCGACTGCGGAGCACGGAACCATGAATCGAAGCGCGCTTTGCCAGGAGCGCCCCGAGCGCAAGCTCGGCCTTCACACCACCCATCAAACCGATCACGATGAGACGCCCCTGTTTGGCGATGACCTTGATGTTTTGAGAGAGGTAGGCAGCGCCGATCGTGTCGAGGATGACGTCGGCGCCGTTCGGTACCGCCGCAAGCACGTTGTCGGCAAACCGACCATCTTCCACGAGCACGGCGTGCGTCAAACCAAGGCCCGTGCAGCGTGGAAGCTTGTGGGCGCTTCGCGATGTCCCGACCGACGAGGCGCCGACCGCCGTTGCAATCTGAATTCCCGCCGTTCCGACCCCGCTTGCAACGGCGTGAAGGAGCACGGTCTGTCCTGCACGGAGGCCGCCTTGCAAAACGACCGCATCGTACGCTGTCAGGAAGGCCTCGGGGACCGCTGCCGCTTCTTCGAGAGAGAGCTGCGCAGGGACGGACATGAGCTCGGCCCCCTCGGTCACGAGCCGCGTCGTCATCGAGCCGCCCCCGACGATGCCCATCACCCGGTCACCGGGCTTCCAGTCGCTCACCTCGTTTCCGACCGATTCGACCAGACCTGCAAACTCTAGGCCGGGCACGTCGGCCGGTACCCCAGGAGGCGCCGGGTAGAATCCGCGTCGTTGCAGGCAATCGGCGCGGTTCAGCCCTGCGGCAGCCACCTCGACCAGGACTTGTGACGGCCCCGGCGCGGACAGCTCGACTTCGCCGAGCTCGAGCACTTCGGGCCCCCCGGGCTCGCGGATTCGAATCGCTTTGGCTTTGAGCATGGGCTGAAGCCTAACGCGCCGCAGGCTACCGTCCAGGTCCATCCCTCATGCTAGCCTCTTCCCGATGAGCGCGAACGTCGGCAATGTCCTTCATCGCTCGGCGCAACGCGATCCAGACGGTACGGCCGTCATCGATTCAGGCCAAAATGACCTCGCCTTCAGCTACGCCGAGTTAAACCTGCAGGCGTCTTGCCTCGCTTCGCAGCTCATCAGCCTGGGCCTCGGCCGCGGTGACTGCGTCGCGATCTGCACGGAAAACGGGATGGAGTTCGTCGCAGCTTGGTTTGGCGCCCTGTACGCAGGCTGCACGACGCTGCCCATCCCCGTCTCGTCGACGGAGCACGAGATCGCGTTCCGGCTCCAGCACGCGAGCTGCAGGGCGCTGCTCACCGACGCCGGGCATCTTCGCGTCGCACGAGCCAGCAAGGTGCGCGCGAATACGAGCTCCGAGGTGCTGCTGGTCGAAGACCTGCTTCAGCCGTTCGAGGGCCCGGCCGCTCCTTGCGCGGTGACACGGGATTCCCCGGCCATGCTGCTCTACACCTCGGGCACGACCGGCGCCGCGAAAGCCGTGTGCATCACACACGGCTCACTCCTCGCGCACACCCAGGCGCTCGTCGAGCAGGCCTTGCGCCTTGGAAAAGACGACACGATCCTCGGCACTCTGCCCCTGACGCACTCGTACGGCCTACGCACTACGCTGCTCGTGCCGTTCCATGCCGGTGCGCGCACGATCTTCGTCCCGAGGTTTTCACCCGCGCGCACACTCGAGCTCTGCACCCGACATGGCGTCACGTGGATACCCGCTGTGCCCACCATGTTCATCGCCTGGGCAAACGAGGCCGACGTGCCGGCGCCGCCGGCGCTCCGATGGTGCATGAGCGCGGGCGCGCCGCTTGCCGAAGATGTTCGGCTGCGTGCCGAGGAGCGTCTCGGAGCTCCGGTTCGTCAGGCGTACGGGCTCACCGAAGCCAACCTGACGGCGATCAACGCGCCACCCGACAGGGCCGTCCCGGGCTCCTGCGGCCGACCGGTCGCCGGGGTCGAGCTTCGAGTGGCGGATGAGCACGGCGCCGAGGTCGCGAGAGGCGTGCACGGCGAGGTTCTGATCCGAGGTCAGAACCTCATGGCCGGCTACCTCGACGACAAGCTGGCGACTGCACACGTGATGCGCGGCGGGTGGCTTCACAGCGGTGATGTGGGCTTCGTGGACGACGACGGGCGGCTCACCGTGGTCGATCGAAGCAAAGACCTGATTCTCAGAGGTGGGGCAAGCATCTACCCGTCCGAGATCGAGGCCGTTCTCACTCAGCACGGCGAGGTTGAGAGCGCGGCGGTCGTCGGCCAGGCGGACGTCTACTACGGCGAAGAAGTCGTCGCTGTCGTCGTCGCGCGCAGCGTCCTCAGCGCCTCAGAGCTCGACGCATGGGCCCGAGAGCACCTTGCGCCGTACAAGCTCCCGCGTCGGTACGCCTTCGTGAAGGAGCTTCCCTTGGGAGCGAGCGGGAAAACCTTGAAGAGGCTCCTTAGAGATGCGCTTGTCTCCGGCGCGATCGCCTCCGAGCCATTACCGCCCCACGGGCCGGCTCAGTGACTCGAACGCCGCAACCATCGCGACCGCGCTGACCAGCAGGCCCACCCAGGGGCCGTACCAGCCCGCCGCGACCGGCAGCTCGGCACAGATCAGGCTCACCGCTCCGACGAGCAGCGCATACGGAAGCTGGGTTCGCACATGATCCATGTGGTCGCAGCTGCTCGCCATCGAGCTGAGAACCGTCGTGTCGGAGATCGGCGAGCAGTGATCGCCCCAGACGGAGCCCGCCAGAATCGAAGACACCGCGCCGAGGAGGATCGTCTCGTTGCCGGGCGCGATCTCCAGCGCGAGGGGGACGACGAGGGGAAACAGGATCGCCATCGTGCCCCAAGAGGTCCCGGTCGCGAAGCTGACCAGAGCCGCCATCACGAATACGGTCGCTGGAACCCAGGCGGGTGCGATCCAATCGCCCACCGCGCCGATCAGAAATGAAGCAGTGTGGAGGTCTCGACAGACAGCGCCAAGGGCCCAGGCCAAGACCAAAATGACAGCGGCGAAGAGCATCGAGCGCATTCCCGACATCCAGGCCTCGATCGACGAGGCGAAGGACAGCGCGCCGGTGCCTACCGACAGCGCTAACGCCGCGACGCAGCCTGCGCCGGTTCCCCACAAGATCGCGGCGCTCGAGCTCGCCTCGCCGACGATCGCACGAAGCGAAAGGTCGCTCCCAGCCGAAACGACTTTCGCTCGTCCATCCACATAGATCCCGATAGCGGCGACCAGCACGACTACGATCACCGGAATCACCGCATTCAGCGGTCGGCCGGGCACGTGCTCCGGGACCGCCTCCTCGTGAAAATCCGATGCTGGCTGTGCACCGGGCCTCGACACCAAACCTTCGTGCAGCGCGCGCCGCTCCGCTCGAAGCATCGGTCCGAAGTCACGGCCCCGCACTGCGACCCAAGCGACGAAGAGCAACATGAGGATCGGATAAAATCGATAGGGAATGGTTTCGATGAACGTCAGATAGGCGTCACGTTGCACTCCGAGGTGAGTGAATTGGTCGGCAATGTAGCCGACCTCCACTGCAATCCACGACGAGACCAGCGCCAGGCTTGCGACGGGCGCCGCGGTGGCGTCGACGAGAAAAGCTAGCTTCTCTCGGCTCACGCGCAGCCGGTCAGTCACGGGACGCATCGATGATCCGACCAAGAGAGAGTTGGCGTAGTCATCGAAGAAGACGAGCAAGCCGAGAAACCAGGTCGTGAGCTGTCCGCGGCGGCGGCTCGTCGCGTCGGTATCGACCCACGAGGCGAGGCCCTTGGCCCCACCGCTTTGGGTCATCAAACCGAGCATGCCGCCGAGGAGCAGACTAAAAACCAGAATCGATGCATGTCCCGGATCGGCGATCGCGTTGATCACATGCGTGTCGAACAAACGGGCAAACGAGCGGACGAAAGAGAGGTCTGAAATCAGAAACGCGCCTAGCCAAACACCCAGGGCCAGAGCCACGAGCACATGTCGGAAAAGCAGCGCTAGGAAGATCGAAAGAAGCGGCGGTAAAATCGACGTCCAGGCGGGGAGTTGGGTCACTTCGGCGCCGGCGGCTACCTCGACGGCCGCCGCCGGTGTAATATTCGAGGAAATTTCTTGAATGAGGTTCCGTGAGGGTTCGTCATTGGTAAGCGCACCCGCCGTCGTGGCTGCGAAAACGATGATGATGACCAAACCAGAGAGGAACGCCCGCATGAACAAATCCAGACATAGACGGGAACGAAGGCACTGGTCAATTTTGACCCCTGCTCTCTCGATCCTCGGTGTGCTCGTCGTGTTTTTCGCGACACCGTCTCCTTCCTTTTCGAGCAACGATCAACTCACGACCGAAGACAAAAAGCTGCTAGCTGCAGGTGAGCTCGTGATGAAGCACAAGAACGAGCAGCGAGGCGCGTACAAGCTCATCGGCGGCCAGAGTTGGCAAATCATCGACGTACCGGTCGACGTGGCCTGGGAAGGCTTGGCCAATCTAACCGACTACAAGAATTTCATCCCGCTCGTGACCCAGAGCGACATCAAGCATCAAGCCGGAGAAGAAGCCGACTTGGCCATCCGACAGGAATGGGGTCCGATCGACGTTCGATACGTGCTCCAGACGACGCTCGAATCCGATCGCCGCTCGATGGTTTTTCGCGTCGATCACTCCCAGGCACATGACATCCGGGCGGGCTGGGGCTTCATGCGGGTGCGTCCCTACAAGGGGAATCGGACGCTGGTATCCTTCGGCGCGCTCGTGGACATCGGCGACGGTGTCTTCGTATCGATCATTCGCCCAGCGATTCGGAAGGACCTGCTCCGAATCCCGTTCTACTTCAAGCGGCACATCGAGGCGGAGGTCGCAGCGCTTCGCACCGGCGCACTCTAGAAGAGCTTTTTGAACCAGCGCATCTTCCGGGCCGTGTACGGCGGGAAAAGGAGCGGGGCGTCCGGGAGCGTCCCTTTTTTCAAGACCGAACGGCGGTGCGAGAAGACCTCGAACGAATGGCGACCATGGTAGGCCCCCATGCCGCTCTCACCAACCCCGCCGAACGGCAACTCCGGGACGCCGACGTGAAGCCACACGTGATTGATGGCCGTTCCCCCAGCGCTCGTGCCAGCTAAGACGAGGTCTTGCACTGCCTCGTCGCGTGAAAACAGGTACAGGGCGAGTGGCTTGGCCTGCCGATTGACGAAGCCGATGGCCGATTCGACGCTCGAAAACGAGATCACCGGAAGAATCGGGCCGAAGATCTCCTCTTGCATCATCGGGTCGTCCTCGCCCACGTTCTTCACAATCGTCGGAGCAACGTAGCGTTCGGACGGGTCGGTCTGGCCGCCGGTGACGATGTCTGCTCCGTCGAGAAATCGCCGAAGCCGGGCGTGGTGTTGCTCGTTTACGATGCGGCTCAAATCGGCGCTCTGCTTGGGGTCATCCCCGTAGAATTCCCGGATGGTGGAGACCATTCGATTGACGAGCGCGTCATGAACGCGGTCGTGAACCAGAACATAGTCGGGGGCGACGCAGGTCTGCCCCGCGTTGAAGAACTTGCCGTACACGATCCGTTTCGCCGTCGTTTCCAGGTCCGCGCTCTCGTCCACGATGCACGGGCTCTTGCCACCGAGCTCGAGGGTAACGGGAGTGAGGTGCTTTGCAGCGGCTTCCATGACGATGCGCCCCACCCTTGCACTGCCGGTGTAGAAAATGTGGTCCCAGTTTTGTTGCAGCAATGTGGTCGTTTCCGGGATCCCGCCCTCTACGACTCGAATGGCATCCCGGTCGAGATACTTCGGGATCCACTTGGCGAGAAGCGCAGAAACGTTCGGCGCGAGCTCAGACGGCTTGAGGGCCGCGCAGTTGCCTGCGGCGATGGCGCCGATGAGCGGCAAGACGATGAGCTGAAACGGATAGTTCCAGGCGGCGATGATGAGCGTTACACCGAGAGGCTCTCTGTAAACGTAGCTTCGGGCCGGCATCAGCAGCAGGGGAGTCCGGACCCGCTCCGGCTTCATCCAAGCCGCCAGCTTTTTGCGCGCCAAGCGAAGCTCCGAGGTTGGAACTCCGATTTCGGAAGTCAGTGCTTCCAGCGGCGGCTTGCGGAGGTCGGCGTGAAGCGCATCGAGGATGTCCTGCTCACGTTCCATCAAGAAATGCTCGAGCGCGTCGAGCTGGGAGAGACGCCACGAGAGCGACTTGGTGGATCCCCTTTTGAAGTGGGCGCTCAGGGCGCGAGCTGCGCTGGATGCTGGCTCGTCTGCTTGCGCAGAGGGGGAGGAAACGCGGGGGGATGAAGGCATGGGAGGAGGTCCTGAAGGGCGTTGGTTTGGCGAATTCTGTTTTGATCTTCAGTGCTTATCAAGTTTGCGAAACAATTTCGCAACAGGGGATACATCTGTATAATCGCTGAACGATAGTCGGTAGCCCCAACGGAGACCCCCTAAATGCATACAAGCGAACAGACTTGGGAGCCTCGAAAGAAGCCCGCGCCGTGGTGGGCTCACATCCTACGTTGGTGGTTGTAGTCAAGCGCTGAAAGCTCCGCCAGCTCGCCGCGTCCTAGGCAGCCAAGGGCAGTTCTTTCGGAGGCTCGTCTCGGGTTTCCTCTCCGACGACCTCGCCCGCATCGCGGCGTCGTCCCTCTTCGAGGACACGTTCGGGCACGTCGCGAATATCCCAAACCAGTCCGACCCAGCTCAGGATCTTGAGCACGTAGTACGTCACGTCGATTTCCCACCAGTAGAAGCCGTTGCGGCAGGATGACTGGTAGTGGTGGTGGTTGTTGTGCCAACCCTCTCCAAGGGTCAGCAAGGCGGTGACCATGTTGTTGCGGCTCTCGTCGTTGGTGTCGAAGCGCTTCTTGCCCCAGACATGGGTAACCGAGTTGATGAGGAATGTATTGTGCCACAGGAGCACGGTGCTCAGGAAGAACCCGATGAAGAGGCCGGGCCAGCCCGCGATCGCGAGACAGGCCAAAGCTAGAAGCGTCGGAGGAACCGCCCAGTGCTTGTTCAGCCAGCGAAGCTCCGGGTATTTCGCGAAGTCACGAATCTTGTCCCAACGGGTCTCTTCGGTGTCGTCGAAGAGCCACCCCACGTGCGCGTAGAAGAAGCCGTTCTGCACCGGCGAGTGAACGTCCCCATCCCGATCGGAGTGCTTATGGTGCACCCGATGATGGGCGGCCCACCAAAGCACGCCTTTTTGTGAGCTGCTCTGCGCGAGGACCGCCAGCATGAACTGGAACACGCGACCGGTTTTGTAGGTTCGGTGAGCGAAGTACCGGTGGTAGCCAGCGGTAATGCCCCAAACACGAACGAACAGGAGCGCGACGCAGAGGACGACCGCGGTCCAGGTCACCCCAGACCAGAACGCGCCAAAGACCGCCAGATGCGACAGTAGAAATGGGATAGCCTTCTTCCAACGTTTGGAGCGGCTCAAAGACCGCCTCAAAGGCTCGGCCCCGATGGTGTTGATCTCCATGCCTCCGAAGCTATCGCAAGGCCTCGAAGCGAACCGTCATGGTTCCGCCCCGATTTGTCATAGTTCTGTAAAAAGGGGACTGTCCCCTTTTTTAGGCGATGAATTTGTAGCCGGCCCCTCGGACTGAGAGGAAGTGACTGGGGGAGCTTGGGTCTTGTTCGAAGCGGCGTCGGAGCCGTGAGATGAAGTTGTCGACGGTGCGGGTGTTGCCGTAGTTCCGAAGCTTCCAAACCCGTTCGAGAAGCTCGGTGCGACTCAGAACGCGGCCCGCGTTCTTGGCGAAATAGCGAAGCAGGTCGAGCTCCAACTGGGTCAGCTGAACGTCTTCGCCTGCGACCTGCACCTCGTGCGTGTCGAAGTTGATTTCGGCGTTGCCGAACGACAGCGTGCTGGCGTTGCCGTTGCTGCCCGCGACTTGCTCCCATCGTTGCCGCCGAAGCACGGAGCGCACCCGTGCAAGCAGCTCCCCGAGCTCGAAGGGCTTGACCATGTAGTCGTCGGCGCCTGCTTCGAGGCCGAGAACCCGATCTTCGGGTGACGAACGTGCGGTGAGCATGATCACAGGCACGAAATTTCCGGCGTCTCGGAATCTCTTGCAGAGCTCGAAGCCGTTGACGTCGGGCAACATGACGTCCAAGACGATCGCATCGTAGCCGCTCGGATCGAGCAAGCGCTGGCCCGCCTCCTTCGCATTGGCAGCCAAGTCGACCTGATAGCCCTCGAGCTCCAAGTTCAGCTTCAGACCGGCCGCCAGATGCTCCTCATCCTCGACGATCAGGAGCTTCTGCGCATTGCTCTCGGTCATCATCCGCTCACCGCGTGGGCCATGGGCAGCTCGACGCGCATGGTGGTGCCTTGTCCTTGACCCTTGGAAAACGCTTCCACGTCGCCCCCCAGCTGCTTGACCAGAGCCCAGACGACAAAGAGCCCGAGGCCGGTACCACGTCGCTGGCGCACCTCCTGGTCCTCCACGCGATAGAAGCGCTGAAAAACCCGCTTCAGATTCTTTTGCGAAATACCGATTCCAGCGTCGCGGACCTCGATCCGCACTTTGTTGCCCGCATCCCTGCGCGCCGTGATCTCGACGCTTGCAGGTCGCTTCGAATACTTCGCCGCGTTGTCGATGAGATTGTTGACGACGATCTCGAGCGCTGCGCGATCGGTGGTCAGGACGAGCTCCGGGTCTACGCGAACGCGAATCTCGTCTGGCTCGAACCCATGCCGGTTGCGAACCGCTTCGGCGCACTCCTCGGCGAGCTGCGACAGACGGACGTCACTGAGGTTGAGCATGCCCGGTCGCGCATAGGACAGCCGGTTTGCCTCGAGCACGTCGTCGATGAACGCCCGCAGACGGTCGACGTCTTGAAGCATCATGCGCCGCAGCTTCTCCCGCGCGTCGTCGTCGAGCTCTTGGCGGCCCAGAGTCTCGAGGCAGAGCTGCAGCGACGCCAGCGGGCTCTTGAGCTCGTGGGTGACGGAGTCGATGAACGTATCTTGCTTGCGCACTTCGATGATGCCGCGAGCCAAGGAGATCACGAACAAGACCAGGACGACGATGATGAGCACGAAAGACAAAGCCCCGAGCACCAGCAGCCAGACGTCGCCCGCGATTTCAGCCGAGCGGGCGATCTTCTGGCCGAGGAGAAACGACCATCCGACCAGCAGCGCGAGGCTCAGCAGGACGGTAATCGCGCCCAGGGTGATTGGAATCGAGATGGAGGAGCGGATTTTTCGGCGACGTGCCATGAATCAGACGGGGCTACTTTCCTCGCAATAGACGCCAGAGGTTTTCTTTTTCCCAGGTTTGTGCCGCCGCGTGGTGCTCGAAGCTGCGCTCTCTCTTTCGAAATGCCCGGGTGTGGTAGTGGCGGCGCCCATTATGCACGACCGCGGGCATGTCGTGGTGAAGCATCTCGTGAAACACGACTGCTTCGACGAAAAACTGCGGGACCCACGCCTGGTCGAGCACCGGATGAATCCGAATCAGGCGTTCTTCGGGAAGGTAGGTTCCGAGCTGGAGCGAGCGTTGGCGGCGTTTGGGCCGAACGCGCTTGCCCCAAGTAATGCGTACCTCGACCTCTGCGCCGAAGTGGCGGCGTGCAAGGTCGTCTGCAATCGCGCGGAGATCGTGGTGGCGCCCCTCGTACCGCAGGGCCTCCTGTGGAGGACCTGGCGCGACGAACCGGCTGCGATGCGCTTCGACGAATTGGTCGATGGTAGCGGCTGCCTTTGAAGCCTGGCCGCTCAGGTAGTCGCCGACGGCATCGAGGATGTTCTGGTCGGCGGTCAGGAACATGTGGTGGAGGCGTACCTCGAGTCGTCCGTTCTTGGGCCGAGCGACCAGCATCGTGCTCCGATTGTCGGTGACGATGAGTCGCACGGGTTGGCCAAGCCGCGTCGCGAGGCAGCGGCTCCAGTCGGACGCACGGGCATACGCGCGCTCCAGATCGTCCGGGCGGCGCTCGGTGACGCCGCGCTCCGCGATCGTCGGCGACTCGCCGGCAAACTCGAAGGAAAGTTGGAGCACCCCTGTCGGAGCTAGGTGTTTGCCGCATCCTTGTCAACCGCGCTTTCCGAGCGGCGACCGGCAGGCTAGAATCAATGCGGATGCGAGCTGCGACGCGGGAGCGCCTCGAAGGCCTAATGGCCTTGCACCAACTGAACAGCGCTGAACAGCGCGAAGCAGCATGGCGTCAAGGTATGGCGACACTCGCGCGCGCGGTGATCGACGAGCGCCGACCGTTGCCCCTCGAGGGCCTCGATCCCGACATATTGCTCGAGAGTTTGCGGGTCGCGGTCGAGGGAGGACTGGTCGACAGGCTTGACTGGCTGTCCGGGCCGGCTGCAGCGGCGGCGCTCTACGAGCTCGCCGCGGCTCTTCCGCCAAGCTCGATCAAGCGGCAGTTGGGGCGGATGGTACTGAAACGGCTTCGGAGCGGAGATGCAGCGACGTTCGTGTCGGTGGCGACCCAGCTGGCACTCGGGTCGCAGCGTGCCCTCGGAGGACCGTCGATCCGCGCGCGTGTCGCCCTTGCACTGAGCCTGCCGATCGGGTCCGTACACAACGTGGACGCTCTCGCGCTTGCGCTGATCTCCCGGCAGGATACGAGCCGCGACTGGTTGCTCACCCCTGCGACGGGGTCGCTTCCCTCTCGCCGCTTGGCAGCGCGGCTCCTCGAACGCGCGGCCCGCGAAGCTGCGCGACGGGCAACCGAAGGCGACGACGCAGGGGTTCGGGTCTTCTGTACGCCAGAGGTTCGCGACGCCTGGGACCGCTTGCTGGCGGACCGTGAGACCTTGGTATGGCGGCACGTGGCATCCGCCCGCGGTCTACTCGCGGCGTCGATGCCGACCTTCAAACAAGAAATCCAGCGGCACCTGGACCCGGATTTCACAATCACCGAATGGCGCCGAGCGGCCGCCTCGCTTGCTGCGAGCATTGCCATCGAGCCCGAAGAGGGCCTTCGGGCCTGCCGGGAGCTCTTGGAATCCCTGGTATTCGAGCAGGATCACGGCATCGCAGCAGCGATGATCGCCGGTCTTCCGCGTGCCGCCGAAAGCCATCCATTGGTTGTCGAGTCCCTACTCGAGCAGCTGATGCGAGTCGGCGGCCTGGAGACGGCGGAAGCTCTCGTCGGGCTGCGAGCCGAACGTATTCGACCGAAGTTCGCGGAAAAGGCCGCAACGAAAGCCGAAGCCCATCTCCGCAAGACCATCGCCGATGGCGGCAGCGAGGACCTCGGGCGAGAAGCGCTCATGAAGGCTCTCGCCGACGAGCTGAGCAGCGCATCGAGTCTGGGCGAGCCCACCCTTCGCGAGAGACTTTCCGACGCTCTTCAGACCTTCGCGACGCACGGGGCGTACGAAGCGGCGCGTGAGGCCAAACCGATCCTCGAAGCGGCGGCTCGCAAAGCAGAGCTGCTTCAAGGTGCAACGCTGGGCGAGGCGGAGACGGAAGTGCTAGCGTTTCTCGCGCTTCGTGAGCTCAACTCGGCGCTCTTCGAGACCTCGAGCCTCAATGACCTCCTCCTCGTCGGAGAGGACGACGAGCAGAGCGGTCCGAGCGACGAGCGCCTTGGGGACCTGTTTCAGCAAGTTACCAACTGGCTCGTGATCCGAGAGGGGGACCCGCTCGAAGAACCAAGTCAGGTCAATCAGTTCACGATGCGTCTGCGCCAGCTCCAGGCCATGCTTCATCTCGTCGACGCGGACGGACCCGATGTCGACCCGCGCAAAGAGCTCGTACGGCAACGACGGCTCCTGACCCAGCGTGTGTTGCTCAATCGCATCCAACACGACGCGCCCGGCTCGCTTCGCCGCACGCTCTGCGCGGCGGCGGCTCGCACCTGTGACGCCCTCGTGCGCGAGGACGGTGCGGACGTGTCCGAAATCTTGATCGCGGCGGCACAGCACGTTTCTCAAATCGACGACCTCAAAACGATGTCCGAGGCGTCCATGGTCCCCGAGATCGAAAGCGCGCTCCGGGCCTACGCGAAGCTACAGCAGGCAACCCGCTCGGCGCAGAGGGGCAATCATGGCTTGGTTGCCGCGACCGATGCCATGAAGGCGATCGGCATCGAGCTGCCGGTCGCCCGAGCGGCCCGCATTGAAGCATTTCGGCAGGCCTTGTCGACGCTTGCACGCGGACTTCGCGCAGTGGCAGCATCCAACTCTCTGTTCGAAGTTGCGGAACGCTCACCGGGAACACCGCTTGCGACCCTCGAACGCGGTGTCGCCGGCCTCGCTCAGCTCGTGAGCGGCTCTCGGCGGAGACTCGGGGAGTCCGTCGACGGGGACTCTCCTTCAGCAGCCGCCGCGATATGGGCCATGGGGCTCGAAGTCGAGCGCGCGGTTCGCACGTCGATCTCAGAAATGGACCATGCCTTCACGGTGGCGGTCAACGCAATCGATCGTGATTTGCCGGGCGCATTCGCCGAGCTGACCGGAGCGGTCCTTCATCACCTCCGGTCGGTGCCACTCGAAGGTCCGAGGCGCGCACCAAGCCTCATTCCGATCGAGCTCGATGCGGATGCCCCTTTGCCGGCATGGGCGCCGCCAAGCCGTATCGTTGGCGGATTCTATCTGGTTCGGACGGTTGGCATGGGCACCGTCGGCTCTGTCTTCGTCGCTCGCCGCGCCGAGGACCGCCAGGACGAGACTGCAGCGATCTTTGCATTGAAGGTCCCAGACTATTCAGCCGCCGCTGCACGCACACTCTCGGAGGATGAGTTCCTGAAGATGTTCCGCGACGAGGCAGGCGCGCTTCTCGCGCTTCCGGAGCACCCGAACATCGCCCGCTTCGTCACCTTCGATGCGGGCGCTAGCCCCAAACCCATTTTGGTGATGGAGCTCGTCGAGGGCCCAAGCCTCGAACGCATGCTCGAAATGGGCGACCTCTCGCTGGGGCGCGCCCGAGAGCTGCTCCTGGGTGTCAGCGCCGGCCTCGATGCGATGCATCAGGTGGGCGTCGGGCACTTGGACCTCAAACCCTCGAACATCATCGTGTGCAATGCGGATGCCGTCACGGGCGTAGGCCAGCCGCCGAAGCCCGTCCTCGTCGATTTCGGGCTTGCAGGTCGACACCTCCGGCCGGGCTGCGGAACGGCGAACTACGGAGCGCCGGAGATCTGGGGCGCGGGCAACAGGGCTGGGGCGATTCCGGCCGACGTCTACGCGTTTGGGTGTCTGACCTTCGAAGCGTACACCGGCAAGCCCTTGTTCGACGGGCTCAACGAGGCCGAGCTGCTTGGCGAGCATCTGGCCCACGACGGTGACCCTGAAGCCGTGCGCGCGCTCCTCGATCAGCCGGAGACCCGTCGCCTCGGCGCACTGATCGCATGCTGCCTGCGCCGCGACCCGAAAGACCGCATCACGATGCGCCAAGCGCGGCAATTTCTCGCAGAGCTAAACCTGGGCTCGGAGAACGTGGACTGGCCGGTAGAGATCGCGAGTTGAGCAACGCCTTAAACGCGAAGCGGGTCCCAGATCGAAGCCTGGAACCCGCTGCACAGTAGGTGCGCCCGGTTTGGCGCCGGCTGCGGCTACTCGGTCGCCTCTTCGAGGCCCGTATCGACGAGGTGGAACTCGACGCGCCGGTTTTGCGCAAGATCTTCTTTCGTCTTGGCGCCTTCGATGAGCGGACGCGTAGGACCGAAGCCCTCCGCGACGAGTCGGTCCCTGGAGACCTTGCCCCTGCCCACCAGGTACCGGACCACGGTCTCCGCGCGCATCTTGGACAACCGCATGTTGTATTTGAGCTTGCCCGTCGAGTCGGTGTGGCCCTCCACTCGGATGAGCTCGATCTCCGGGTGCGCGTTGAGGACCTCGGCCACGTTGTCGAGGAGCGCGAAGGAGCGCTTCTGCAGCTTGTGACTACCCGTCCTGAAGAACACCTTCTCGAGGATTTCGAGCTGGCCTAGCCCGATGATCACGAGCTGAGGGTTCTGACAGCCCTGGTTTTCGACGGTGCCAGGCTCATCCGGGCAATTGTCGACGCGGTCTGGGACACCGTCACCATCGCGATCGGGGTCTGGGCAACCGTTGTTCTCGAGCGTGCCGGGCTCGTTCGGACATTGGTCGTCGACGTCTAGGATGCCATCGCCATCGTTGTCCGGATCCGGACAACCGTCCTCGTCTTCGAAGCCGTCGATGTCTTCGGCGTCATTCGGGCAGCCGTCATCGACATCGAGCACGCCGTCGCCGTCGTTGTCGAGGTCGGGACAACCATCTTCATCTTGAAAGCCGTCGAAGTCCTCAGGCTCGGTCGGACATTGGTCGACATCGTCCAAAATGGAGTCGCCATCGATGTCGAGGATCGGCTCGACCCCGGGCATCGTGTAGCCGATCATCCCGATTCCCCGCCAATCCGGGGCCCCGTAGCCGGCCGTCACGCCCGCGCTCCCGGACACACCCACCACGAAGCCCTTCGGATGCATGTACTTAAAGCCGCCGAGGACCTCGACCGGGGTCTCCTCCCGACTCCAGAAATTGGCTTGCGAATTGGCTGCGGTGCGGCCGAACACTTCCCCCGAGAGCATGAACTTGTCCTCGGCGAGCAGGATCAGGACGCCGCCGCCAAAGGTGAACTCGTTGCCGACGAAAAGGTTTGGGGCCACTCCCCGGCCTTTCGAATTGCCCAACTTGTAGCCAACCTGAAGGGGAATACGAACGATGTCGCCTGCATTGAAGGTCATCAAGAGCTCGAACCAGCCGCCGAGGTAGGGCTTTTTGTCCAACTGCCCAGCGTACCTCTGCTGATTGTCGGACAGGGATCCGGTGTTGATCGTCAGTGTGCCCTGCAATGCGAGTTGGAAGATGTCGGCCCGGGTCCCCAGAATGTTTCCGCGCGCTCCAAAGTACACATCGCCGAAATGCCCTCCGTTGGGGAGCAGGTAGCCGAAATTGCCAGTTGCGCCGCCCGGGAGGCCGGCTGCAGCGTTCGTCCCCGCATCGATGATGAAATGATAGGGGATGTCCATGTAGATCACGAGGTGATCCCACAGTCCCAAGTTCCACATGATGTGACCGGTCAACTGGCGGTGGACGACCGACGAAGTGGTGCCGTTGCCCGTCTGCTCGAAGACCAGCGCGTCATCGTTGTAGTCGATGTAAATGTGGATCCCGAACCGTTTGTGACCTTGCCCATCTGCCGTGCTGGTGGCAAAGCCGTCCGTCGCAAGCTCGGCGGGCCGGTACTGGTTCAGGTCGATCTGTGACGTAAATTGCTGGGCCTGCACCAAGCTTCCGGACACAAGCACGAGCGTCCCTGCCAGCATCGACAACAGTGTCGCGAGCCCGCGCCTGTCGAACATTCCTCGGTCATCGCTCTGATTCACGCCATCCTCCATTCAAGTCCCCGCCGGGTACCCACGCCCCAAATCCCCTGTAAGTGTTGTCCCTAGGATCCCCCGGGTAAAAAAAGCCGCGCTCGAGGGCCTGAACGGACGATCCAGAAGCCGCTGATATAGAAACAATCCGCTAGGATCACACTCATGTCGCACGAAGCCCGCTACCGATCTGCTCCGGCCCCCATCGACGGGACCCCTGCGGGGATCCCGTACATCGTCGGCAACGAGGCGGCGGAGCGGTACAGCTACTACGGCATGCGCGCGATCTTGGTCATCTTCATGACCAAGTTCCTGATGAACTCTGAGGGTGAGCTCGACCTGATGACCGACGAGCAGGCCAAGGCTTGGTTCCATGGTTTCGTCACTGCCGTTTACTTCTTCCCGATCTTCGGTGCAGTTCTGTCCGACGCATTTCTGGGGAAATACCGAACCATCATGGTCCTGTCGATCGTGTACTGCCTGGGGCACCTGACCTTGGCCCTCGACGACACGCGCACCGGATTGGCGCTCGGGCTCGGGCTCATCGCCGTCGGATCGGGCGGCATCAAGCCGTGCGTGTCGGCGCATGTCGGAGACCAGTTCGGTAAGCGCAACGCGCGCTTGCTGCCCAAGGTCTTTGGCTGGTTCTACTTCTCCATCAACGTGGGAGCGCTTGCTTCGATTCTGTTTGCCGAGCCTCTGCTCAACCGGTACGGGCCATCGGTGGCGTTCGGCGTGCCCGGCGTCCTGATGACGCTGGCAACGGTCGTATTCTGGATGGGTCGCGACAAGTTCGTTCACGTCCCGCCAGGCGGGTTGGCGTTTCTTCGCGAAGTGTTCAGTCGCGAAGGACGGGCGGCCCTGGGCAAGCTCTTCATCATCTACAGTTTCATCGCGATGTTCTGGGCTCTGTTCGATCAGCAAGGCTCCGCCTGGGTGCTGCAGGCCGAACGGATGGATCGGAACTTCATCGTGAACTGGGATCCCTCGCAGGCGCAGTGGCTCAATCCTGCCCTCGTCCTGCTTTTCATCCCTCTTTTCAATCGCATCATTTATCCGTTTTTTGATAGGTTTTGGCCTCTAACGCCGCTACGAAAAATCTCGATCGGCCTGTTCTTGACCGTGCCTGCGTTCCTGCTGCCTGCATGGCTCGAGGCGCGTCTGGACGCCGGCGAAACGGTGAACATCATCTGGCAGCTCGGCGGCTACATGATCATCACCGCAGCGGAAATTCTCGTCTCGATCACCGCGCTCGAGTTCTCGTACACTCAGGCGCCGAAACGAATGAAGTCTCTCGTCATGGGAGCATTCTTGATGAGCGTTGCGATCGGAAATCTATTCACCTCGGCGGTGAACGTCTTCATCCAAAACCCCGACGGCACCAGTAAGCTCGACGGACCCACGTACTATCTTTTCTTCGCGGTGGCGATGGCGCTTACCGCGGTGCTCTTCGTTCCGGTTGCGGTCTGGTACAAAGAACGGACCTACATTCAGGACGAATCGTCAAGCGAGGCCCCGGCGTGAGCCCCATCGACAAAGCGCAATCCTGGATCGCGATGGACCCCGATCCCGAA
This sequence comes from Deltaproteobacteria bacterium, assembly GCA_004283055.1. GTDB lineage: Bacteria > Myxococcota_A > Polyangia > Polyangiales > Houyiibacteriaceae > SG8-38. The sequence continues at coordinate 17,312 of SHLP01000048.1, forward strand.
ACGCAGCGCGAGCTCAAGGCGCTGATCGACCGTAGGGATCTCGCCGCGCTCGAGGAACGCTTCGCAGGGCCGCTGCAATTCGGCACCGCGGGGCTTCGAGGCCTCTTGGGCGCCGGCCCATCTCGAATGAATCGATTGACTGTCGCCCAGGCGACCGCTGGTTTTTGCGCATGGCTCAAGCGCGAAATTCCGGACGCGGTGTCTCGCGGGCTGTGCGTGGGCCGCGACGCGCGTCCCAAGAGCGACGTGTTCGAGCGAGAGCTCATCGAAATTGCGACCGCCGCCGGCATTCCAGTCTGGAGGTTCAGCGACCTCGTGCCCACGCCGGTCCTCGCGTTTGCGGTCCTCGAGCTTCGCGCCGCGGGAGGCGTGATGATCACAGCGAGCCACAACCCACCCGGATACAACGGCTACAAAGTGTACTGGGAAAACGGCGCGCAGATCATCCCCCCGAACGACCAGGGCATCGCAGATGAAATCGAGCGTTGCCCTTCGTATGACCGCATTCCCCGCCTATCGATCGACGAAGCAAGACGCCGCGAGCTTCTCCGAGACGCCGACGAGCTGCGCGAACGCTACGTGGCACGCATAGCCGCCGTAGTCCACGACGCTCCACCTAGCGCGGATCTTAGAATCGCCTACACGGCGCTCCACGGAGTCGCCGAAGACACGTTTCGGAGAGTTCTGTCGCGCGCGGGCTTCGAAGATATCCACAGCGTCGCGGAACAAGCCCGTCCTGACGGCCGATTTCCGACGCTCGGGTTTCCCAATCCGGAAGAGCCCGGCACGATGGATCGAGTGCTCGCGCTCGCGCAGGAGATCGACGCCGATCTTGCGATCGCAAACGACCCCGACGGTGATCGCGTTGCGGTGTCGGTTCGTGGCCCGCAAGGGCTCGAGTCGCTCTCAGGCAACGACATCGGCGTGCTCTTGGCCAACGATCTGCTCGAACGGCATCGCGGCTCGGGCCAGCCCGTGGTCATTTCCACCTTGGTGAGCAGTCCGATGCTCGGCCCCGTCGCAGGCAGCCACGGCGCCCGATGGGAGCAGACCCTCACAGGGCACAAGTGGATCCAAAACCGCGCGCTCGCGCTCGAAGCCCAGGGCTATGTGTACCTTTTCGGCTACGAAGAGGCGCTTGGCTACGCACCCTCCACCGCGGTTCGCGACAAGGACGGAATCAGCTCCGCGCTGCTTCTCGTCGACATCGCGGCCCGCCTCAAAGCGCTCAACGCGACGTTGCTCGATGCACGCGATCGGCTCTGTCGGAAACACGGTTTCTTCGCCGAGCGCCAGGTGTCGGTGCGGTTCGAGGGGGCGGACGCCAAGGCGCGGATGAACGCGATCGTCGATCGCTGCAGGGATGACCCACCGTCGTCGATTGGAGGACAGGCCGTCGTTCGGATGTTGGATTTCGAACGACAGCTGCAGTGGACGCCCCTCGCCGTAAGCCCGCTCATCGGGCGAGCCGCGAGCAACCTGCTCGTCTTCGAGATGCAGGGCGGGCATCGCGCGATGATGCGGCCGAGTGGGACCGAGCCTAAGCTCAAGTATTACCTCTACGCGGCTGCCCCGGCGCGATTGCGCGGCGATCTCGCAGAGTCGAAAAAGCAGGCGGGCGCCGTGCTCGAACAGATGGTCGAAGACCTGGTCAGCGCGTCCAACGATTGCTGAGCAGCGCACGGGCCATCGAATCCCAGGCCTCGGATGCTCGGAACAGCTCCTTGGCCTCGCGGGCCGCGCGGCGGTGGCAAGGAAGCGGAGGGCGGCCGTACGGGTTGGGCGGCGGTAGCTCGGCGCTCAGCTGACGCGCCAGGCGCGCACAACGCTCGGCTCGGTGCCTGCACCGGGCGACGATCTCGTCGGCCGGCGTGACGAGATGAGGCGCTAGCTCGATGCCGACGAGGTCGAAAAAGTCACGAGAGCTGACGCCTGAAAGCCACATCGCGCTCTGGATGTCGCGACCCCGCGCGGCGGGCGACCGGATCGACCAGAGATCGGGCCGGAGCGTTCGAATATCGGAGTGATAGGCCTGCCGGCCTTCGAACGGTTCGGGGATGTCCGAAGCCGGGCGAATCCAGGCAGCGAGGCGGGCGCGAAGCATGTGCTCCCAGGGTTTTCGCGGACCGCCGCCGGCCCGGTCAAAAAACCTACGGAGCCGATGCGCCGACGACGATCGCAATCGCAAGGAGCAAAACGATACCCGCGGCTCCCCAGAGGAGCGACGTCGGGGGCCGTCCCCGACGGCTTCGCGCGGTGTCGCGGTCGGGCTCGGGGCGTGAGAGGTCTTGCGCAAAGGAGTCCGGGTTGGACGCGGCCGGGTCGGACGGGGCGCCGGTGATGCCGGGCACCGTCAGCGCGTCGAAACGTGGGTCTCGGCGCGGGACCGTCGGGCTCGTCTGCGAAACCGCTCGTCGGCGACCGGGACGCCCTCGCAGTGCGCCAACCTTGAGCCTGGGTCCGCCACGACCAAGCTCGATTTCGTCGTCGGCGCGCAGAGCAGCGTGCTTGACGCGCTGGCCGTTGAGCCATGTCCCGTTGCGGCTGCCGGCATCGATGAGGATGTAGCGACCGTTCTCGCTGCGGATCTCGGCATGCCGCCCCGATGCGTCCAGATCGACCTCCGGGTCGAAGTTCACGTCGCTGTCGGGCATTCGACCGATTCGTATCAGATCTTGGTCGAACTCGAGCTCACGTCCCGAATCGGCGCCCTTGGTTTGGCGAAGTCGGATCACGTTCGAACCTCAATCGGCGGGCGGAATGAGCTCGACTTCCGTCGGCTGCCCAGGTTTAACCAAGACGTCCTTGCCCACTTGCGTTCCATCGGCTTCCCGCGCTTCGAAATGATACGCGCCAGGGGGGAGTCGCAGCAATACGGCCTCATCGACTCGAAGCGGCCCATAGCTCCGGCCGTTGACGTAGAGCTGTCCGTCATCGATCGCCGCTCGCACGTGCACCTCGACCGGGACCCCTGCGCTCGCAAACTCAGGAGCTGGAGGAGTTGGAGCCGCCGGGCTTGGGCCCGAGCTGCGCCCTGCGCTCGCGATCGCGACGACCGCCGCCAAGCCGAGCAGTCCAAGAACCGACGCGGCCGTCGTCCAGGAAAACGAACCCTGCCCGCTGGGGTCGGAGGCGCGCTCGCGAAGGTGCGATTGAGGCCTGCTCATGCCGCTCGGAACCATGCTCTTGACGACACCCGGCAGGGTCGGACCCGAGGCGGCGCGCTCGTTCTCGCCGCGTGGGAGGGGGTACTGCTGATAGAACGGCACCTCACCTGCTTCGGCCGGCGCCAGGCCTTCACCATCGAAATCGGCCACGATGCATGTCACGTTGTCATGGCCGCCGGCCGCATTCGCGAGGTCGATCAGGGAGTCTACGAGCTGCGGGAGCGGGCGGATTCGGATCATCTCCGACTCGATGGCGGCGTCTTGAATGAGGCCACTCAGGCCGTCGGAGCAGAGAAGGACTCGGTCGCCGCGCCTGAGCTCGACGAACGTGAGATCAACGACCACCTGCTCGGTCGTGCCAAGCGCTTGAAGGATGATGTTGGAGTGCTCGAACACTTCGGCTTCTTCCGCGGTCAGCTGGCCCGCTTCGATCAGCTGATTGACGAGTGACTGATCCTTGGTGATGAGCGTGAGGCGTCCGTCTCTGAGGATGTAGCAACGGCTGTCTCCGACCTGTCCGACGAAAAAGACTTTGTCGATGAGGCCCGCGACGGTCGCCGTGGTTCCCATACCGCGTCGCGTTCGGTCCTTTTTCGCTGAGCGAAAAATCCGAGCGCCAGCTTCCTCGATGGAGTCGACCAAACGGCGAGCAAAGCTGTCCCGGCCCGCTGCCGGGGAGTCACCACGCATGGTTTCAAAGAGCGTGTCGACCGCCATTTGGCTGGCAATCTCGCCGGCCGCGGCGCCACCCATGCCGTCGCAGACCGCCAACGCCAGCCCCCGATCCGAGACCGAGCCTTGGAACACTTGCTCGCCCGGCAGCGGGCCCGTGGCAACGCTCAGGTCGCCGACCATGAAGTTGTCCTCGTTGTGGTCGCGGATGAGCCCGACGTGGGTTTTCCCGTAGATCGTGAAGCCGATGCCCTGCTGGCTGGGCCTTGGGCCCGCCTCGGATGCGCCGTCCCAGCTCTCCTTGCCGGGCGACGGGAGTAGGGTCTCGTCCGTCTCGCCTAGCTTTGAACGATGATCGCCATCGCGGTGTGCATCGCCGCTCATTCAGCCCCCGCCAACATCCTTGGACCCCTCCCAGACACTATAACTACATAGGGTACATCTGCACGGCTGAAATCTCCAACCGATCCGGGCTCAAACGGCGCAATCTGAGCCGTTTCATAGGAGGAAATGGAATCCGACGCGCAAAACCAGCATGGCGTCCAAAGGGGCACCGACCCCCCGCAAGGCCCCGTCTGCTGGAGTGGTGAAAGACCGGGTCCGCAGGAGGTTCCCCGTGACGAGGAAGGAGAAGACGGTGCTGTGGCTAAGCTCGACCTCCGCACCCAGTCCAATCTCCGCCGTTCCGCCGATGCTCGCCACGCGAAAGCCCGGACCCAACATCAGGAACCCCCCTCGGAGGCGGATGAACGGATGAGTCGCGCGCTCCGGCAGAAAAGAGTACTGGAGCAGCACGGTGAACGCCTGAGGCACGGAGATTTCGTAGACCCCATTGGAGGTGAGCAGCCAAAACTCATAGCCGAAGCCAAGTCCGACGCCCTTCGTCCATCGGTACGAGAGGTCGAGCCCGACAGCCCAGCCCAGGTCAGCGATACAACCATAGCCCTCCGGGCAAAGCCGTTTCGTGGCAAGGGGGATGACCATCCCGGTCTCGGCGCCGACGGCAATCGTGCCTTCTCGTGCCGGCGGGCCCCCGGGCAGCTCCGATGAGTCGGCCCCCGCCGACCGGGGCGCGGCCAGACAGAGAGCCCAGAGGCAGATCGCTGCGGGGCGAGTTGGCACGCCCGTAGCATAGAGTGTCGAATCCCTCGCGGACAAGATTGACAGCCCCCTGCCCTCTCTTATAGTAGCGCCGATTCGACCCCGCTTAGAGGTTTTCAGATGGAGATCTTCCTAAACAAGCGCGCGATGCGGCAGGTGAGGCTTTCGGTCGCCGATGCGATCGAGGACGGTGAAACCGACGCCTTACGCGAGGACCTCGTCGCCACCTTCTCGGACGACGACATCGAGGAAATCGAACGCCGAATCGACAGCGGGGACTTTTACGATTTCATCAGCGAGATTCTGGACGAGTGGTCCGGTGAAGATCTGGATGAGCTCTTGGAGCTTCTCGAAACCCAGCTCGCCGACGCAGACGTGGACCTCAAGTACACGGCCCCGGAAGACGACGATTCCGACGACGAGGACGAGGACGAAGAAACGGAAGAAGAGCTCATCGTCGACGACTCGGACGACGACGATGACCTGTAGACGTCGCGCGCGCGTGAGGGCGAAACGCCATGAACGGCTTTCAGGCTGACCCGGGTGCTGCCCGATTGACAGCTCGTCCCGGTCACGCTACCAGCTTCGCCGCTCTCTCTGGAGCAAATGCTAGGCCACCGTAGCTCAGTTGGTAGAGCAACGGTTTCGTAAACCGTAGGTCATCAGTTCGACTCTGATCGGTGGCTCCATCATTTCGGGCACTTGCGTGTATGGCGAAATTGACGCTGACCAATCGTTGACCAATCCGAGAGCTGATTTCGAGTCGTCTGACCACTGCTCGATCGCCTCATTGGCCACGCGTCGAATGGCGTCCGGAGCCAGGCGGGCGTAGCGCTCGGTCGTCGTTCGACTCGCATGTCCGAGCACCACCTGGACTTCCTCGAGTCGCCACGCCCTACCCCACGTCCCCATGATCAAGTGGCTCGCGCACGTGTGCCGCAGGTCGTGGAAACGAACAGATCGGAACAGATCGTGCCGAGGTCGGGTCTTTCGCACAGAACAGATCGTGCCGAGGTCGGGTCTTTCGCAGAGAGGCGCGCCGGATTCGCTCGTGATTCCGTGAGTCGGCGTCCGCCGCCGCCGGCTCCGCATCCGCCAGGTCACCACTCCTCAAACAGCCGAAATCACGAAGCCGCCCGTGGGCACGGCGTTCGCATCGGTCGACCGGTCATGACGCGTCCCCGCATCGTCGACCCCGGCGCCACCCTGGCCCTGTCGCGCCGCACTACCCGCCGCCACTTCCTCCTCCATCCCGACGAGGCGCGGGAAATGGAGCAGATCTATTGGTACTGCCTCGCGCACGCCGCGAATCTTCATGGGGTGGTGGTTCATGCGGCCTGCCTCATGTCCACGCACGCGCACGAAGTCATCACCGATGTGCACGGCGTCTACCCGAAATTCCTCGAGACCTTCCATCGAAATCTCGCCGTGTGCACCAAGGCCCTTCGCGGCTGGCCCGAGGAGGTCTTCAATAAACGAAGTAGCGGTGTTCATGCACTGCTCACGCCCGACGCCGTCATCGAGTCCATCGCCTACCTGATCTCCAACCCAGTAGCTGCCGGAGCGGTGCGCTACGCCAAGGACTGGCCCGGGGCACACACGCTTCCTCAGCACGTCGGCACCCGTGTCATCCGAGTCAAACGGCCCACGCACTATTTCGATCCCGGAAATTCCGAGTGGCCCGAAGAGCTCGAGCTTCGGCTCGAAATGCCGGTTGCGCTCGAGCTCGACTACGGGCCCGAGCTTGCACGGGACCGCATCGCCGAACGGGTGCGCGACAAGCGACATCAGGCATGGAATGAGGCCAAGCGCACGGGCCGCTCGTTTATGGGGCCGAGGCGTCTGTTGAAGGTTCTGCACACCAAGCGCGCCAAGAGCTACGAAGTGTTCGGGAGCCTAAACCCGCGGTTCTCCGCGGCCGGGCATCAAGGCGCAGCGAGACAAGCCGTGAAGCGGCTCCGAGCGTTCAAAGCGCAATACCAGCACGCACTTGCGCGCTGGATGGCCGGGGACCGCAACGCCTGCTTTCCCGAGGGCACGTGGTGGATGCGAGTAGGCCACGGGGCCCGGTGCGGGCCAGCGCCGTAGTGCATCGTTCGGTGGAGCGGACGCGAACGCGGGGCTGAATCGGCGCCGCGCGTTGTAGCGGTGCGTCTTCAGACTGGCGGAGTACCGCCCCGTGTGTCCCCATCGGCTGCGACGCAGCG
>SHLP01000170.1 GCA_004283055.1 Deltaproteobacteria bacterium
CTGGCATGGGCGGCATGGCTGGCATGGGCGGCATGGCTGGCATGGGCGGCATGGCCGGTGCAGGCGGTGCAGCTGGTGAGCTGACTACGAACGGCGACTTCGAAGATGGTGATACCTCTGGTTGGGAATTTTTCCCCAATGACGGAACATTTGCCGCGACGATGGCTCAGGCCAATGGCGGACTCTGGTCGGGTAACCTGGTTGCCAGCGTTCCTGGCGGCGGTGGGCCACCGTCGTTCCCATTGATCAAACAAGCCAACATCGGCATCGGGACGGTGCAGCCGAACAGCACAGCCACCATTTCGTTCGACCTGTTCGGGTCGGTCGCGGGGGCTGGCGGCGTGTTCTTCGCCGAGTTCTTCTCCGAAATCAGCGGCGGCGGCACCTCCAGTACTGTGATTCTCGGTGGCGGCCCGTTGTTTCCGGACGGTACGTGGACCAACTACACCTACCAGACGCCCACGGGTAACGACGTCAGCGGCGGCGTGACGCTGCAGCTAAAAGCCGACTGCGGAGCCAATCCTGGCTGCACGGTCGATGCTTACATCGACAACGTCTCGGTCACCGTTCCATAGGTCCTGGGGTACCGGACAGCGGTCAGCGCCCCCTCTGCATCTGCAGCGACTGCGCGCAGGCGGATCCAGGCTAGGACCATCATGCTTTACACCATCAGAGTCGCGCTCACCGTTGCACTCGGCGGTTTTCTGATGGGCTTTGACGCGTCGGTGATTTCCGGTGTGGTGACCTTCATCGAGCCGGAGTTCAGTCTCAGCAAGATCGAGCTCGGCTGGTCCGTCGCGTCTCTGACGCTGACGGCTACCTTGGCCATGATGGTGTCGGGCCCGCTCAGCGATCGCCTGGGCCGGCGCCCCGTCCTGAAAATCGCGGCCGTGCTCTTTGCCATTTCGGCAGTGGCGTCCGCGGTCGCGCCCAGTTTCATCTTCTTGGTCGCCGCGCGCATGCTCGGTGGCCTCGGCGTTGGCGCTGCATTGATCATCGCGCCCATGTACATCGCGGAGATCGCGCCGGCCGCAGTGCGCGGCCGCATGGTTTCGTTCAACCAGCTCAACATCGTGGTCGGCATCTCCGCAGCGTTTTTCACCAATTATCTGATTCTCCGCCTCGGGAGGTCGGATCTTGCATGGGCCGAAGCACTTCACCTCGGCGAATGGAACTGGCGCTGGATGCTCGGGGTCGAGGCGCTGCCGGCGATCTTTTATTTCGTTGCCCTGTTCGCCGTGCCCGAGAGCCCTCGCTGGCTGGTGATGAACGGCAGGGACGAGGACGCGCGGCGCGTGCTCGAAAAGGTTGCGGACCGCGAGCAGGCGGAGGCGGACATCGGAGCCGTGAAAGCGTCGCTTCAAGCCGAGCAGAGCACCGATCGAGCCGCGCTGGGCGAGCTGTTTCGCCCGGCGATGCGACTGGTCTTGGTCATCGGCATCGCGGTCGCGATTCTGCAGCAGGTCACAGGGATCAACTCGGTGTTCTTTTATGCGCCGATGATTTTCGAGCAGTCCGGCATTGGCACCGATGCCGCCTTCATGCAGGCCGTGCTGGTGGGCCTCGTGAACCTGGTATTCACGGTGCTGGCGATTCTCTTCGTCGATCGTGTGGGTCGGCGCCCGCTGCTCGGCTTCGGGCTCACCGGTATCGCGCTGTGCATGCTGCTCCTGTCCTACGGTTTCGCCGCCGAGGAGATGAACCCGCAGCTCATCCTCGTCGGAATCCTCGGCTTCGTGGCGAGTTTTGCGATCTCACTGGGGCCGGTGATGTGGGTGCTGTTCTCGGAGCTCTTTCCGAACCGGGTTCGTGGGCTCGCGATTTCCTTCGTCGGCCTCATCAATTCCGCGGTGAGCTTTCTCGTGCAGCTCGTCTTTCCCTGGGAGCTCGAAAATTTGGGCAATAGCCTAACGTTCCTGATCTACGGCCTCTTCGCCATCGTTGGCCTCATCATCGTCATGCGCATCTTGCCGGAGACCAAGGGCAAGAGCCTCGAGGAGCTCGAATCCGAGTTGGTGCGCCAGTGAGCGGGCCGCGCCTGCACGCCTACTTCCGAACGAAACGAACGCTGTCGAGGTAGACGGTAATCGGCGAGCCCTGACCGCTCAGGACCACGACGAAGCCGGTCTTGATGCTCGAAAGGTCGAGCCGCTTCAAGCGAATACGGTAGCGCTGCCACTCGTAGGTCAGGACGATGTCCTTGGCCTTGGTCTTGCCCGAATCGGGGTGGTCTTTGTCGTCGCCTAGGAGACCGACTGCGATGCTGATCTTCTCGGTGCTGTATCGGCCACGTGCCCAGAGCTCGAGGTACTTGGCGCCCGTTAGGTCGTAGCCGCCTTCCTGGTCGCCCCAGTTGTTGGGAGGGTGCTGCCAGGCGACGCCAACCCAGGTGCCGACCTCCCCGACGAAGCGCATCTCGATGCAGGCTTCGCCCTCGTGGGGCTTGTTCGCGTAGTCGCCGTCCAACGTCAGCGACTCGACCGCGCCCATCCACCCGGAGGGCGCCCAGGGCATGCCTTCAAAACCGTCGCGGTAGACGTAGAACGGCATGGGCGTGCGCACCTCGCCTTTCACCAAGAGCGGCACGTTCGCCGTCGCCGCGCGGCCCGCGGCATCGTAGGCGTAGAGAAACAGCCGGTACGGCCCCGGGTCTTTGGGCATACGCAGCCGCGCACCGCTCGCGCTGCCCTCGAGGACCGCGCCTTTCAGCTCGGGCGGCACGCGCCGAAAGTCGCCGCCGGTGGCATATTCGCCCGACTCGCGGCGCAGCACCCAGCGGACGCGGATGGCACCTCCTTCGGGATCGGCGACGACGGCGCGCACGCGTACCTCATCGCCTGGGTCCACTTGCGGGTCACCCTCGACGATCAGCGGCGTCACCGTGGGCGCAAGGTTCGATGGGGCGCGGCCGGACCAGAGCTCGGTCATGACGTCTACCGCTGCGAGCGGGGCGCCATCCTGCAGGAACATGCCGTACCAGGTCGAGGTGGCCTCCATCTTGAAACCCCAGCTGAAGACGTACGAACCGAGTGCGAGGCCGGCTGCACCGAGGACCCCGCTCTCGTAGCTGCGTCGGTAAAACGCAGCTTTTTCGGTGCTCGTCGTCTCCGTCGGGGCGCCCCAGTCGTTTTTCGGGATCTCCCACACCCCGAGCGGCCCAAATTCGGTGAGCACGTAGGGTTTGGTCGCGCCGCCTTGGCGGTAGCGATCGGCGACGGACAGTGCACCGCCGTACGAATTGATGCCATGGATGTCGATCGCCGGGCAGCCCTTCTGCACGCCGTCGATACGTCCACCGCCGAGCTCGGCCGTAGCGGTCATCGTCGGGTGAAACGGGTCGAGCTTCTTCACCATGGCGGCGACGTCGTTCACCGCCTTCCAGATGGCCGGATTGTCGCCCTCGTCAAAGCCTTCCATCTCGTTGCCGATGCCCCAAAGAAGGACGGCCGGATGATCCTTGTATCGAAGCACCGTCTGGCGGGCCCGTTCAAACTGTTCGCGCACCTGCGTCTCGTCACCGTAGTCGAACCCGTGGCGCTCGTGGCCGAGCCAGATGCCGACCGTGACGGACAGGCCGAGCGCGTGTGCGGCGTCCAGGCGCGCGTCGATCTCGTCCGCGTCCCAGGTCCGCACCGAGTTCGCGCCCGCCGCCGCCAGCTGCTCGAGCGACCCGTCCCCGCCGGCGCCGCGGATGAAATAAGGCTCACCGCCACGGAACAGCTGCCAGCCTTGCTCGGTCTGACGCAGCTCTACAGGGATGGCTTTCGCCGAGGCAGCCGAGGGCCAAAGCGCTAGGCAGCTGACTGAAACGACCAGACCATGGATGGTTGCGTGCAGCATACGCATAGCCTCAACCGGTGTTCTTCAGGCCTGCCGCGATGCCGTTGACCGTGGCGAGAAGAGCGTCCTGTAGCTCCGCGTCATCTGCATCGCGCTGGCGCCGCAGCAGCTCCGCCTGAATCAAGTTGATGGGGTCGAGATAGGCGCGCCGCAGCTGAAGTGAGCGCTGAAGAGTGGGATCGGTTTCGAGCAGCTCATCTTGGCCGAGCACCTCGAGCAAAACGGAGCGCATCTGCGCGAGCCGCGCGCGCAGGCCCCCGCCGATCTCGGCGAGCTCCGGGGGAGTGAGCAAAGCGTCGTATCGCGCGGCGATTCCTTCGTCGGCCTTGGCGAGAGCAAGCTCCAGGAGCGAGAGCGTCGACTGAAAGAACGGCCAGCTCGCGGCCATTTCACGGAGCTCCGTGAGCCTGCCCTCGTCGAGCGCCTCCTGCACCGCGGTCTCGATGCCGAGCCATGCGGGGAGAAGGAGCCGGGTCTGGGTCCATGCGAAGATCCAGGGGATCGCGCGCAGGCCGGACAGACCGTTGCCCGACTTGCGTCGGGCCGGGCGGGATCCGATCTGCAGTGAACCAAGCTCGATGCCCGGCGTCGCGACGTGAAAGTAGGGAACGAAGCTAGCTTCGCGCGTCACTCCACGGTAGGCGGCCATCGCACGCGCTGCGAGCGCATCCATCCGAGTCCGAAACTCAGGACTGGGCGCAGCCGGTGGGGTGAGCGTCGCCTCCATGGTGGCCGTTGAGTAGAGCTCCAGGCTGCGCACGGCGATATCGGGGGTCCCAAATTTCCACTGAATCATCTCCCCCTGCTCAGTCACGCGTAGGGCACCATCGATCGATCCGGCAGGTTGAGAGCGGATGGCAATGTGCGTCGGCCCCCCACCGCGCCCGATGCTGCCGCCGCGCCCGTGGAAGAGCGTGAGGTGGACGGCGCGCGAACGACAGAGCTCGACGAGGCGCTCTTGGGCTTGGTAAAGCTCCCAGGCCGCGGCGAGCCGGCCCCCATCCTTGGACGAGTCCGAGTAGCCGATCATGATCTCGACGCTGCCTCCGATGCGGGCCCGGTACCAAGGCAAGTCGAGAAGAGACGCCACGACCTCGTGGGATGCCTGCAAATCCGAGATCGTCTCGAAGAGAGGAACGACCCGCAGGGGTTTGGCGATGCGTGCCTCCTTCTGAAGGAGCTCGACGGCCAACACGTCGCTCGGCTGGTGGGCCATCGAAATCACGTACGCGCCGAGCGACTCCCGGGGCAGGACAGCGAGCATCCGAAACGTATCGAGGACTTCTCGGACCTCCTTCGTGGCGGGCATGTCCTCGGGAATCAGGGGCCGCTTCGAACCCAGCTCGGCAATGAGGAATTCCTGACGCTTGGCTTCGTCCCAGTCGCTGTAGGCTCCAAGCTCCAGATATCGGGTCACCTCGTCGAGAACGTTCGTGTGCCGGCCGGACTCCTGGCGAATGTCGATCCGCACCATGTGCAGGCCGAAACAGTGGACCCGGCGAATTAAGTCGAGGAGTCGGCCCTCTGCGATGACCTGCTGCCCGGTTTCGATGAGGGAGCTACGCGTCAGCATCAGCGCGTCGAGCAGCGACTGGGCCGTTGAGGCCGGCGGGTCGAGCGACGGCGGCTCGGCCCGGCCCGACTGTACGGCGTCGAGCTCGTGCTCGATCTTACGGAGCGTCTCGGCGAGCTGAGCGCGCTCCCGCCGCAGGAGTGTCCGGTAGGGTTCCCGATCGGTGCCCGCCCGTTCGCGTAGCGCGTCAGTCGCGGTGTCCATCGACAGCTCCTGGCACAGGGCGTCGACCTCGTCGTGGAGAAGCTTTGCCGCAGTCCAGCGGCAGAGGAAGACAGCCTCGCGGGTGACCTTCGCGGTGACGTTCGGATTTCCGTCGCGATCGCCACCCATCCAGGAGCCGAACCGAACGGGGCTTGCGTCGATCGGGAGGCCGCGTCCCGTCTGCGATTGAAGCGCAGAGTCGAAACGCCGCAGAAATCGAGGTACAGCATGCCAGAGCGACTGTTCCAAAACCGCGAGCCCGCCGCGCACTTCATCGGTGGGGGTAGGGCGGCTTCGATGGAGCTCGTCCGTGTGCCAGACCGTCGAGATGTCCCGTCGGAGCTGCGAGCGCACGGCGTCCTGCTCGTCCGGGGTGAGGTCTTTTCGATCGCCGCTGCGAAGGGAATCCGCAATGCGGTTGTATCGCTGAAGGAGCGTGCGCCGAACCACTTGGGTCGGATGGGCAGTGAGCACGAACTCCACGTGCTGTGCGCTCGCGATTTCGTGCACGCGGGTGGGGTCGATGCCCGCCGCAATCATTTTCGCAATCGCGTCGCTGCAGGAATCGAGTCGAGGTTCCACGACGGCGCCGCGCGCGGCGCGCATTTGGGCGGTGCGTCGGTCACGCACCTTGTGCCGTTGCTCGGCGATGTTCGCAAGCGTGAGGAAAAGAGAGAAGGCCCGCGCAACGTCGCCCACGATCTCGAGTGGGAGCGCCTCGACAATCGCATAGAGCTCGCCGAGGGCCGGGTCGCGCTCGCTCGCATCGGACTCCCGGAGGGCTTTGCCCTGTTTCCGGATGCGCTCGACGGTGTCATACACCTCCGGCCCGGCCTGCTGCCGCAGGACCTCACCGAGGAGGTCGCCGAGAACACGGACGTCCACTCGGAGCGCTGCGTCGAGCTCAGCAGGTGGATAGGAAGAGAGGGAGCCGGCCACCGGAAGTTCATAGTGCCCTCGATGGCCTTTGGCCGCCTCGAACACCCAAATAATCGAACGCTCGACCCGCGGCCGATCGTGCTAAGCTTTCGCGCTGCTGCGCGTTTTTGCGCTCAATCGGAGTGGTTGTGTCCAGAGCCATCGATAAGGATTTCTCCGTCAGCTCGCGGTCGAGCGCTGCCGTATCGCTGAGGCGATCGGGTTACAAAGTGCCGGGATTCCCCGGGCTTCTGGGCGCCGATCTCACCCAGATGTCGCGCGGGGACAAAGTCGAGCTGCTCTGGACCATTTTGCGAAGAAAGATTCACGGCCTTTCGTTTAGCCCTTACCTCGAGGGCCAGTCTCCAGGCGTGGAAATCAGCGAGCAACAAATCCGCGCGCGGCTGAGGATCATCGAGCCCTACACGCGCTGGATTCGGAGCTTTTCGTGTCGAGAGGGCAACCAGCAGACGCCCCGCATCGCACATGAGCTCGGTCTGAAGACGATGGTGGGGGTCGGTCTATCGGAGGAGCTCGATACGAACGAAATCGAGCTCCGCAATGGAATCGAGGTCGCCCGTGCCGGGCATGCCGACATCCTCGCGGTCGGCAACGAAGTCATGCTGCGCGAAGACCTGAGCGAAGACCAACTGATCGACTACATCGAGCGCGCCAAGGCCGCTGTGCCGGGTGTTCCGGTGGGCACGGTTGACGCGTATTTCCTCTTCGAGAACCATCCTCGCGTCGCCGCCGCCTGCGAT
>SHLP01000049.1 GCA_004283055.1 Deltaproteobacteria bacterium
TCGACAACACCAACACCGCCGGGGTCACGAGCTTCGTAGTCGCCGACCGGGCCGGCATCGACCGGGCGCAGGCCGCGGCCAGGTTCGTTCTCGCCGATGCCGATCGGCAAGGGCTCGATCCACTTGCGCTGGCGATCCTCGACGGCGTCGTTCCAGAAGCGTCGGTCGAGGAGGCGATCGCGGCCTTGTTTGCGGTGCCGAGCTTCGATGTCGTGTCGGTCGGATCTGGGATGAGCTCGCGGCTGGGTGTCGACCAAGCGCTCGCGCTCGAGCAAGAGCGTCGGCGATGGCAAGCGGCCGCTGCGATCTTCCTGATCGGCTTGATCGTCGCTGCGGTCTTGCTGCGGGTCGAGATCCTAGCTCGCACGCGCGCGCGCCGGCTTCTCGATGCGCTCGGCGACGGGGAATCGCCCCCACCGTCAACATCGTCGTCGGGCCGCGGTCTTTGGGCCTTCGTGCTCTTGGTCTTCGTGCTGATGGCGGTGCTCGCGCTCTCTAAGCGTTGGTTTTGACTGTCGTTTGCGCCGCTCGCCCGGCCGACCTAGATTGCAGCCGTGTTCAACTCCGTCCTGAAGAAGGTGCTTGGCACCAAGCACGACCGCGAGGTGAAGCGCATGCAGCCGACGGTTGCTGCGATCTCGGCGCTCGAATCCGACATGGCGAAGCTATCGGACGCCCAGCTGCGTGGAAAAACCGCCGAGTTCCGTCAGCAGCTCGACAACGGCGCCCCTCTCGATGACCTGCTCGTCCCGGCGTACGCGGTCGCCCGCGAGGCGAGCAAGCGCGTCCTCGGCATGCGGCACTACGATGTCCAGCTCGTAGGCGGCATCGTCCTGCACCAAGGCAAAATCGCCGAGATGAAGACCGGTGAAGGCAAGACCGTCGTCGCCACGCTTGCCTGCTACCTCAACGGGCTCGAGCGCAAGGGCGTACACGTCGTGACCGTCAACGACTACCTCGCGAGTCGCGACGCCGAGTGGATGGGGAAGCTCTACGGGTTTCTCGGTCTCAGCACCGGCGTCGTCGTCCCGGGGCAAAGCAACGCCGTCAAAAAGCGCGCGTACAACTGCGACATCACCTACGGGCAGAACAACGAGTTCGGCTTCGACTACATGCGCGACAACATGAAGTTCAGCATCTACGACTATGTGCAGCGTGATCTGAACTACGCCATCGTCGACGAGGTCGACTCGATTCTCATCGACGAGGCGCGGACGCCGCTGATCATCAGCGGTCCCGGCGAGACCGCGAGTGAGAAGTACCAGCTGATCAACGAAGTCATCCCCCGGCTTCGCCAAGAAGAGCACTTCGACCTCGATGAAAAGAATCGGAGCGTGACCCTCACCGAAGATGGCATGGAGCGCGCGCAGGAGCTCTTGGCGGGGCGCGGGCTTCTCGGCGGAGACGGCAACCTCTACGACCCGGCCAACCTCGAGACCCTACACATCCTGCAGCAATGCCTGCGAGCGCACGCCCTGTACCACCGGGACCAGCACTACATGGTGTCCGAGGACGGCAAGGTGATGATCATCGACGAGTTCACCGGACGCGTGCTCCCGGGGCGGCGATGGTCCGATGGCCTCCATCAGGCGGTCGAAGCCAAAGAGCGGGTCCTGATTCAGAGCGAGAACCTCACCCTCGCAACGATCTCGTTTCAGAACTTGTTTCGTTTGTACAAGAAGCTGTCCGGCATGACCGGGACAGCCGACACCGAGGCGACCGAGTTTCACAACATCTACGAGCTCGACGTGGTCGTCATACCGACCAACAAGCCCATCGCGCGTGCCGACGATGAGGACCTCATCTACAAGACCGAGCGCGAGAAGTTTCGCGCGCTCTGCGAAGAAATCGAAGCCTCCCACAAGCGCGGGCAGCCCGTGCTCGTCGGTACGACGAGCGTGGAGAAGTCGGATGCCGTCGCGCACTTTCTCAACCGACGAGGCGTCCCGCACAACGTTCTGAACGCCAAGCAGCACGAGCGAGAAGCCTATGTCGTCGCACAGGCTGGTACCCCGGGCGCGGTCACCGTTGCCACCAACATGGCCGGTCGAGGCACCGATATCGTGCTTGGCGGCAACCCGGAGATGCTCGCCCGCTTCGAAGTCCTCGAGAACGCCTCGGAAGAGATTCTGGCCGACCCTGCGCGCCGCGACCCCGCGATTGCCAAGGCGACCGAACACTTCATCGCCAAATGCAAGGAGGACGCAAAGGCCGTGAAAGAGGCCGGAGGCCTGCAGATCATCGGAACCGAACGTCACGAATCGCGCCGCATCGACAACCAGCTCCGAGGTCGCTCCGGCCGTCAGGGTGATCCGGGCGCCTCGCGCTTCTTCCTCTCGCTCGAAGACGACCTCATGCGGATCTTCGCCGGCGAGCGCGTACAGACCATGATGGACCGGCTCGGGATGGAAGAGGACATTCCAATCGAGCACCGCTGGGTGACCCGTGCCGTCGAGAACGCGCAAAAGAAGGTCGAAGAACGCAACTTCGACGTTCGAAAGAATTTGCTCGAATACGACGATGTCATGAACCAGCAGCGCAAGAGCATGTATGCGCTGCGTAAGCAGGTTTTGCGCGGCGAGTATCGAACCGTTCCGTCGGATGAGCAGCGAAAGGCCGGCGTCGAGCCGGAGCCGCTGGTCGACGAAATCGACGTCGCGCTCCTGTCCCGGGTCGCGAAGGTGCTCGAAAACATCGTGAAGTTCCATTCGTATCCGCTTCCGGAAGCGGGCCTCAGCGAAGCCGAGCTGCCCGGGCACCGCAAGCGCGCAAACGAATCGGACCTTGCCTCGCTCACCGATGTGCGCGTCGAGCACCTCGAAAAGGACCTCTATCTCTGGTTCGGCTGCGTGGTGCCGCTCGAGGAGTTCCGAAACGATCCGCTTGGCGCCTACAAGGCGGTCGAACAGGCCGTCGGCATGTCCCTGAGCGAGCAGAAGGAGCGCCTGCTCGATCTGGTCGACGAAATCGTCGTCACGATGGTCGACCACGCGTGCCCGCCCGGCAAACACTATGAAGACTGGGAACTCGATGGCCTCGAACGCGCCTTCAAGGACCAGTTCGCGATCGGCGCGACGGGCATCCGAGAGATCAGCGACCGTGACGAGCTCCTCCGAAAGCTCTACGCCGACGCCTCAGCCGTGCTCGACCGAAAAGAGGCGGAGTTTGGCACCGAGAACTTCCTTCGTTTGTTTCGCGACCTGTATCTTCAGGAGATCGACAAGCAGTGGATGGACCACCTCCAAGGGATGGACCACCTGCGTGACGGCATCGGCCTGCGCGGCTACGGGCAGCGCGACCCCAAGAAGGAATATCAGCGTGAGGGCTTCGACATGTACCTGGAGATGGTGCAGAGCGTGAAGTCCTCGGTCACCCTTGCGATGTTCACCGTCGAGCGCGCAGGCGAAGAGGAGCTGAGGCAGCTCGAGGAGCAGCGGCGCCAGGCCACCGAAAAGCGCCAGCGGCAGATCCGCACGAGCCATCAGGCTGGGGGGGAGCAGGGCGCTTCGGGTGCGCAGCCTTCGGGGCCGAGCAGGCAGGCTCGCCGAGCGGCAGCCAGGAGGGGCAGACGTGCGGGCGGAGAAGCTGCTGCTCCGCAGCAGCCCCCGGCCCAGGCGGCGACAGTCAAGCGCGATCGCCCCAAGCTCGGTCGCAACGATCCCTGCTATTGCGGTAGCGGGAAGAAGTACAAGAACTGCCACTACCGCGAAGATCAGGCCGCAGCCTCGCCGCAGTGAGCGGCTTCTGGTAAGAGGCACGCCATGAGCGGACGGGTGAAGGGGTTTCGCTTCGCCGGGGTGCACGGCGGGGTCAAAGCGGGGGGCGCCTTGGACTTCGGCCTGATCTTCGCCGATGAGCCTGCCGTCGCGTCGGCGGTGTTCACTCGGAATCGGGTGCGCGCGGCGCCCGTGAAGATCAGCGAGCGCCGACTCAAGAGCGGGCGATGCCAGGCCGTCCTGGTCAACAGTGGAAACGCAAACGCCTGCACCGGAAAGCAGGGGCATCAGGCCGCCCTGGCGCTGACCCGCACTGTCGCCCGCTCGCTTCGCGTTCCGAGCTCGCTGGTGGTTCCAGCATCGACCGGGGTCATCGGCGTCCAGCTCCCGCGCGAAACGCTCGAAATCGCGGTTCCAGACCTGGTGGACGACCTGTCGCAGGCGGGCGCCTCTCGGTTTGCGCGCTCCATTCTCACCACCGATCGCGGGCCCAAGGTGGCGCAAGCCGAGGTCCAGGTCGGTCGAACGAGGTGCCGTCTGCTCGGCATCGCCAAGGGCGCCGGGATGATCCACCCCAACATGGCGACGACCCTCGCCTTCGTGACGACGGACGCTCCGCTCGGCCGGTCGACGCTCTCCAAGCTTCTGCGGCAAGCCACAGAGCTGAGCTTCAACCGTGCAACGGTCGACGGCGACACGAGCACCAACGATTCAATCTATGTGCTTGCGTCGGGCGCAGCGACGGGTCGCACCGTCGAAGAGAAGAGCGCGTCGGGCCGGCGCTTGCTCGGCGCGCTCACCGAAGTCCTCGAATCCCTCGCCAAAAAGATCGTCGCCGACGGGGAGGGCGCCGAGCACCTGGTGCGGATCGAGGTTCGCGGCGCGCGGACCAATGCCGATGCGCTGCAGATCGCTCGGAC
Organism: Deltaproteobacteria bacterium; assembly: GCA_004283055.1. GTDB lineage: Bacteria > Myxococcota_A > Polyangia > Polyangiales > Houyiibacteriaceae > SG8-38. Next base: position 4,637 of record SHLP01000049.1, read on the forward strand.
CATCGCGTGCTCCCAGCTCGTCAAGACCGCGCTGCACGGCTGCGACCCGAACTGGGGCCGTATCGTCGCCGCCGCGGGCCGCTCGGGCGCACGTTTCAATCCTGATCACGTCTCGGTGCAGATCGGCCCGGTTTCGATCTTCCGGGAGGGTACGCCCCGCATGACCGCAAAAACAGAGGCGAAAGCAGCTGCGACGATGAAGCGCAAGGAATACCAAATCTCGGTCATCGTCGGGTCTGGGCCCGGAATCGGTCATTATTGGACCTGCGACCTCGGTCACGAGTACGTTCGGATCAACGCCGACTACCGGACGTGACTCAAAACGATGCTGCGCAAAACCACCCTCCTTTGTGCCATGCTGCTCGCGGTCCACGCGACGGCCGGTGCCGACAAAAACGCCGACGCTCCCGCCGAAGCCGCCCCGGCAGCTCCGCCGGCGCCCTTGTGCATCAAGGACAAGAAGCTCGAAGGCGTTGCTGGCCAGCTCGCGGAGCTGCAGCGCATCCCTCCTTCGGCCGAGCTCATCAAGGCCGCGCGGGAGGCTGGGGTTGACGCGAATCCGGTCTACGCCAAGTTTGGCGTCACCGGGGAGTTCGACAGTTTCAAGGCATGGCTCGAAGACCTGAATGAGACGTCCGACGCGCCGCTGATCTGTGGCCGTGCCCGGTCGGGCGAGCGCATCGTTTTGGTCGCGGCGGTGCGCGCTGGCGCACTCACGACGGCGGGTCGTAACAATCTTCACGCCACGGTGATCGACGACTTCCGGGACCCCTACCTGGTCGTCCGGGATTCCTCGGGCTCGTCGCGGCGGATCGCGGTCGACGGCGGCCAGCTAGGCTCGACGATTTCGATTCCGGTCGAGTGGGGGCGTCCGCTCTTCGTTCAACTGGTAGCGACCGGGCCCAACGGACCTCGACCCGTTGCCGAGCGCTGGGTCGGAAAGATCCCAGAAGGCCCCACGACTCGGAGCGGCTCTCAGTCCCCGGAGGCATGGCTGATGCAACTCCGGCGCGCGACGGGTGCACGCTCCCTGCGCTCCAACCGGCTCCTGAGCCAGGAGGCGACGAGCCACGCCCAAATGGTCTGCGATTCAGGCCGGTTCGGACACGAGCTCGACCCCAATGGGGACCCCGAAGCTCGCCTGCTCAAGCGTGGGATCGAAGCCCGCGTCGTCGGCGAGGCGGTGGCGCGCGCGGCCACCATGCGCGAAGCGCTGAACGCGATCGCAGACAGCCCCAGCCATCGCATGACGGTGACCGACCCGCGATTCACCGACGCCGGCTACGGCAAAGCCGAGGACGAAAAGGGCCGTACCTGCGCGGTCATCCTCCTCGCATCCTGGCCTCGAAAAGTTCCCTGAGGGGCCGCGCGGCTCAAGGCGTGCGCGAGCCGGCCCTGTGCGCGGCGACCAGAATCTGCGCGAGCGCCAGGCCCGCGAGGACGGTGCCCACCAGACCGGCGAGGATCGCAGCAACCGCGGGCCCTTCGATGCGCGCCGGCCCCTCGTCGACGGGCCAGATCCCGGTGGCAACGAGCAGAGCGATGTGCACCGAATAGAGCGTCAGGACAGCCGCCGCCCAGACATGAGAGCCGCCGCGCGTGCTGCTGTCCATGAAGGCCATCAGAGAGAGGAGAGCCAAGAGGCCGAAGCTCAAGTGCGTGACCGCGGGCGCCCAGGATTGCCAGTGGCCGTCCAGCATGACGAGGCTTTCGTGCCCCCCGGAGGCGAAAAACCAGGCGCCTAGGGCGAGGACCCCGAGTGTCACCGCCACGCGCGCCAGTCGTGCGCCGCGGTAGTACGCCCGAAAAAGAAGACTGCCGCTGAGCAGGATCGTTGCGCTGGCCAAGATCACGCCCTCCGGCGCGATCCCCCGCAGCGCTTGCTGCCAAAGGGCAACCGCGGTAGCGACCGCGCCGGCCGAGAAGATCGCGGTGGCGCGCGCGCGGTAGGACATCGGCGTGAGTGCCAAGGTCGCGGTCATAATCAAAAGGGCGAGGGCGACGAACGTCAAAGGATGGAGGCCGCCTGTGAGCAGGACTCCGAGCGCGCCGAGGGCGCTCAGGACGACGCTGGCGACGCGCAGGGCCTTTTCGCCCGGGCTCGACGGCCGCATCTGCTCGCGCAGTAGGTCCGAGGCGAGAATGGGCGGCCCCGGCGGGATCGGCATGTTCGGAACGCTCGCGCCCGAATCAAGCTCGGGCCTCGGGGCCGTGATGGGTTCGCTTCGAGACTCGGCCGCAGCCGGCTCCACCTGACGCTTGCTCCCGGTCCCGGACTTCTTGCGGTGAAGCGGCAGGACCGGCGCGGGCTCGCTCTGGGGCTCTCGCTCGCGAATGGCCGTCCGGCTCACGGTGAGTTTCTCGGGCTCGTCGAGCTCCGGGTCAGAGACGGCAACGACTGCCACCGCCCTAGCGGACGCGGGAGCTCCCGCCTCGGGGGGCAGGGTTCCGCGCGAACGTTCGGGTTCGACGAGCGCATCGGCGAGCTTGAACTCGCGGGAGATCGGCACGACGGGCTTCCCGCCAGGAACCGGCTCGCCACACGTACCGCAGAACGCATCGGTTCTGAGCACCTTTCCTTCGCAGCTATTGCACTTGGGCATTGGGTCCGGCCTGCACCGTTGCTGAGATCATACGCGGGAGAGCCCGGGCACTTCAACCTGTCCGGTAGGGGGATGTGTGCTTATCGGCCGGCCCAAGAGCGCGGTTGTGCCGACCACGACAATCGGGTGCGCGTCTATGACAGAAATGTCCTACCGATAAGGCAGATGGCGAAAAAAACCCCGGTTTTTGAGACGTAGTCGCGTTGGCATCGCGATTGCAGAGTACTCAGTCGCTTGCTTATGACCCTTCGCCGTGCACTTTCCAGCTTGCCCGGCATCAGCGCGGCGTTGGGTCGTCTTTTTTACGAAACATTGGGAAATTTCGACTTAACTTACTTGCCCTAGCTTTTTGACTGTAGCATCGATTCTTTCGTTTGAAATGGGTCACCAACCGGTGGCCCATTTTGCTTTTAAGCCCGAAATCCGTCCCCCCAAGCCAACGATGAAGGCCCGCCCCCAGGATCCAGCTGAAGGAGCGGGCCGTCGAACGTGGACACGAGGAGCGCCCAACAGCACACAAGAGCACCAAGAGCACCAAGAAGCGCCGGAAGGGAAGGAGGCCTCCGGCGCGCGGCGAACGGCTAGCCGACCTCGCTCAGGGCGTCCTTAGCATAAAGCTTCTCTTTTTTGAGTTGATGGAGCTCGAGCTCCTCGGCCGGTGTGAGGCTCATGCGACTGTCTAGGGCTGCGACGCGCTCCGAGAGCTCGGCGTGCTTCTGTTCTAGGTGCGACCTTTGTCGCTCCGGCGGGATCGTTCGAGCAGCGTGTTTGGACATGTCACCTCCGAGGTGTCCAGTGGTTTTCAAGCCAAGAGACAACAAGAGACAAGAAGAGACGACAAGAAAGGACGCGCTTAGGCCAAGCCAACGACCAAAAAGGGGGTTGACGGCCGATGAAGCCAGCGAGCCGTCACCCGATTTACCGCCTATTCATAGTACGGTCGTCGTCGCGAATGATCAATCCCACATTGGGGTCTCGTGCTTGCCTTGTGTCCCGGGCGCCGCGATGAATACTGCGCGATCGGGAGCGTTTTAGAACGAGATGGTCACGAGACTCCTTTGGATTTCGAGTTTTTGCTTCGTCCTGCTGTCCCAGGCCGACAGCGGCGGTGCTCAAGAAGCAAATCGGCTCGACCCCGCGGTGGTCCTCGGCTTGGTCCAATCGTTCTACGACCAGACCAAGACCTTGAACGCCGACTTCGAGCAAACCCGCTACACCCGACTCTACGACCGGTACGACCGAGCGAAGGGGAAGGTGGTCTTCAAGAAGCCGGGCATGATGCGCTGGGACTATGCGAAGCCCAACGGGCAGGTCTTCGTGAGCAACGGAAAGACGCTGCTGATTTACCAGCCGCCCGAAGAAGGCGAGAAGAACGGCCAGCTCATCGAGCGCGCGCTCGACCAGGATCAGCTCCCATCGGCGTTTTCGTTTCTGACGGGCAGCGGCAACCTCGAAAAGGATTTCGAAGTCCGCCTCCTCGAGCATGACAACGAGAAGTTCAAAGGCGGTTATGTGCTCCAGCTCATTCCGCGCCGACCGACCCCGAACTACGAGCAGCTCGTCTTTTACGTTCGCACCTTGACGACCGAGGGCAAGCGCGCAGGCGTCGTCCAGAGGGTCCTGATCATCGACTCGGAGGGGAACCGCAACCGCTTCGACTTCTCGAAGATCAGGTTCAACCGCGAGGTCTCCGACAAGCGTTTCACGTACCGGGCGCCCCGAGGTACGCAGAAGGTCAAGCCCTGAGCGAAGGCTCGGCGGCGCTTCGGTCATGCACCCGGAGGATCGCCTGCCGCAGGGCGGCGCGATCGTTTGCGGGAACGAGCTCGACCTGCGGGTGACTCCGCATCCGGGCCGGGATCGCAGCAGCGTCCGTGGCAATGATGGGCAGCGCGCGCGCCTGGGCCTCGAACAGGACCGTGGGCAGACCGTCGAGCGGCCTCGAGGGGACCACGATCGCGTCACAGGCACGCAGCAGAGCTTCTTTTCGCTCGCCTGCAACCCAGCCTTCGAAGACCGCGTCGACTCGAAGGCCGCGTGCGAGTGCGCGAAGCTTTCTGCGATCCGGGCCGTCCCCGGCGATCCGGACGCTGACGGGCCGGGGGAAGGCAGCGATGGCGTGAAGAAGCTCCGCGAGGCCTTTGACGGGAACGAGGCGGCCCAAGAAGAGCAGGGTGAAGCCCTCGATGCCAAGGCGGCGTCGCAGCGCTGGGCGGGGCTCGTCCAAGTCCCGCGGCGTCTCGATCGGCATCGGTCCGAGATGGCTGCGAACTCGGTCGGAATCGATCTCTGCCGTTTCCAAGAAGCGGTCGCGCAGCGCTTCGCTCAGAAACCACATCGCGCTGGCCCCGTCCGCGATGTCGCGCGCCACCGAGCGGCCGCCCGGCATCTTCGAGAGCCAGCGAACGTCGGTTGCGTGGCAGAGACAAAGATGCGGCCTCCCCTCGGCCGTTTTCGAGGCGACCCAGCCGCTGGGAATGCACCAGGAGCTGAGCAAGGAGTCACAGTCGGCGAGCTCGCGCCTCGATGCGCGGTAGAGGGCAGCGGTGAAGGCCGCCGCACCCAGCCAGCGCGTCGGTCGTAGACGCAGGTTGTCCGGTGCGCCGCTTCCATAGAACGACCGCTGCAGGGGCCGGGGCCGCGCGTAGGGTACCCAGCGCACCTCGATCCCCGGCCAGCGCGGAGCCGAGCCGCCGCGCCGGGGTTCGGGGGCCAAGACGCGAACGCGATGACCCTGCTCGACGAGCCCCCGCGCCACGGTCAGGACGAACGCGCCGCTGCAGTCGCCCTCGAAGCGTGGGAAGCCTGTGGTGACGAGGCCGACGCGCATCCCGCGCTTCACTCCACGGTGACGGTCTTGGCGAGGTTGCGGGGCTGGTCCACGTCGGTGCCCTTGTGGTCTGCCACGCAGTACGCATAGAGCTGCAGTGGGACGACCATGACGAAGGGGCTGAGCGCTTCAGAGGTTTCCGCGACCTCGACGAAACGCTCGCAGAGCGCCTGCCCCTGCGTATCGCCCGCGACCGTCACGCCCACGATCCTCGCTTCGCGCGCACGCGCCTCTTGCAGGTTGCTCGAGACGCGCTCGTAGTGCCTGTCTTTCGGCATCAGCACGATGACCGGTACCCGAGCATCGAGGAGCGCAATGGGCCCATGCTTCATCTCGCCAGCGGCGTACCCCTCTGCGTGCACATAGGAGATCTCTTTGAGCTTGAGCGCCCCTTCGAGCGCCATTGCGTAGCCGAGGCCGCGGCCGAGGAAGAGCACGTCTCGGGCGTCGGCGAAATCCCGAACGATGTCGCTGATCGTCAAATGCGTGATCCGCAGTCGTTCACCGATCACCTGCGGAATGCGCGCGAGCCCTTCGACGAGCTCGCCGGCCTGCGCGTTGTCGATCGCGCCACGTCGGCGGCCGAGCCAGATGCTGAACATCAGCAGGTTGGCGAGCTGGGTGATGAAGCACTTGGTCGATGCGACGCCGATCTCCGGCCCGGCGTGAGTGTAGAAGCTCGCGTCGGACATGCGCGGGATGGCGCTGCCGTTCACGTTGGCAATCGCCAAGACCTTGGCGCCGCGTTTCTTGGCCTCTTTGGCCGCCATCAGCGTATCGATGGTCTCGCCCGATTGGCTGACCGCGATGACCAGATCGCCTTCGCCGACGACCGCGTCACGACCTCGGAACTCGCTCGCGAGCTCGGTGATGGCCGGGACCTTCGCGAGCTCTTCGATCCAGTACCGGCCCGCAATGGTCGCGTGATGGCTGGTGCCGCAGGCGAGGAGGATCACGCGTCGAATGCTCTTGGCGTCCTCGTCCGAAAGACCGATTTCGGGCGTCGCGATGTCGGCGTTCTCGCGGTCGAGCCTGCCGCGCAAGGTGTCCTCGAGCGCGCGGGGTTGCTCGAAGATCTCCTTCAGCATGAAGTGCTTGTAGCCATCTTTCTCCGCCATCACCGGCGACCAGGAAATGCTTCGCGGCCGTCGGCTCACCTCGGTGCCGTCGAGCTTGGTCAGCGTGAAGCCTTCGGCTTCGAGCACGGCGAGCTCGCCGTCCTCCATGAACACCATTTGGTTGGTGTACGGAAGGAGCGCCGGAATGTCGCTGGCGCAATACGTTGCGCCCTGGGACACGCCGATCACCAGGGGGCTCGCGTTCTTGGCGACCACGATGCGGTCTGGCTCGCTCTCCGAGAGCACGGCGATCGCATAGGCCCCTTCGACGTGCTCGAGGGAACGGCGAATCGCAGTCGCCAGATCGTGTCCCTCCTTCGTCTCGCGGTGGACCAAGTGCGCGATGATCTCGGTATCGGTGTCGCTGCTCATGGTGAAGCCGCTGGCCTCGAGCTCGGACCGGAGCTCCAGGTGGTTCTCGATGATCCCGTTGTGGACGACAGCTACCGGACCGGCCACGTGCGGATGCGCGTTGACCTCCGAAGGCCGGCCGTGCGTCGCCCAGCGCGTGTGCCCGATCCCGACCTTGCCCGGGAGCCCCTCTTGAAGAAGCGCCTTCTCGAGGTTCCGAAGCTTTCCGACCGCTCGAACGATCTCGATGCCGTCTCTTGCATGAACGGCGAGGCCCGCCGAGTCGTAGCCCCTGTATTCGAGGCGCCGAAGCCCATCGAGCAGGATAGGCGTGGCCTGCTCGTCGCCTACGTGACCTACGATTCCGCACATGATTGGACTCTACTGGATGGGGCCGCGCGGCGCACCAGAGCCGGCGGCTTTGGATCGCTTGTCCTCGAACTTGGCCTTCAGCTCGCCGTCCGGGGAAACGACCGTCACCGGTCCGAACTCCTGGAGAGACTGAGCGAAGTCCGCTGCCTGTCCGACGATGACGACCAGGGCGCTCTTGGGCCGGATGTAGTTGCGCGCCACGTACTGCGCCTCGGAGGCGCTGGTCTTCCGGATCGCCTGGCGGTAGCGGTCCCAGTAATCATCGGGCAAGCCGAAGGTCCGTAGCTCCACCACGAGCTCGGAAAGCTTGCCGGGAGTATCGACCTTGAGCGGAAACGAGTCGCTCAAGTACCGCTTGGCGTTCACCAGCTCCTCGGGCTCGGCGGCCTCTTGGTTGATTCGTTCGAGGTGGTCGAAGAACGCCCCGAGCGCTTCGTTGGTCACTTCGGTGCGAACCGAGGCATAGGCGACGAAGGGGCCGATTTCGGCGCGCCCGACAATCGCGCTGTAGGCCCCATAGGTCAGGCTTCGCTTTTCGCGAAGGTCCATGAAGAGCCTGGATGCCGCCGAGCCTCCCAAAACCTGGTTTGCGACGACGAGCGGAATCCACTCGCGGTTTGCACGCGCGATCGCGAGATTGCCGAGGTAGATCACCGATTGCACCGAGCCGGGTCGATCGACGACCAAAATGTGGCGATCGCTCGGCCGCGGCGGCTCCGCGTAGCTCGGTACCACGCGCTTGCCTGCCCTCCAGGAGCCGAGTGCCTTTTGCGCGGCCTCGGCGACCTGGTCGGGGTCGACGTCGCCGGCGACCACCAAGAACGCGTTCTTGCCAACGAAGTGGTCACGATGCCATCGCACCAAGTCTTGGCGTCGAACCCGCTTCACCGCCTGCGGGTTGGTGTCGACCGTTCCGTACGGATGCTTGCCGTAGAGCTGCCGGTAGAACGCGCGGCGGGCGATGTAGCTCGGTTCCCGCTCGGAGAGCGCCAAGCGATCGAGCTCACGCCGCTTGAGCTTCGCGAGCTCCGCGCCGCTGAAGGCTGGCGTCCCTGCGACCTCGGCCAAAATCCCCATGACCTGCTCAAACTGCTCGGTTAGCGCGCGGACGCCGACGTAGCTGTTCTCTTCGTCCGAGCTCGCCCAGAGGTCAGCCCCCAGAAACTCGATTTCCTCGGCGACTTTCGCCCCCGAACGTTTCGTGGTGCCTTCCTTGAGCATCTGGGCGACCAAGCCCGACAGGCCCGGGAGCCTCGTCGGGTCGGATTCGGCCCCGCTTCGCACGACGAGCGTCGCATATACGACCGGAAGTTGGTCGGTGACGATGGTGTTCACCTGCATCCCATTGCTCAGCTCGTCGACGTGAACCGTCGGAAGCGACATGTTCTTGGCCTCGGTCGGCGGAGGAGGGGACTCTCGCTTGGGCTGGGCCTGGGCGTTCACATCCTTGGCGGACTGAGGCTCGGCCGTGCCGCTACCCTTGCTGCTACCGCAGGCCGCCAAGAGGAGCACAGCGCCCAAACCGACGACCACGAGACCGAATCGATGCCGCGTCATCATTTCTCCTCCGAATCGGGGGCTGTGCCGGGCTGAACGTCGAGCACGGTTCGCTGGTTCGCGTCGAAATAGGTGCCCGCCACGCGTTTGACGTCGTCGGCGGTTACCGCGAGGTAGTGGTCGAGCTCCAGTTTGAGCAGATTCGCGTCGCCCCAATAGAGCTCGTACTCGGCGAGTCGCTGGGAGCGCGACATGTTCGACTGAAGACCGAAGACGAACGCTGCGTGGATTCGGTTCTGCGCCTTTTCCAGCTCGCGATCGCTGATGCCTTTTTCGGCGATCGCGGCGATCTCGGCCAAGATTGCACCCTGCGCTTCCTTGGGAGCATGTCCGCTCGCCATCACCGCCCATGCGGAAAACAAATCGGGACCGCGTCGGTCATCGGTGCCGATGGCGACGTCCTGGCAGATCTCCTTTTCCTTCACGAGCGACTGATAGAGCCGGCTCGATTCGCCGTCGCCGAGCACCAGCGCGAGGATCTCGAGCGCGTAGTGATCGGGAGAGCGGTTGGGCGGGATGTGGTAGGCGATGTGGAATGCCGGAAGGGTCGCGTTGGCGTCGTACATCGTCTCGGTGCGTTCCGCGTTCTGCACGGGCGGCGCCGGCTCCACGAATGCAGGGGTCTCACGCGCAGGGATCTCGCCGAAGTACTCGCGGACCAGCGCCATCGCCTCTTCCGGGCTGAAGTCCCCGCTGAGGCTCAAGACGGCGTTGTTCGGCGCGTAGAACGTATTGAAGAACTCCTGGACGGCCTCGAGCGGCGCATCGAGCAAGTCCTGCATGTCGCCAATGGTCGAGTGGGCGTAGGGCCAGTAGTCGCCGTACGCCAGCTCGTTGATCCGAAGCATGCTCGGGATGTAGGGCTGGTTGTCGATGCGCTGGCGGCGCTCTTCCATGACGGTCATTCGCTGGTTTTCGAAGTTTTCCTGGGTGATCGCCAGGGACCGCATTCGGTCGGCCTCGAGCCAGAGCCCCAGGGCCAGCTCGTTCGAGGGAAGGGTCTGGAAGTAATTGGTGCGGTCGTTGCTCGTGGTGCCGTTTGCGCTGCCTCCGCGGTTGATGATCAAGCTGAAGTGCTCGCCCTTGCCCACGTTGGCCGAGCCCTGAAACATCATGTGCTCGAACAGATGTGCGAAGCCCGAGCGCCCCTTGGCCTCGTTTCGCGATCCGACGTCGTAGTAGACGGAGACCGCCACCGTGGGGACCGTGTGGTCCGGGTTCATGACGACGCGAAGCCCGTTTTCGAGCGAGGCGCGGCTCACTTGCAAATTGGAAAGCGCGACCGCGTTCTGTTGCGCAGCCCCCTTGGTTCCGACGAGGAGCGCCGCGCTAGCGACCAGCAGCCCCCATGCTGTACCGATCCGTATCCGGTTCATCTGACTCCCATCAACACGAGAAACGCGGAAAAGCTTCCAGGGTCGCTACCACATTCACCCCCGAGGGCAATGCGGTTGACCGCGGTCCGGCATTTGCGAAACTCCTCGACCTTCATGACCGCCGCAGTCTTATCGATCGGCACCGAGCTCACCCGCGGTGAGTTGGTGAATACAAACGCCGCTTGGCTCGGCGAGGAGCTGACCAAGCTCGGATTCGACGTGGTCGAGCATGCGACCGTCGACGATCAGCTCGAGCGAATCGTGACGCTCATTCGACGCTTTGCGGAAACGAACAAAGTCGTCGTCGTCACCGGTGGGCTGGGACCGACGTCCGACGATCTCACGACCATGGCGGCAGCGGCGGCCGCCGGCGTCCAGCTCTGCCGCGACGAGAGCGTCGTCGAAGGGATTCGACAGAAGTTCAAAGCGTTTGGTCGGGTGATGCCCGAATCCAACGCCAAACAAGGCGACTTTCCACAGGGTGCGCAAGTCCTGCCGAATCCGGTCGGCACCGCCCCGGGTTTTGCGCTGAGCCTCGGAGACGCGCGGTTCTTCTTCGTTCCCGGCGTGCCGCGCGAAATGAAGCACATCTTTCACGAATCGATCGTTCCGGCGATTACGGGCCTTGCCGAGCCCCGAACCCACCAGGCGCACATCCGCACCTTCGGGATGACCGAATCCGGCGTCGCCCAGACCCTTGCGGGGCTCGAAGAGAAGCACGAAGGATTGACGCTCGGCTATCGCGCCCACTTCCCCGAAATCGAGGTGAAGGTTCACGTGCGCGCCGGCTCTGCGCCCGAGGCCGAGCGGCGTTCGGAATCGATCGCCGACGAGGTGCGCGCGCTGCTCGGCGATGCGGTGTTTGGAGGCCGCTCGGATTCCTTTGCCGAGGCGGTAGGCCGGGCTCTTCGCAACGAGGGCAAGACCCTGGCAGTGGCCGAATCATGCACCGGCGGGCGGGTCGGTGAGATGCTGACGCGAGTGCCCGGCGCCTCGAGCTACTTGCTGCTCGACGCCGTCGTTTATGCGAACAGCGCCAAGGAGGCGGTGCTCGGCGTCGACCGGGAGATCCTGCGCGCGCACGGTGCAGTGAGCGCGCAAACCGCGGCAGCGATGGCCGAGGGGGCGCTACGCGTGGCAGGCGCCGATATCGCGGTGTCGGTCACGGGGATTGCCGGACCCGACGGCGGCACGGAGGACAAGCCGGTCGGTACGATTTGGTTCGGCCTCGCGCGGCGCGGCGAGCGGACGATCACCAAGCACCGAAAGCTTCCCTGGGGTCGCGAACGGGTTCAGATCCTGGCCTCCTACATCGCCCTCGAGCTCGTGAGGCGCTCCGCGTTGGGGCGTACCCTCGATCTTGCCGAGCGCTGAAGGGCTCATCCGGCGCTCGGGTCGGTCTGCTCTCGCGGCTCGGGGCTGGTCGGGGTAGGCTACGGTCCTATGCACCGCCGGGGGGGTCGAGATGCGCTGTCGATCGTCCTACGGAGCGAACTTGACTAGTGTAATCAAGCCGACTAGACGGGTGTTCAGGTAGTTTCACCCAAAGGAATTCACGCCATGGCCGACTCGAACCGCGAAAAAGCCCTCAATCTAGCCCTCGGAACAATCGAGAAAGCCTATGGAAAGGGCGCGATCATGCGCCTGGGCGACGAATCGGCCAAAATCCAGGTGCCCGTGATCTCGAGCGGAGCGATCTCCCTCGACCTCGCCCTGGGCATAGGGGGCTATCCGCGGGGTCGCATCGTCGAGATCTACGGCCCGGAGTCGAGCGGCAAGACGACGCTCACCCTCCATGCGATCGCCGAATGCCAGAAAAAGGGCGGGATCGCGGCCTTCATCGACGCTGAGCATGCGCTCGACCCAAACTACGCGCGAAAGCTCGGTGTGAACGTCGACGAGCTCTTGGTCAGCCAGCCTGACAACGGAGAGCAGGCGCTCGAAATCGCCGACACCCTGGTCCGCTCGGGCGCGGTCGACATGATCGTCATCGACTCCGTGGCTGCCCTGGTGCCACGGGCTGAGATCGAAGGCGAGATGGGCGACAGCCACGTTGGCCTCCAGGCCCGCCTGATGAGCCAGGCGCTTCGAAAGCTCACTGGCAACCTCCAGAAGAGCCACACCACCTTGTTCTTCATCAACCAGATTCGCATGAAGATCGGCGTGATGTTCGGGAGCCCCGAAACGACGAGCGGCGGGAACGCCCTCAAGTTCTACGCGTCGCAGCGTCTCGACATTCGCCGCATCGGGACGATTAAAGTCGGCGATGCGGCGGTCGGCAACCGTTGCCGAGTCAAAGTCGTGAAGAACAAGCTCGCGCCTCCGTTCCGTCTTTGCGAGTTCGATATTCTCTTCGGAAAGGGTATCAGCCGCACCGGAGACGTCCTCGATCTCGGTGTCGAGGCTGGCATCATCAACAAGTCGGGTGCGTGGTACAGCTACGGTGAGGAGCGCGTGGGCCAGGGGCGTGACAACGCGCGCACCTTTCTAGAGGAGCATCCCGACATCCTCGCAGCGGTCGAGCACAAGCTCTTACAGGAGCACGGCCTCATCGAAGAGGGCAAGGCCGCCGCGACCGAGGCCGGTGACGCAAAAGCCGCGGCTCCAGCGCCCAGCAAGGGCGGCGCGAGCAAACGCCCGCGGCCTAACTGAGCCCGTTTTGGCATCCGCAAGAGCCGCGCTCACCCAATCCTGAACGCAGCCGCGAAAAAGCCAGTAAACTATTGAAATTTCAGCGCTTTGCTTCAAAGTAAGCATTGACTTTCAGGCTGGGTTTTGCTATGGTGATCACGTGCTCGGTCCCGTTTGCACTTCGGCGACGAATGGTTCTTTGCCCGCGCTCCCGGCGCGGGTTTTCTTGTTTCTTGACCCGAGGAGAGTGATTTCATGAGCTTCAGCGTAGGCGACAAAGCGGTTCATCCGGCCCACGGGGTTGGCGAAATCACTCAGATTGAAGAGCGGCTCATCGGCTCGGACAAGATCGATTTCTACATTCTCAAGCTCGTAAATGGGAAGTCGGGGACCATCCGCGTCGCGCTCAACGCGGTCGATCGCGTGGGGCTTCGGCAGGTCATGTCTCGGAGCGCCGCCAAGACGGTGCTCGAAGAGCTCAAAAAAGACGAGATGGCCGTCACGTCGCAGCCGTGGAATCGGCGCTATCGCGAGTACACCGAGATGCTCAAGAGCGGCTCTCCGATCAAGGTCGCAAAGGTTCTACGCGATTTGGCAAAGGTCCGCGCCGACAAAGGCGAGCTCAGCTACGGCGAAAAGAAGCTCATGGAGCAAGCACGAAAGCTTCTCATCACCGAGCTAGCCCTGGCGCGCCGCGTACGCGAAGAGACCATCGAACGCGACATCGACAAGATCCTCAACTAAAACGAGGACGGTCCCCTTTTACTGACGACTGCTCTTCTCCTCGTGGCCGGACCGCCCGAAGCGCTTCGAAAGCTCCGTCAAGAGCTTGCGGAGCGAAACGTCGCGCAGCACCAAACCAACCAGCATGTGATAGGTGAGGTCGCCCGCCTCGGAGGCGACCCGCGCGTCCGATTCATCGATGAGCGCCCGGCCAAGCTCCGCGGCTTCCTCGCGAATCTTTGCGTCGACCTTCGCTGGACCCGCGTCCAGCAGGGTCTTGGTGTAGCTCTTGCTCGCGTCCGACGCCTTGCGGGTCTGAAGCGTGCGCTCGAGGCGCAGGAGCGTGGGCTCGGCAACCTCGCCCTGCGCGTCGACCAGCCTCCCGTCGCGTTCCAAGCGCCGAAAGAAACAGGTCTCGGCTCCGGTGTGGCAGGACGGCCCCTCGGGGTCGACCATGTAGATCAGCGTGTCGCCATCGCAATCGACCCAGACGTCGCGAACCGCAAGCGTGTGGCCGCTGGTCTCGCCCTTCTTCCAAAGCTGCTTCCGCGAACGGCTGTAGAAGTGAGCCGCGCCCGTCTCGAGTGTGCGCCGAATCGCTGCCTCGTTCGCGTACGCCATCATCCGCACCGCACCGCTCTCGGCATCCTGCGCAATGACGGCCACGAGACCTTGGTCGTTGAACTTGAGCGCATCGACAGACATGTGCCGGAGGTACGCCAGGTAGCGCAGATCTGCAACCGCGCTTGCCCGGCGGCGTGGTCAGCGTCGGGGATCAGTGCCGCACGCCCATGAGGGCCTCTAGCGTGTCTCTCAAACCCGCCAAGTCCGACTGCCCGACATGCGCCGAGGCGCCCGCGTCGAGGGCGGCCTGCCTCTCTCGTTCGCCATCGGCGAAGAGCACCGCGCGCACGTGCTCCGTGTGGCTGCCCCGCTTGAGCGCTTCGATGACTTCGGGGCCGCTGAGGTGTCCGACCCTGGCGGCCAAGACAATCGCGTCAGGCGGGTGCTCCCCAATTCGGAGAAGCCCGTCGAGCGGCTCGGCGTAGTGGGCGATGTCAAACGCGCCGTGAAGACACTCGACAACCCGCTCTTTCAACGCCCCTTCGTTCAAGAGCAAGGCCACGCGTGGTCGCGTGGCGTCGAGCTCTTCGGGGATGGGGTAACCATACTTGCGCAGGAAATCGAGGACGTGCGGCCGGCGGAACCGAAGATGTCGACCGGGGGTTCGGAAATGCGCGATCCGGCCCCGATCGGCCCAGTTGTGGATTGTCTTCAGGTCGACCTGGCAAAAACGTGCGATCTGCGATGCCGTGAACAAGTCCTTGGGCGTGCGGGATCGGGCCACCATTCTTTTTGGGTAACGGGTCCACTCATGCCGGCACAAGGGACAAACCGAATAAACTGGAAAATCTGTACACTAGCGAACAGGCGAGGGTACATCTCGCCAAGCGCCATCGTCGAAGACCATGCGTGTCCCGCCCGGCAGCACCGCCACGTCTTCGGGGTGCTCCGGGTCCCCGGGCAACGCGAGAAACCACCCTTCGTCCCCGCTCACGATGCGTGGCCTGACCAAGGGCGGTTTCCTCGAGAGCGCGTCGGCGATGACCGCATCGACGTCGTCGAAGTCGGCAAGCCACTGCAAGGTTCGTACGGTCGGCGGCGCCAGCTTGATCCGACCAGCCAACATCTCGTCGATCGCGTTGGCCGGTCGCAGCCACAGCGCGGACGTCGTTTCGGTGCCGTCGTGGGATCCGCGCTGACCTTCTGGGAGGCGGGCGATGTAGAAACGGGTATCGAAGCGGCGGCTCTCCATCTTGGGCGTAACCCAACGTGCATACGGCGTGAGCGAGGTCGAGTCGATCGTCATGTCGGCCCGAGTCGCGAGCTCGAGAAACGACCCGCCCTCGTGAAGCTCCGCCCGAGCCTGCTCGAGGTCGGTCTTCGGGGCCGCGCTCGCGAGAAGCACTCCCGCCTCTTCAAACGTCTCGCGCACGGCGGCGACCAGCAGACCCAGGCCCGACTCGGTGTCCGCCTCGCCGAGCGCGTGGCTGAGCGCTTCGGGCGTCCGGTCGACGTGCTCGATCCAGCGGGGGGCGCTGTCGCTCGGGTCGACCTTCCCACCAGGAAACACGTGCGCTCCGCCCATGAAGCCGCTTTGCTGGTGTCTGCAAAGCATGAAGGTTTCGATCCCCCCGGACGTCTCGCGCAGGACGATGACCGTCGATGCGTCTTTTATCGGCTTGCGCGGAGCGTCTGCGCTCATGACTCCTGCGAGACGAGAACGTGCGTCGTCGACACGCCGATCGCATTGGCAATGCGCGCCAAGGTCTCGAGCGAGGGGGTGTGACGCCCTGCCTCCACGCGCGCGATGTTTGGGCGGTGAATGCCCGTGCGGCGCGCCAGCTCGGCCTGCGTGAGACCGGCCTCGAGACGAAGCTTGCGAAGGCGCGCGCCGAGCCTCTCGCCATCGATCGCGATATCTTCGTGCCCATTGCTCGCGCTGGAGGACGACTGCACCGATGCAATGGTCAGCTGACAAATTCCGCCGCTCTCGAGTTGGAGGACGGCCCGGGTCGCGCTCGGATCAATGGTGATGCCGGTGATCTCGGAGCCGTCGTCGGATGCATCGATCGGTCGAGGATGAAGCGATGCGTTGCCGTTGCCCAAGATGGCAAGGACGTCGTCGCCGCGCGGGCTCAGCGTCACGTACTCCAAACGCAGGTGCCGTTGACTGTCCCCTCGTCGTGCGATGAGCGCCGCTATGCGATCGATGTCCGATTCGGTGCTCGCGATCCGTCCATCGCAGAGGTCCATGATGATGTCTTCGAATTCGCTCTGCTCCACGTGAGCGATCGGCAACACGCCGGAGGCTCTCAGAAACCCTAGCGCGCAAAGCAGCTCGTCGGAGTCGAGGCGTGCACCATCGACATCGACCACGACTGCTGTTTGACCGTCGGACGCATCCGCCAGATTCGAGGGAGGCATGACCCTGCACGAGACGTCGTGCTTGCGCAGCGCATCTCGCCACTGCTGCTCTACTCGCTCGCGCTCGGTCAACAATGTCACGCTCGACGTCATCATTCCTCCGGGTGCAGGAACGACGAGGTTTACACGCCCAGCTCAGGAACCTCAACCGTCTATCGTTGGGAAACAACGGCCCGATTCTGTCCAATGGTTCCCGAGACAGGCCGTGGTTGACACTCGACGGCCGCTTTGCTACCTCCCGCGCCTCTACCGGGCGACAACTCTTCGCTACGTTAAAGGGGCCCCGCGATGTTCAAGTCGACCTGCATTTTCACGGGCAACTCAAACCCGAGTCTTGCCGAGAAGATCGCCAGCTACCTGGAATTGCCAGTCGGGCGCGCGCGCGTTTCGCGTTTTTCCGATGGCGAAGTGTTCGCCAAGATCAAGGAAAACGTTCGCGGTGTGGATGTCTACTTGATTCAGTCGACCTGCGCTCCGGTCAACGACAATCTGATGGAGCTCTTGGTCATGATCGACGCGCTGAGGCGTGCCTCTGCCGGTTCCATTACGGCCGTCATCCCCTACTACGGGTATGCAAGGCAGGATAGGAAGGCGGCGCCGCGGACCCCGATCACCGCGAAGCTGGTCGCCGACCTACTCACGACCTCCGGCGTCGATCGGGTCGTCTCGATGGATTTGCACGCAGGTCAGATTCAGGGCTTTTTCAACAAGCCTTTCGACCATCTCTACGCCATGCCGGTCTTCCTCCAGCATCTCAGGCCCCGTTTCGGCACGCCGCCCGTGTTCGTTTCGCCCGATGCCGGTGGAGTCGAGCGCACGCGCGCATACGCGAAGCGTTTGGGCGCCGACCTGGCCATCATCGACAAGCGCAGGGAGCTCGAGAACGTCAGCGTGGTCATGAACATCATCGGCGACGTCAACGGGCGGGAGTGCATGATCCTGGACGACATGATCGACACTGCCGGCACGATGACCAACGCGGCCCGCGCCCTCCAAGAGCAGGGCGCCAAACGGGTGATGGCCGCCGCCACGCACCCGGTTTTGTCGGGGCCGGCCCTCGAGCGCATCGTTGACTCCCCTCTCGAGGAGGTCATCGTGACCGACACCATCCCCCTTCGAGAGGAAGCGATCGCGACCGGCCGCTTCCGCGTGCTTTCCGTGGCAGGTTTGCTAGGAGAGGCCATCAAACGGATTCACCACAGCGACTCGGTGAGCTCGCTGTTTGTATGATTGGAGCATTTGAGAATGGAAACGACGACGTTGCAGGCTGAGGTCCGCGCTGGGCGCGGAAAGGGGCCAGCGCGTCGGCTGCGTGCAGAAGGAAAAGTCCCGGGCGTATTTTACGGCCCGGGCGTCGAGCCCACGCCGCTGACCCTGTCCCCCAAGGAATTAACCAAAGCGCTCCGAGGAGAGCGAGGGCGGAACGTGGTGTTCAAGCTGTCCGTGGACGGGAAGGACGAGCTGGCGATGGTCAAAGACCTGACGACCGATCCCGTCACCCAGGAGCTCCTTCACATCGATTTGTACCGTATTCTCGAGGACAAAGTCCTCGAGGTGAACGTTCCGTTCCGCACGTACGGCCGTTCGGTGGGCGTCGTCCAGGGCGGCGTCCTCAACGTGACGCGGCGTGTTCTTCCCCTTCGCACGACTCCGGCCAAAATCCCGATCTCCATCGACGTCGATGTGACGCATCTCGCGCTCAAAGACACGATTTCGGTCGAGGAGATCGAGCTCCCCGAGGGCGTCGAGTGCTCCCTCAACCCCAAGCTCACCCTCGTCATCATCCTGGAGCCGCGCAAGGCCACGGCTGCTGAAGTCGAAGAGGATGAGGCCGCCGCCGCGGCAGCGGAAGCCGCCAAGCCTGCCGCCGAGCCCGAGACGGCCGCCACCTGAGCCGCGGGTGGGCCGTGACCACGTATCTCATCGCGGGCCTCGGTAATCCGGGGCCCAAATACACAGCCAATCGCCACAATGTCGGCTTCATGGCGCTCGACGAGCTGGCGCGGCGCTGGGGTGCGCCCAGTTTCCGAGACAAATTCAAGGGCGAGTTCACCAAAGTCGCGCTTGGCGATCACGATCTCGTGCTCCTCAAGCCGATGACGTTCATGAACCTGAGCGGCGAGTCGGTACAGGCCGCCATGCGATTTTTCAAGGTCCCGGTCGACCGGGTCGTATGCATCCACGACGAGCTCGATCTGGAGTTTGGGGTGGTTCGAATCAAGGTGGGCGGCGGCACCGCCGGACACAACGGGCTGCGCTCCATGGTCGAGCACTGCGGAGGCCCTGACTTCCTTCGGTGTCGAGTGGGCATCGGGAGACCGGTCCGTGGACGCCCAGAGGGGTACGTTCTCAGCGATTTCAATAGTTTGGAACGGGTCGAGCTCGGCTCCGTCCTCGAGCTGGCTGGCGACATCATCGAAACGGCCGTCCGAGAAGGGCCACGGCAGTCGATGAACCGGCACCACGGCCGATCCTGACGACTGGCGCCGGGGTGAAGATCGGCTATGCCTCGGCCTCCCTCGCTCCAGCTGCCTGCTGGGGCCGATCAGACCAGGAGGAAACATGGCAAGCACGGCGGCAGCGCCCGTCACGCGATGGGCGCGTGAGTACGAGACAATTTACATCCTTCGGCCGGACATCAGCAACGATGCCGCCGAGAAGGTCGTCGAGCGCGCCAAGGACGTCATCGCACGTCTGGACGGCACGCTCACGAAGCTGGACAACTGGGGCAAGCGCAAGCTGGCCTACCCCATCCAGAAGAACACCCGCGGGATCTTCGTTTACCTGAAGTACGTTGGGTTCAACGACCTGGTTGCAGAGCTCGAGCGAAACCTGCGCTTGCTCGACGAAGTGGTCCGGTTTCAGACCGTGCTTCTCGACGAGGACGTCGACCCCGCTTCGGTTTCGGTCGATCCCGAAGAGGTAGAGTACCTGCACGTCGAAGAGGACGAGCAGGCCGAGGACGCAGAGCTGGAGCGCGCCCGTAGTCTGGGGATGGCGCCGCGCGCGCCGCGAGGGGCGCCCACTGAAGCGCCTCAGGCCCCCCAGCCGGCGGCGGAGTCAGCCAAACCCGAGGCTGCCGGAGCCGCGCCGGCCGAGGCTGCCGGAGCCGCGCCAGCTGCGCCAGCCGAGGCTGCCGGAGCCGCGCCAGCCGCGCCAGCCGAGGCTGC
>SHLP01000171.1 GCA_004283055.1 Deltaproteobacteria bacterium
TATGCCGCGATGCACCTCTGGGATTCGTTCTTGCCGGAGCAGCGCGACGTCGCCGAGCTCTGGGTCCGAGACTCGATGCCGCCTCCGCAGGCGGACCAAGTCGCCTAGCCAGCGGTGGCTTCGGTACGGCGAACGTGACAGCATCGCCACCTACGATGAAGCGGCACGTTCCTCTCAGCGGCCAGCCGAACTTCCGGGACCTTGGCGGCTATGCGGCCAGCGACGGGCGAACCGTCCGATGGGGGCTGGTGTTCCGCTCCGGTGAGCTCAGTCAGCTCAGCAGCGACGACGTGGCAAAGCTTCGAGGGCTCGACATCAAGACCGTCGTCGACCTCCGGTCGCCCGAAGAAGTGTCGGCACGGGGTGGCGGGCGCTTGCCTCCCCAGGCGAAGTCACATCCGATGCCCATTGCGTCGAGCGACATGTTCGCGAAGCTGATTCCGATGTTCTTGAAAGGAGACTTCTCGGCGGTGCCGCCCGATATGCTCGACAGTGTGAATCGGATGCTGGTGCGCGACTTCACCGAACAGTACGCAGGCCTGCTTCGACTCCTGAGCGACTCGGCGAACCGGCCGCTCGTCTTCCACTGCACGCAAGGCAAGGACCGGGCGGGTTTCGGGGCGGCGATGGTTCTGTCCGCACTCGGCGTTCCCTGGGAAACGGTCGTCGAGGATTACCTTCTTTCGAACCATTTCCGAAAGCAAGAGAACGATAAAATGCTGGGCATGATCCGGAGCTTTGCGGCCAGTCAGGCCGGCCCCGAGGGTGAACAAATCGCGTTTTCTCGCGTCGAAGGGCTGTTGTATGTCAAGGAGAAGAGCCTTCAGGCCGCGTACGCGGAGATCATCGAAAGACACGGCAGCATCAGAGCTTTTCTCGGCGAAGGGCTAGGTTGCTCCGACGATGGCCTCCAGCGCTTGCGCGATGAACTATTGGAGTAGGAAGTGTACGAAGCAGCAAAGAAGTCTTGGATTGTTTTCAGTCTCGTTGCCGGGTGCCTGTTCGTGGGCGGCGCCGATGCGCCGCGCGCCGAGGCCGATGAAAAGACGATCATCCGCTTCGCGACCATCGCGCCCGGGGGCTCCACGTTTGGAAAGATCCTCAGAGCCTGGGGGCGGAGTCTGAGCAAGGAGACGGAAGGGCGCGTCGAGCTCCGATACTACTCCGGCGGCAGTCAGGGCGACGAGCGGGATTTCATTCGCAAGATGCGGGCAGGGCAGATGGATGCCGCTGGGGTGACCACGATCGGGCTCGGGATCGTCGTGCGTCCTGTGCTGGTTCTGTCCGCGCCGGGCGTCATCGAGACCTATGAGGAGTTGGGCCGCGTTCGGGCGAAAATGAACGCGCGCTTCGAGCAGATGTTCGAGGATGCGGGGTTCGTACTGCTGAACTGGTCCGATGCCGGTAAGGGGCGGATCATGTCGACGATTCCCATCGCCAAGCCAGCGGACTTGAAAGCGGCGCGTCCCTGGGCCTGGAAAGACGACCCGCTCTTTTCGGAGTTCTTGAAGGTGGTCGGCGCCAATCCGGTGCGGCTCGGCGTGACGGAAGTCTATGCGGGCCTGCAGACCAAGATGGTGGACGTCGTTCCGGCGTCGCCGATCGCGGCTTTGGCGCTGCAGTGGTTCACCAAGCTCAAGTACATGTCGGATGAGAGCTTCGGGATCATCCTCGGCGCATCGCTGATCAAAAAAGACAAGTTCGACCGGCTATCGCCCGACGACCAGAAGGTGCTCAAGGAAACCGCGCGGCGCGCAGCGGCCGCCCTCGACAAGGTCGTCCGTCGCGATGACGCCAAGGCCTATGACATTTTGCTCGAGCGGGGAATCCAGCTCGTCGACACCAGCCCCTACCGCGCACAGTGGAATCGAGCCTCGGACGAAACGATCGACCGATTGACCGGGCGCATTTTCAGCAAGAGCCTCCTGGCCGAAGTGCGAGCCGCGGCCGAGGGTACGGACCTCTAGCTCGTTCTTTCAGGCCCCGAATTGCAAACGTGCCGGGCGCGTGATGCGCACCGGCACGTTGGCAGGTCGGTACCCCTGCAGGGGGACTCAGCTTGCTTACTCGAAGCTGGACAGGTCGGGGAGCTCGTCGAGGGCTGGCTGAAGAGCAATCTCGATGCGGCGATTGAGCGCGCGGCCCTCCGGCGTGTCGTTGTCGGCCACGGGCTGCGTGTCGGCGTAGGCCGCGGCCGAGACACGCGTCCCCGGGACGCCGTACTCGATGAGGAGCTGGGTCACGTCGATCGCGCGTGCGCCTGAAAGCTGCCAGTTCGACGGGAAGCGCTTGGTGCGGATTGGCTTGTTGTCGGTGTGACCGCCGACCTGGAACTCGCGGCCCTTGAGGCTGGCGAGCACT
The DNA here is from genome assembly GCA_004283055.1 of Deltaproteobacteria bacterium. GTDB lineage: Bacteria > Myxococcota_A > Polyangia > Polyangiales > Houyiibacteriaceae > SG8-38. Next base: position 2,362 of record SHLP01000171.1, read on the forward strand.
GGCCCGAGCTCCGCGAGAACGCGGACGCCCTCTGTCTTGAGCTTGGCGCTGCCGCTGGCAAACAGAACCGCCTCGGGCAGCTCGATGACCATCTTGTTACGTGTGATGCGAACCTTGAGCTTGCCCGAGTCGATCATCGACTTGAGCTGCTTGAGCATCGAGTTGTACTCGGCGAGGCGCTTGGCGGCGCGCGCTTCACGTGCGGCGGCCTCGGCCAGCGCGGCTTCCATCGCGTTGATCTCGCCGGTGTATCCCTTTACCAACTTGTCGAGATTGGCTTTGTCTTTCTTGCATTGTTCGAGCGAGGTGCCTGTGGCCTGCCCCGAGGCCTCCAGCTCTGCGATTCGGGCGTCCTTGGCCCGGAGCTCGTCTTTCTTACAACCTGCGGTCAGCACTAGGCTGACAGCCAACAAAAATACCCAACTTGCTTTGTGCATGTGCCCCTCCAAAAGGAATGTTCTCTAACGGGTCCGCCACCTTATCAAGCAGTTTGGACATGGCAAGTCCCGGATTCCGTGCCCTTTTCGGGACGATTCCGGGGCCGAATTTGCGCCGCTCAGCTCTTGGAGAGCTCGCCCCGCCGCAGCTGGCGATACATGACCAGCCCTTCGCGCAGGATCCCGAGCGCCTGCTCGCGCTCCTGCATGCCCTCGACGACGACCTCTTTGTGCTCGAGCGCTTTGTAGTCTTCGAAGAAGCGCTGGATCTCTCGGAGCTTGTGGTCGGGCAGGTCTGCGAGCTTGCTCATGTCTTGGTACACAGGGTCGTTGCTGCTGACGGCGATGATCTTGTCGTCGATGCCTTTGTCGTCCCGCATGCGCATCACGCCGATGGCGTGGGCGTCCATGATGGTGAGCGGCACGACGGATTCCTGACCGAGGACCAGGGCGTCCAGCGGGTCGCCGTCGTCGCAGAAGCTTCGAGGCACGAAGCCGTAGTTGGCCGGGTAGTGCACGGCGCTGAAGAGGACGCGGTCGAGCCGCAGCAAGCCGCTCTCCTTGTCGAGCTCGTATTTGTTCTTGCTCCCCATCGGCACTTCGATGACGACAGGAAAGGTCGATTCGAGTTGATCTTCGTCGATGTAGACGTCGTGCCAGGGATGCATTGGAATGCTCGTTTATATCATCCGCCCGCTGTTTGGGACCAGGAGGGGTTTCTAGATTGTTTCGAGAAGGTAAGAAGTGAACGGGCCGCGACGGTTTTGCTGGTTCCAGCTCCTCGCTGCTCCCATGCTCTCTCCGATATGCCAGCGGAGCTTGAACAGACCGTTGGCCTGGCCGGGGACACGACCCTACTCGATGGCTACGAGCCCCTGCCCAGGACCTACGACGAGCTGTTTCGAAGCGACGGAAGCTCGCGAGAGGAAGTCGCGGACCTCGTAGCGGAGCTCGACCAGCTCGGCCGGCTCGAGTTCATGACCCGGCAGCGGCTCGCCGAGGGAGCGCTGTTCCGCGGCGGGGTGACGTTTTCGGTCTATTCCGATTCCAAGGGGCAGGAAAAAATCTTCCCATTCGACCTGATTCCTCGCGTGATTCCCGGCAAGGAGTGGGCAGACATCGAGTGCGGCCTCATCCAGCGGGTGACCGCGCTGAACATGTTCCTGAGCGACCTCTACGACGGGCAGCGCATCCTCAAAGAGGGGCGCATTCCGGAGTCGATGGTCTTCGCCACCGCCGGGTACCTGAAGGAGCTCCACGGCATCCGGCCGCGGGAGGGCGTCTTCGTGAACATCGCTGGCATCGACCTGATTCGCGGGGCCGACGGCGAGTTCCTGGTGCTAGAGGACAACCTTCGGACGCCGTCCGGCGTGAGCTACGTCCTCGAGAATCGCGGCGTGATGAAGAGGGTGTTCCCGGGGGTGTTTCGGCGGAGCCGCGTTCGAACCGTGGAGAGCTACCCGGCTCGACTGGGTGACGCGCTCATGAGTGTCTCTCCGCGCGACCCATCGGAGAGCAGAGTGGTGGTGCTGACACCGGGCTCGTACAACTCGGCCTACTTCGAGCACAGCTTCTTGGCGCGTCAGATGGGGTGCGATTTGGTGCAGGGGAGCGACCTCTTCGTCCACAACGAGCGTGTCTACGTGAAGACGACGGCCGGCCCCCAGCAGGTGGACGTCATCTATCGTCGCATCGACGACGATTTCCTCGACCCCAAAGTGTTCCGTGAAGATAGCGCGCTCGGCGTGCCCGGCTTGATAGGCGCCTACGCCGCCGGGAATGTCACCTTGGCCAACGCACCGGGGAACGGCGTTGCGGACAACAAGGCCGTCTACCCGTTCGTCCCGGACATGATTCGCTTCTACCTCGACGAGGAGCCGATTCTTGGTCAGGTTCAGACCTACATCTGCATGCGCCCGGACGACTGCCAGTACGTTCTCGAAAACCTCGGCTCTCTCGTAGTCAAAGCCGTAGACGGCTGCGGCGGGTACGGCATGCTCTTTGGTCCCCGCGCGACCCGTGGTGAAATCGACGAGTTCGCGGAAAAGATCAGGGAAACCCCCGAGGGCTACATCGCGCAGCCGGTCGTCGAGCTGTCCACCTGCCCGACCTGGGCAGAAGGGGAGGCCGCTCCCCGGCGTGTCGATCTGCGGCCCTTCGTCCTCACTGGAAAGAAGAGCTGGGTTTTGCCGGGGGGCTTGACCCGCGTCGCGCTCAAGGCGGGCTCGTACGTCGTCAATTCCAGTCAGGGCGGTGGCTCGAAAGATACCTGGGTGCTGGAGGCGCCCCAATCATGATCTCACGGGTCGCAGGCAATTGCTTTTGGCTCAACCGCTACATGGAGCGGGTAGGGGGGATGGCGCGCTTGCTGCGCGTGAACCGGGCGTTCGTGCCTGGTGTGGACCTTCCACATCTGCACCGCTGGCATCCACTCGTCGTCGTCGCAGGCGAGGAAGAGCGGTACCGTCGCCATTTCGGCGAGGACGAGAACGGAGAGACCGTTCAGGAGTATCTCACCTGGGATCGCCGGAACAGCACGTCGGTGGTCGAATCGGTTCGCTGGGCGCGCGAGAACGCACGCACCGCGCGCGAGATCGTGAGCTCCGAGATGTGGGAGACGGTCAACTCGCTCTGGCACTGGCTTCAGGGTGGCCCCGGGCGGCGTCTGTACCGCTCCGATCGCGACCACTTCTATCAACACATCCGCGAAATGTGCGAGCTCTTCCACGGCCAGGCCGACGAAACGATGCTCAACGGCGAACCGCTGGCGTTCATGCGCCTCGGCCGATACCTCGAGCGCGCCGGCCAGACCGCGCGCCTGATGGACGTTCACTTCCACACGTTCCCGGACGAAGGCGAGATCGACGACCCGATTCGGCTGGCGCAGTGGTCGGCGCTTCTCGCCTGCTGCTCTGCAACGGAGCCCTTCCAGAAGCGTTCATTCGGGACACCGACGGCGCGTGAGGTGGTGAGCTTTTTGCTTTTCGAGCAAGATTTGCCTCGCTCGGTTTCTCATTGCCTGAGGGCCGCTCGCCATTCCTTGGTTCACGTGCGAGGCTATGGCTCGAATCGAATCGGGATGGTGTCGACCGCCTTGCTCGAAGCGCTCCTCAGCCACGTGGCCCTGCGAGAAGGTCACCCGATTGTCGGCAGCGAGCTTCACGGCGAGCTCACGTACCTGGTCGATTCGCTGACCGACTTGTGCACCTCGATCGAACAAGAGTTCTTCCACTCCACCGAATTGCAGACCCAGATTCTTGCGGAGCAAAGCATTGCAGCAGCTCAACAGTGACCTCCTCGCGATTTGCTACGACAGCCCCGCATCGCCCAAAATCAACTTCAAGAAGGGCAACAGGCCGGACGGCTGGGGCTTTGCATGGTATCCGCGCGACGGCGTCGGCGCGTCGGTTCTGAAGGACCCCCACGTCGAGTACGACATGGCCGTCGCGACTGCGGTGCAGCGCTGGGACCGCTTTCGGTCGAGCATTTTCATGTGTCACAGCGGCACGCACCGGGGCCGTTCGTTCACCGACACCCACCCGTTCGTGCGCAGCCACGCCGGGCGCGATTGGATCTTTGCCCACAACGGGGAGCTCGGGCGAAACCTCGACGTGACGCTTCCCCTCGATGAGGGCCTCGGCTTCGAGCCGGTTGGCCACACCGATTCGGAGCATGTGCTCTGCTGGCTGATGGGTCAGGTGCGGGCCGCCGGAGCCCGCAGCTTCGCGGACTTGGGTTGGCCGACTGTGCACACTTGGCTTCAGAGGCTGAACGAGCTCGGCACCCTGAACGTGATTTGGAGTGATGGCCTTCACGTGGTGGCGTATCACGACCAGACCGGATTCAACGCGCTCCACTATCTTCGCCGTCTTCCACCACCCTCGTCTACTAAGCTCGAGTCCGACCTTCTCGAGCTCGACGTTTCGAACTCGGTCGACGAGAATCGCACCTTGACCGTCGTGTCGACGCGCCCGCTCTCGGCCGAGCCCTGGACACAGCTCCAGCCTGGTGAGATGAAGGTGATTAGCCGGGGGCAGCTGATCCAGACGGGAGAGAGGGTTCTCCCTCGGGCATCGGTTCCCTCGACGCGTGCCGGCGGTCCGACTTGGGCTCAGGCCAAGCCAGCGACGCCCCGCATGCAAGCGGCACCGCCGCAGCCGGCTTCGAACGCGATGCCAGCGCCCACGTTGCCTACGCTGGGCGCCCAAAAGGGCAACTCGCACACCTACGACATCACGCACCAGACGGTCTATCGCTACCAAACGGCGGTCGAGACCTCGTCGCACACCGTGCGGCTTCAGCCGGTGCGCGATCTCACTCAGGACGTGCTCGAATACAAGCTCGAGATTTCTCCGCCGGGGGCGGCGTATTCCTACGAAGACGTCTTCGGCAACCACGTGCTGAGCTTTCAGATCAGCCAGCC
>SHLP01000050.1 GCA_004283055.1 Deltaproteobacteria bacterium
CACTCCGAGACTACCTTCCACGCTGCCTCCTGCTCGGAGATCGCGGGGTCGTCCGGAAGGGGGGGGACGAGGCTCGGCATCGCGCGTGGGCCCATCTTATACGACGCGTCGGGGAAGGGCGCGTCGTAGGCGGCGAGCTCTCTCGGCGACAGGGGGGCGTCTCGCATGGTGCCTGCGATGATCATCGCGACCGGGAGGTTCTCGGTCTCCCAGGCCCACTTCTGCCAGTAGGCGAAGCGAAGCTCGTTTGGTACCGACAGGCGTCCACTGAGAGCCTTTCCCATCTCGGACATCGTCGGCGTCGGTGCGTTCGCCCGGAACTCTTTCACCGCGTCGATGCGATCTTGGGGGAGGGCGCGAGGGAGAGGGAGCCCCGTATTCGAAATGACGACTCGATCGAAGCGCTCGGGGTTTTCGGCGACGAGACGCAGTCCGATGAGACCCCCCCAATCCTGTCCGACGAATGTGACCCCTCGAAGCTCGTTGGCGGCCAGCCACGCGTTCATCCAAGCGACCTGCCCGTTGTAGCTGAAGTCCTCGCGCGCCGCGGGCTTGTCCGAGCGGCCGAAGCCGACGAGGTCCGGAGCGATGACACGCAGCCCGGCGCCGCCCAGGATGGGAACCATCTTCCGGTAAAGGAAGCTCCACGTCGGCTGGCCGTGCATGCAGAGCACGACCGGGCCGTCCGCCGGGCCTTCGTCGATGTGGTGAATGCGAAGCGTCCCACCATCCCCATCGGGCACTTCGGTGTACCGCGGCTCGTAGGGAAAGTCTGGAAGGTCGCTGAAGCGGTCGTCAGGCGTGCGCAGTACGTTCATGGCTAGGGAGTTACCGAACCGAGCCCCAAAGCGTCAAGGTCGCGCTGGACTTAGCTGCTGGTGATCGCGCGAAACCAGTAGATAGATCGCCGGAACGAAGAAGAGGGTGAAGACGGTCCCAATCGTCATGCCGCCGACCAGGACTAGGCCGATGCTGTTGCGGGCCTCGGCGCCTGGCCCGGAGACGAGCGTCAGGGGGAAATGCCCAAAGACGGTCGCTAGGGTGGTCATCAAGATGGGCCGCAGTCGCGTCGCGGAGGCTTGCTTGATTGCATCGACCTTGCTGTGGCCCTCTCGCTGAAGCGCGTTGGCGAACTCGACGATCAAGATGCCGTTCTTCGAGACCAGTCCGATCAGGGTCACGAGGCCCACCTGCGAGTAGACGTTGAGGGTCGTTGTCCAGCCGTCGGTGAAAAAGCTCATGTTCGGGTCGGGCATCTGCAAGAAGGTGAAGATCGACGCGCCAAACATGGCGAGGGGGACCGAGCCCGCGAGAATCACGAACGGGTCGCGGAAGCTGTTGAACTGGGCCGCCAGCACCAAGAAGATCAGCAGAATTGCGAGCCCGAAGGCCGGCACGAACGTGTTCGCCTCTTTGCGAAGCTGACGTGACTCGCCGGTGTAGTCGATGGTGTAGCCCTGAGGCAGGACCTTCTCAGCCTCGCTCTCCAGGAAGCCGAGGGCCTCGTCGAGAGGCCGAATCGCTACGCCCGAGAGCGTCACGGAGTTGAGCTGCTGAAAGCGATTGAGCGATCGAGGCGTCACCGTGTCTTTGATGGTGGCGAAGGTGCCGAGCGGAATCAGCTCGCCGGAGGGGCCGGTGATGTAGATGTCTTCGAGCTGCTCGGGGTTGAGCCTTTCTTTGCGCGCCAGCTGCGGAATCACTTTGTAGCTTCGACCGGCGACGCTAAAGCGGTTGACGTAATTGCCACCAGCCGCGGCGGCCAGCTGCTGGCCGACCTGTCGAAGGTCCAGACCGAGCTCCGCTACTGCGTCCCGGTCGAGGACGAGCTCGGATTCCGGCTGGTCGATTTTGACGTCGATGATCGGTGGAAACGCGAACATCCCGCTTTCGGTGGCCCGCTGCTGAAGCTCCTCGACCAGCCCGAGAATCTGTGACGTCTCGGCCGTCGAGGCGATGACGAACTCGACCGGAAACTGTCCGCCGCCGGGTAGGGCGGGAGGCAAGACGGGGAAGGTGCGGATCCCGGGAAGCGCGCCCATCTTCTCGGTGAGCTCGGGCAAGACGTCGAAGACCGTCCGGTCGCGCTGCGCCCACGGCGTCAGGCCTACACCCCAAAACCCGCCGCCCGGCGTCGTCACCTGGAATGTAAATTCCGCTTCTGGCGGAGACATCGCCTCTTCGTGAATCGCGTCGACGAAGGGCCCCAGCTGATCGAGGGTCGCGTTCGACGGCGTTTCGAGAATCCCGAAGATGACGCCCTGGTCCTCGGCGGGGGCGAGCTCCCGCGCCGACATGCTGAACATCACCAGCCCAAGCGCGCTCAGGCCGAGCCAAACGACGTACACGCCCATTCGGTTGTCGAGAGCGAATGCGAGGTGGTCCGAGTAGATGGATCGGAGCCGCTGAAAGCCCCGGTCGATCCGGGCGCTGAGGCCCCGCTCGCTCTTGTGGTCGTTCAAGAAACGAGCGGACATCACCGGGGAAAGGGTCAAGGCCACAACCCCCGAAATCATCACGGCTCCCGCCAGGGTGAGCGCGAACTCTCGAAACAAAGAACCGGTCAACCCGCCCTGGAAGGCAATCGGCGTGTAGACCGCTGCCAACGTGATCGTCATCGCGATGATGGGAGTCACGAGCTCTCGGGCCCCTACGATCGCAGCCTCTGTCCGTGACATGCCGTCTCGTAGGTGCCGCTCGACGTTCTCGACCATGACGATCGCGTCGTCGACGACGAGCCCCACCGACAGGACGATGGCGAGGAGCGTGAGGAGGTTCAGTGTGAACCCGAACAACTGCATCAAGAAGACAGCCCCGATCAACGAAACCGGAATCGCGACCACGGGCACGAGAACCGAGCGAAACGAACCGAGGAAAAAGAAGATGACGACGACCACGATGAGCAGCGTTTCCAAGAGCGTCGTCACGACCTCTTTGATCGCGTCCTCGATGTAAGCCGTCGCGTCGTATGCGACCGTTGCCTCGAGCTGACTCGGGAGGTCCTTCTTGATGTCCTCGAGCTCTTCGCGGACATCCCGAATCACGTCGAGCGCATTGGAATTGGGAAGCACGAAGGCGCCAATGAAGACCGCTGTCTGACCGGTAAAGTTGACGCGTTCGTCGTAGCTCTCTGCTCCGAGCGCAACGGTGCCCACGTCTTCGATTCGGAGGATGGCCCCGTCCTTTTCGCGGACCACGAGCCTCTTGAACTCCTCGACCGAGGCAAGATCGGTGTTCGCGGTCAGATTCACCCGAATCAGCGAGCCCTTGGTCTGCCCAACGGCCGCGAGGTAGTTGTTTGCGGCAAGCGCACGCTGGACGTCGGTGGGTGTTACCCCATGCGCGGCCAACCTGCTCGGGTCGAGCCAGATCCGCATCGCGAACGTCCGCGCGCCGAGGATTTCGGCTTTCTGCACCCCTCGAATCGCAGACAGGCGCGGCTGGACGATTCGAACGAGATAGTCCGTGATCTCGTTCTGCTCGAGGAACTCGGAAGAGAAGCTCAGGTACGCGGAGGCGAATTGGCTCTCGACCGACTCGATGTTGAGGATGGGGACTTCGGCCTCCGGCGGAAGGTCGCCGCGCACCTGGTCGACCTTCGAGCTGATCTCCGAAAGCGCACGAATCGAATCCTGGTTGAGGCGCAGGTTGGCGCGGATGATCGACACGCCCTGCGTACTCTGCGAGGCGATGTAGTCGATGCCGTCGGCGGCAGAAATCGCGCGCTCTAGGGGAGTCGTGATGAAGCCCCGCACGAGCTCTGCGTTGGCCCCGACGTAAGCCGTAGTGACCGTGATCGCAGCGTTCTCGTTGCGCGGGTACTGTCGGACGTTGAGCGAGCGGATAGCTTGCAGCCCGGCGATGACAATCACGAGGTTCACGACGATCGCGATGACCGGGCGCCGGATGAAGAGGTCGGTCAGCTTCATGGCGCGTTCAACCGTCCTGTTTCATTGGTTTTCGGGCGTGGGGTTCTCGCTCACCTCGGGCGCAAGCGCGTTGTTCACGACGACGGCCATGCCGTTTTGCAGCTTGAAGGCGCCGGTCGAGACGACGGTCTGCCCGGCCTCGAGCCCGGAATCGATAGCTCTGAGGTCGCCTCTGCGCTCCCCCACCCGGACGAACACCTGCTCGGCGGTCAGCTCGGCCTGTCCCTCCGCCTCGCTTTCAGAGCCGCGAACCAAGAACACCGAGTCTCCGTAGGGCGCGTAAAGCAGGGCGGTTTCTGGAATCAGCAAGACGTCTCGCTGGCCTCGAAGCATCACTTCGACGTCCACGAACATGCCGGGCCGGAGCCGCCCGTCTGGGTTTTCCACGATGGCTCGGATCAACACGTTTCGGGTGTTAGGGTCGATGCGCGCATCGATGCTGTCGACTTTGCCGGTCCACGCACGGTCGCCGAACGTGTCAGCCGTGATGGTGACCTCTTGCCCAACCTCGATTTTCGCCAAGTCCTGCTGCGGGACACGGAAGTCGACGTACGCCGGATCGGCCCTGTCGAGCGCCACGATTTGTGTGCCCGGCTGGAGGAACTCGCCAACATCGACTTTGCGAATCCCGAGGCGGCCCGAGAACGGAGCCCGGATGGTCTTCTTCGAAATCACCGAGGAGACGTTTCGGACGGCTGCGCGTGCGCGCGCTGCTTTCGCGACGGCAACGTCGAGGTCGGCTTGGCTGCGGGCATCCCTCGCCAGAAGGTTTCGGGTGCGACCGAGCTCCGCCTCGGCGAGCGTCGCATCGGCCTTCGCAGCGGTCAGCTCGGCGCGCTCGGTCGAGGTGTCGATCCGCAGGAGCAGGTCTCCTTCTCTGACTTCCTGCCCGGACTCGAAGCGGATCTCACGGACGGTTCCCGGGATCTCGGCGGTCAGCATCACGCCCATCACCGGTTGGACCGAGCCGATCGCGGTAATCGAGGACCCCCAGCGCGCGCTGACGACGGGCGCGGTGGTTACGGCCTCGGGCGGCGGCTGATACGATTCGCCTGCCTCGATCATCGCGCCGATCTGCGCGCCCTTGATGCCGCCTAGGACGAGCAGCACGGCGAGCAACGCGGCCAGCGCGATCAGAACTTGCTTCGTTCTCGTCTTCATGGCGGGCTTGTTGGGCTAGGGGGCGACTTCACAGGGGTAGGCGAGCGCACCCGGGATGTCGGTGACGAAGTTGGCCTCTTCGACTCGGCTCTGGAGGGTGTCGGGCTCGTTGACCGCGCGGACGAACCAGTCGCGCATGACCTCGCCGTCGACAGCGCCCAACCATAGCTCTTCGCGGAGCGTCACCACGTGGAGGCTCTCATCCGAGACGCTGGTGTAGTAGTAGTTGATCCCGTTCAGGTCCTTGTTGTCGCAGTATGACTGGCGCATGGTGTTGATCCATTCCGCCCTCCAGTCTTCGTCGGTCCGGCCCTGGCCTGTAAAGAAAGCGTCTCGTCGCTGGGTGTCGTCGTACGGGTTGCTGAGGATCAGCATCTGCTGCTCCGGCACCTGCTTGAGCCGCGGGGAAATCGCGCTGTAGAGAGTAGGACCGATCGCGCAGTCGCCAGCGAAACAGTAGGGCGGGAGATAAGGCAGCATGCCCCAGCCGGTGTTCGGGATCTTGAGGGCGCCGAGCAGCGCGACCCCGAATGTCTCCATGTTGTCGAACGCCCCGCCCGCGTCCGGGAAGGCCGCCGTCCTGGGCCACTGCAGGTCGTCCAGGAACCAATGGTAGTTGTAGAGCGCGCCGTAGCCGCCGGCCGACCAACCGCCGAACAGCGCGGCCAGCTCGTCGGGACGGAAACCGGCGCCGCCTTCGGCATCCATCAGTTTCCAAATGACGTCACGAACCATTTGGACCGCCGCGCGCAGATTGATGGTGCCGTGCCGGGGCAGTTGGAGCGATCCGAGGTCCTCGAGAACCCCGCCGCCCGCAAACACGTCCTGGTTGCAATAGGGCAGGTAGACCTGGGTCCATTCGGCGAAAGGGCTAACGGCCGGGTCGGGCGATGCGATGCCCGCTCCGAGAGGCTCGTCGTCCATCGCATTGAAGAGATTGTTGTCGCCATTGAGCCGGTTTTCGAACCTCGGCCCGCAGTCGGCGGCAAGGGCGCAGACGCCGCCGCCCTGAAGGCCGACCAAAACGCGGTCCAGAGGCGCTCCCTCGGGGGCGAGTCGCACCTGGAACGCGTAGTCCGTGCCGTCGCCGCAGAGGGTGCCCCACTTCTCGCCATCAACGACAATCTGGACCCACTCGCCCCGCGTCGGCTCGAAGTCGGTGTTCGAGGGCCCACAGCCCAAGGTGAGCGGGCTCGTCTCGGCGTGCGAGGTCGCAGTGATGCAGTCGACCTGGTGCACGGCGCGCTCGACGTATTGCGCAGGATTGACCGCGATGACCTCCTCGAGGTTCGTGTCCCCACACGCGCTCTCAATCTCGCCGACCGCGACGTCGGCGAGGTTTTGTCGTTCGGAGTCGACGGCACCGGGCTCGCACGACTCGCCTGTGAGGCACTCGCCGACGGCTGAAAGCGCACCGTCGACCATGGTCGAGACCGCTTGATGCGCCGCCGTCAAGCAGCTCCTCACGCCAGCGCTCGCGCTCGCCCAGACGGCCCCTTGAGGCCCGCCGTAGGTGCGCCACGCAATCGAATTGGCTTCCGACTGACAGGAGTTCCGCAATCGACCGACGAGCGCATCGACCGAGAGCGTAAGCAACTCACCGTCGCTGCACGACGCTTCGACGCTTGCTTCAAGCGCCGCAAGAGCAGCAGTGACTTCGGCATCGTCGGAGGCGCACGGCGTGTCGTCGTCGCTGTAGCAACGCGCCCACGCTGCGCTGACCAATCCGATGCAGTCCCGAACGCCATCGGAGGCCGCCTCGCCGCACGATTCGGCGCCTGGGCTGCCGCTGCTCGCAGGGTCGCTAGAGCATCCCGCGACGCCCAATGCGATGAGGGACCAAAAGATGGATGTGGCTCGACGAAGTCTGAGAGATGACATGGGGGCTTTCCTCAATCTGGGGTCACCCTCAAAAAGCAGGGGTACGGACCAAAGCACGCGTATACGGGCGAGCGGCCAGGTGTCAATCCTGGGTTTGCTCGGGGGGATGCCGCTGCTTTTTTGTCGTCCCACGCGGCGGCGGATACACCGGACTTCGTGTGAACGGGGGAGGGGAACAGTGACGCGCTCATTGGTTGCCGCGGTTGTTGCGGTGAGCGCAGGTCTGTTCGGTGGCTCACCGCAGGGCCACGCTCAGGATGTAGGCCCGGTCGAAGTCATCGCGGACGCTCCCGGCGAGGAGGCGCCCAGCGAAGCGGTCGCGCCAGACGTGGGTGTCTCGCAGGTCGAAAAGGCCATCGAGCAAGTCGAAGAGGACACCGAAGCCGCGCTTCCCGCGGAGTTCACGATCGAGTTCGGGGATACGAAGGACTGGCTTCGATTGACTTCGGGCGAGTGGCTCAAAGGTGAAATCCACTGGATGCGCGAAAAGGACCTCGAGTTCGACAGCGACAAGCTCGACCTCCTGACGTTTTCGTGGAGCAAGGTGAACCAGCTTCATTCGCCCAGGGTCAACACCTATGTCTTCGAGGGAAAGATCGACGTCGCGGGGCGGGCGGTCGTGACGAAGGAGAAGGTGATCATCGAAACGTCGGACGGCGTGGTCACCTACCCGCGCGATCAGCTGCTAGCGATTCTCGAGGGGGCGCGAAGGGAGCGGAACTGGTGGTCGACCAAGCTCGCAGTTGGTTTGTCGGCGAATGCCGGCAATACGAATCAAGGGCAGATGAACATTCGTTGGAAGCTCGTGCGCGCCGACCCGCGTACTCGGTCTGCTCTCAGCTACGACGGGACATTTGGCTACTCTAACAAAGAGCAGAATGTGAACCGGCACCTCGGAGAAGCTGGTGTGATCTTCTTCTATTCGAGGCGCCTGTTCTTCTCGCCCGCAACCGTGCAGCTGCTCAACGACCGCTTTCAAAACCTCAAGCTCCGCGCGACACCGGGCGTTGGGGCTGGCGTTCATGTTTTCGACACGAAGAAAGTCACTTGGGACGTCGGAGGCGCGCTCGGCTATCAGTACATACGATTCCTGAGCACGGCGGCCGGGCTCGAAAACCCCCAAAACGATGGCTTCGTCAGTGTCCAGACCTACGCCGATTTCGACTTCACCGACGACGTGGAGCTCACGATCGAGTGGTTGACCAACGTGGTCTATACCCAGATCGGCCTCACGAACCACATCGGTACTGCGAATTTCAGCGTGGAGATTACGGATATCTTCGGCTTGGAAACCTCGTTCAAGTTCTATCGAACGGAGCGCCCACCGCCGCGAGCGGACGGCACGGTGCCGGAGAGCAACGACTACCAGCTGATCGTGAGCCTTGCGTTGGAGATCGGCTAGACTCCCCGGGTGCCGAGCCGCCTCCTTCGACGCCAGTTCTACGCCCGCGACGCCCTCGACGTCGCCCGGGATCTCCTCGGCCAAGAGCTCTGGCATGGCGGCGTGGGCCTTCGCATCACCGAAGTCGAGGCCTATCGCTACCCGGACGATAGCGCGAACCACTGCCGCTCCGGAGTCACCCCGAGAAACGCGCCGATGTGGGGTCCTCCCGGCCACGCCTACGTCTATCTGTGTTACGGGATGCACCATATGTTGAATCTCGTTACCAACAGCGATGGGGAAGGGGCTGCGGTCCTGATTCGATCCTGCGAGCCGATCGCCGGGTCGGCGACGATCCGCCGCAGGCGAGGTGGCAAGGACGGCCCGGTGCTGCTGACCGGTCCCGGGAAGGTCGCACAAGCCTTAGGCCTCGATACGAGCTTCAGCGGTCATCCTCTGTACCGCCGCGACGGCCTCGAACTGCGCGAAGGGACGCGCGCGAGCGACATCATCGTGGGCTCCCGGATCGGCATCGGCTACGCGGAGCCCGAACACCAGCAGGCGGAATGGCGCTTGGCGATCGCGGGCTCGCCCTGGGTGAGCCACCCGCGTCATCTTCGAGGTGCAGCGCGATGAGCCCGCCTGCAACCAACTCGAGCGCGGAAACCGAAAGCGTTCTCGTCGAAGTTCAGAGCGTCTACCTCGAAGAGCAGTCGCGTCCGGCGCAACGGCACTTTGTCTTTGGCTATACGATCACCATCACCAACAACGGGCGCGAAGTCGTCCAGCTTCGAACCCGGCACTGGATCATCACAGACGGTCACGGGGAGGTTCAAGAGGTGAAAGGGCCAGGCGTCGTCGGCGAGCAACCCGTGCTCAGTCCGGGCGAGAGCTTTCGATACAGCAGCGGGGCCGTGCTCCCGACCGAGCGCGGCGCGATGCACGGCACCTACCAAATGCACCGCGCCGACGGCGCACGCTTCGACGCCGAAATCGCCCCCTTCCTCCTCGAACGTCCCTACTCCCTCAACTAAAAAGGGGACAGTCCCCTTTTTCGAAGGGTTATGAAAAAGGGGACTGTCCCCTTTTTAGTTGGCGTTGCCGCTGTCCCAGGCCGTCTTGATGGCTTTGTAGGCCTCGATGCCGCTTGGGCTGAGGTCGAGGGCGCCCTCGCCGACGAGGTGCTGATGGATGTCTTTTGGATCGGACTTCCAACCCTTTGGCACCTCGAGCTTCACGTTGACGGGGACGCCCCCGAGAAGACCTTGTTCCTCCATGGTCCACAGCGCCTCTGCGGCGAGGAACTGCCCGGCGATTTTTCGGTATTCCGGTTTGAGGTGGCTCGCCAAAGGGAACACGTCGTAGAGCCCGACGGCGTCCCCCGGCACCGCGAGCGGTTGGCGGAGAGCCTTGAACACCGGCGCGGCAATCGGAAGCTCCACGAGCTCGAGCCCCGCGATGTCCTGCCCCTGACTCGCAATGAGAGAACGCTCGTAGGCGTCGCCGTGGCTGCGGCTGATCTGGGCCGGGCGTGCCGAGCTGTCTAAAAGCACCGTGATCAGTAGATACGGGCGCGGGTCTCGCTCATCGGTCATTGGCGGGCGAGTAGTTAGCGCATTTGCGAGCGCTTGGGTAGTCCTCGTCGACTTGACGACAACGAGCCCGATCGCTACCTGGAGCGGCTCCCGATGCGCATTCAGATTCACCCCACTCACCCACAGGCCCGACGGGTGCACCAAGCGGTCGACGTGCTCCGCCGCGGCGGGGTGATCGTCTACCCCACGGGGACCGTCTACGGCCTCGGCTGCGACATTCACCAGAAAAAGGCTATCGAGCGCATCTATCAAATTCGCCAGCTCAAAAAAGACCACCCGCTGAGCTTCATGTGCCCCGACCTCAGCAAGATCGCCCGCTATGCCCACGTCGATGATTATGCCTATCGCATCATGAAACGCCTGGTGCCGGGCCCGTACACCTTCGTGCTTCAGGCCACCCGGGAAGTGCCGAAGCTCCTCGTGCGAAAGCAGAAGACCGTCGGGATTCGGGTCCCGGACGACGTCGTTGCGCTCGCGCTCCTGAACGAGCTCGGAAGCCCGATCGTGTCGAGCTCGGCGACGATCGACGGCGAAATCGTCAACGACCCGGACGAGCTCCACGCCCGGTTCTCGCACGTCGATGCGTTTGTCGATGGTGGCTGGGGGGGCATCGAGCCCTCGACGGTCATCGACCTCAGCGGCGGTGAGGCGGTGGTCCTGCGCGAGGGAGCCGGGCCGGTCGATGTCCTGTGACTAGCTCCGAGTCCCGGCCCCACGGGCCTCGGCGATCAGGCTGCGAAGGAGCTTGACCCACTCCTGGTAGCGAGGGGCTCGGCGCATCTGTTCGACCAGCCGCTCGGCGGTCCAGTCGTCGCGTCCGTTGTACTGCTTGACCGCCGCCCAGTTGGCAAGGTGCTGATCCCACTGCTCCGCAGTCCACGAGCCCACTTCGCCGGAGCCGAAAATGAAGAGGTGATCGTGGGCGAGATCGGTTCCGGCGAGCCAGAGGCCGGTGTCCGACACGAATGGACCTAGGGAGCGGATGACGAGCTCGCGCTCGGCCGCCCTCCCAAGCGGCTCGAGGGCGCGGTCGAATTGCTCCCAGCTCCGCGTCAGGGTTCGGACGCGCTCTTCGGAAATCGGCATGTGGGGCTTGAACGCACCCGGGGCGACACGCGCGTCGTGGTCATCGTAGACTCGAACGCCATGTTTTTCTTCCGCCTCGCGGTACGCCTGCAGCGCGACCTCGCGGGACGCGTCGCCGTCGATGTGGCTCAAAAGGGAAGCGATGAGGGGGCGGGTCAAAGTGCGTTCCAGTCAGTTGGGGGCGCCGCGCTCGGCCTCGTGTCGAGGCTTTCGCGAGGGGTGTTTTAACAGTGCTCGCACGCGGTCGAGAATCTGATCGGCGAGGGCGCGCTTGCTCATTTCGGGAAGCGGGCTGGCCGAGCTCGCGTCGACGAGGGTGGCTCGATTCGTGTCCTGTCCGAGCCCGCTGCTGGCTTCGTTTGCGACGATCAGGTCGGCGGACTTCTGCTCGAGCTTGTCGCGCGCCGCTTGCTCGAGGTTTTCGGTTTCGAGGGCGAAGCCGACGAGGACCGACGGCTGCGAGCCCCGCTTCGCGCCCAGATCGGCCAAGATGTCCGGGTTGCGAACCAGCTCGAGCTTCAGGCCGCCGCCTTTTTTGATCTTGTGCGTGGCGCGCTGCGCGGGTCGGTAGTCGGCAACCGCAGCGGCCATAATTGCGACGTCGAATCGATCGAAGCGCGACATGACGGCCTCGTGCATCTGCTGGGCCGAGCGGACAGAAACGACCTCGGCACCGGTGGGGGCGGGCAACTGGACGGGCCCTGTCACGAGGGTCACCTCAGCGCCGCGCCGAAGGGCCTGAGCCGCAATCGCATATCCCATGCGACCGCTCGAACGGTTGCCCAAATAGCGGACCGGATCGAGGTCTTCATGGGTCGGGCCGGCGGTGATCAGGACCCGCGTCCCTTTGAGGTCGTCGGTGTGCGCCAAGCGTGACTCGACGGCGTCGGCGATGTCATCGGGCTCCAGCATGCGTCCTTCGCCGACTTCGCCATTGGCCAGCGGACCCGTTACCGGGCCGAGGACGACGGCGCCACGCTCGGTGAGCAGGCGAACGTTCAACTGGGTGGCGGGATGCGACCACATGCGATGGTGCATCGCCGGCGCGAAAAAGACCTCGCCGCGGGCGCAGGCAAGGGTCGCAAGCACCGCGTCGTTTGCTTGCCCGCTCGTCGCGCGGGCCATCAGGTTCATGGTGGCGGGCGCGATGACGATCGCGTCCGCCCATTCGCCGAGCTCGACGTGCACCTCGCCGGCGTAGTCCTCCGCCCAAAGGTCGGTGACGGCCGGCTTCCCGGTGAGGCCGGCAAAGGTAATCGGGCCCACAAATCGGCCTGCCGCCTCGGTCATCACGACCCGGACCTCGGCGCCGCGCCGCATGAGCTCACGGACGAGCTGCACCGCCTTGAACGCGGCAATCCCGCCGCCCAAGCCAACGACGATGCGCTTACCCTGAAGGGACATCTTCGGGTCAGTCTAGCAGGGGTCGACCTGTTTGCGACGTGACATCTGACGCTTTACGGACTGAACGGAAAGCCGGTGCCGCGCTGCCCGAACGCTCAGTGAACGGGCACACCCGGAGCGGGGAATTGGTCACAAAGGTCTTTGATCTCTCCCGCTATGCGCGAAATCAGAGCCTCGTTCTCCACGTCCTCGACGACGTCGGCCATCCAGTTGCCAAGGCGCTTCATCTCGCTCGCCCCCATGCCGCGGCTGGTGATTGCCGGCGTGCCCAGGCGAACACCGCTCGGGTCGAAGGGCTTGCGCGTGTCGAAGGGGACCGAGTTGTAGTTGGCGACCATGCCAGCCCGGTCGAGTGCCTGCGCGGCCACCTTGCCGGGCACGTCCTTGCCGCTGAGGTCGATCAAGATGAGATGGTTGTCGCTCCCGCCGGTCACGAGATCGAAGCCGCGCGACACGAGGGTTTCGGAGAGCGTGCGCGAGTTGTCGACGATCGCATGGGCGTACGCTTTGAACTCGTCGGTCATCGCCAGCTTGGCCGCGATGGCGATGCCGGCCGTCGTGCCGTTGTGAGGCCCGCCCTGAAGGCCTGGGAAAACCGAGCGATCGATCGCCTTTTTGTGCTCGCCGTTGCACAGGATCATCCCGCCGCGCGGGCCCCGGAGCGTCTTGTGCGTCGTGCTGCTGATCACCTCGGCGTGCCCGACCGGAGACGGGTGCGAACCGCCTGCCACCAGGCCGGAGATGTGTGCGATGTCGGCCACGAGAATCGAACCGACGTCTTGCGCGATTTCGGCGAACTTCGCGAAGTCGACCACACGCGGGTACGCGGTCGCGCCACAAAAGAGAAGCTTCGGCTTGTGCTCGCGGGCGAGGGAGGCGACCTGGTCGAAATCGATGAGGTGGTCGTCGCGCCGCACGCCGTACTGAATGGCGTTGAAGTACTTGCCGGAAATCGAAACCTTCCAGCCGTGGGTGAGATGCCCGCCGCTGGGCAGCCCCATGCCCATGATCGTGTCGCCGGGATTGCAGAACGCAAAGTAGACCGCGAGGTTCGCGGGGGAGCCGGAGTAGGGCTGCACGTTCGCATGGTCGACGCCGTACAGGGCCTTGAGGCGCTCGATCGCGAGCTTTTCGACCGTGTCGATGTTTTGCTGGCCTTCGTAGTAGCGCTTGCCCGCGTAGCCCTCCGAGTACTTGTTGTTGAGGACGCTGCCACAGGCCTCCATCACCGCGGCGGTGGCGTAGTTCTCGCTCGGAACCAGGCGCAGCTTCTGATGCTGGCGCTGCTCTTCGTCCGCGATGCACTGGGCGATTTCCGGGTCGACTTCTTTGAGGGGCAGATCGGCCATGTTCTCTCCAGGTCTACTGTGGGCGGGGCTTTAGCACGTTTGTCATATCGGTGTTATTCGGAGTTCGGTGAGCGAGTATTTCCCGAGCGCCGAACAGTTCGAGCGACTCAGCGGTGATGCGTCGGTAGTGCCGGTGTTCCGCGAGGTCATAGCCGACCGGCTCACACCAGTCTTGGCGCATGCGACGCTCGGTCAAGACGCGGGCAGCTATCTACTCGAGAGCGTCACGGGCGGGGAGACCTGGGCCCGCTACAGCTTCGTGGGCTTTGCGCCCGACGTGATCGTCCGCGGCGTCGCCGACAAGTTCGAGCGTGTCCAGGACGGCGAGGTGCAGCAAGAGCTCGACGTCGACCCGTGGCAGCGCCTTCGGGAGACGCTCGCCGAGTGGAAGCCGCCCGAGGTCGATTGGCTACCGCGCTTCTGGGGCGGGGCTGTGGGCTACGCGAGCTACGACTCGGTGCGCACCTTCGAGCCGACCGTCGGCAAGGCCCTCGAACGGGACGACGACTGGGAGTTCTGCTTCGCCATCGGCGGCACCGTGCTCATCTTCGACAACGTGCGCGGCACCCTGCGTGTCGTCGTCCCGGCGCGCGTCGACGGCGATCCCCACGCGGCCTACGCCCGGGCTACCGATCGCATCGAGGCCGCCCTTGCAGCGCTAGACCATCCGATCCTGCCTCGACGCCTGCACCCGCCGAGCCCGAGCGGCGAGCTGGAGCTCCCAGCGTCCTCGTTCGATCGTCCCGGCTTCTGCGCCGCGGTAGAACGAGCCAAGGAGCACATCCGCGCCGGCGACATCTTCCAAGTCGTCCTCTCGCAGCGCTTCCGCGTCCCGCTTGGCGACACCGACGTCTTCGACGTCTACCGCGCGATGCGGATCATCAACCCCAGCCCGTACATGTACTTCCTGCGGATGCCCGACCGCCTGGTCGCCGGCGCAAGCCCCGAGACCCTCGTCCGCCTCGAGGACGGCCAAGTCCACGTGCGCCCCATCGCAGGGACCCGGCACCGGGGCCGCAGCGAAGAGGAAGACCACGAGATCGCCGACGATCTTCTCGCCGACCCCAAGGAGCGCGCCGAGCACGTCATGCTGGTCGACCTGGGCCGCAACGACGTCGGCCGAATCAGTCAAGCGGGCACCGTGAGCGTCACCGACCGCATGATCATCGAGCGCTACAGCCACGTCATGCACATCGTCTCCAATGTCGTCGGCGATCTTGCCCCCGGACGCGACGCCCTGGACGTCCTCCGCGCCACCTTCCCCGCGGGCACGCTGAGCGGCGCCCCGAAGGTACGCGCCATGCAGATCATCGAGGACCTCGAGCCCGAACGCCGAGGCGTCTACGGAGGCGCCGTTGGCTACATCGGCTTCGATGGCAACATGGACGTCGCCATCGCCATTCGCACCATCGTGGCGCACGAGGACGAGATGTGGCTCCAAGCGGGCGCCGGCATCGTCGAAGCCAGTGACCCGGAAAAAGAATACGAAGAGACCGTCAACAAGGCGCGCGCCGGTCTGGTGGCGGTGAAGGCCGGCCAGACGGCGTAGCGCGAGAACCGCGAGGAGAACGGACGAACGAATGACGAAGACTTCATCTGCTCTCGTTCTGGCACTCGCTCTTTCGGCGTGCGCATCCACCGGGGGCTCCAACGTGCCAGCCGAGGTCAGTGGCTGGAAGGTCGACTTCTTCGATGACTTCGACACGTTCAACACCGGCAACTGGCAGGACCAGATCCTCTGGGTCAACAACGAAGACCAGTGCTACGTCCACGACAACCAGTACGGGACGCGCGAAGTCAGCGACGGCTCTCTCAAATTGAGGGTCATCCGCCTCGACGAAGCGATCGACTGCGACAACATCGACAAGTACGGCGCGAAGCATCCGGATACCCAATTCGTGGCGGGTCGCATCGCCTCCAAGAACAAGCAGGAGTTCGTGAAGGGTAAATGGACCGCCAGACTCAGGACCGGGGGCAGTGGGAGCGCCGGCATGTTCCCGGCATGGTGGTTGCTCGGTTCCCGCAACAACGAGCCGCCTGTGGAAGAAGACGACGAGAACATCTGCTGGCCGATGACCGGCTCGGGCGAAATCGACATCTTCGAGCACCACGCCAGCGGCGGCGCCGACCACTACGTAGCCCGTGCAATTCAGAGTCGCGGCGCCTGTGACGACGGCGACTGGCGGACCTACCAAATCGATCTGAACGCTAGCCTGGACGAGTACCACGAGTACTCGGTCGAGTGGGCCGACGGCGACCTGGTCTACAGGATCGATGGGGTCGAATCGGGCCGGAACGAAGGCCTTGGCGACCAATACCCCGAGCCCCTCTTTGCGATCCTCAACTTCGCCAAGTACGCGCCCGGGCCGATAAGCGGTGAATGGGTCATGGAAGTCGACTGGGTCAAGCACGAGTACTGGCAGTGAGCGGGTGGCGGCGGCTTGCTGACCCATGTCCTTGGACTGACTGACCTGAGAGATCCAGCGCTGCTACAGAATAGTTCGCGGCTCTCGGAATCGATGATAGTCAGCTGCGGCAAAGATCCGACCGTGGTTGGCGGTGGGCCGGACGAACGATGTGCCAACGTCGTTCCGATCTTTGTTCTTTGCTCGTCCAATCTTTAGCGTTGTTTGTCATCGCGACACTTTATCGGCGACCGCGGCGCAGTCTGCGCGTGCGCGAGTCGCGTAAACAATTACGTATATACAGGTGCGCGCAGACGCGAGACGTTCAGCGATCTGGAAGCAGGGCGCCAAGGACGCCCATCATCAGAACGAGAATTTGCATTCAGATTCCAAGGAGGCACGTCATGAAGAAATGTATATCAGCAAGCTCCGCGCTCCTCGCGACTGCGATGATGGTTACGCTGTCGTTCGGATGCGGAGAAGGCATCGAAGGCGAGACGGGTAGTCAGTCAGCAGAGCTCAACGCCGGACAGTGCAACGCGATTATCGCCACGGACCTTCAGTCCGCGCAACGCTGTGCTCAAGGTCAATGTGGGGTAGCCGAGTGCACCAATGTAGGGGGGGCGTTTCTCGACTTCTTCTTCAACAATCCGGAGTGCGGGCTCTCCTTTGGAGCCGGCGAACTCAACGGTCTTCCAGGGAATGCCTCGGTCCATCCCCAAACCGGCGAGTCCAAGCACATACAAGACGTGGTCTGCAGTTCGATCGTCCAGTGCGGACTTTGCCCCCAGGCATCGGCTGTCGTCTGCGGAGTCGCCTGCGAAGAAGCAGGGGAGTAGGGACGGCCAGCCGCCGTCATACGGAGCGGGATCGAATCGCTACAGCGATCTGAAAACGACCGGCCATTGCTCGGCAAAGCCTCACCTCACGGTGGGGCTTTTGCTTTTCCGCACGACGGATTCAGGTCCACGTCCCAAAACGAAGAAACCCGGGGGCCATGTAACCCCCGGGAATCCTTGGCGCGGCGGACGAGACTCGAACTCGCGGCCTCCGGCGTGACAGGCCGGCGTTATAACCAACTTAACTACCGCCGCATCCACCTCAGGGCATCGCCCTTCGGGTCCGGCCTTTTAGCCTGGGGGGTAGGGGCTGTCAAAGAGCTGGGTTTGGCCCGCTCTCCTCACGCGGTTTGTGCGTTCCAGCTCGGGCGGACGACGGGGCGGCGATGGCAGAGCTCGTCGATGGCTCGGGGCACGACCTCGGACGCCGGCGGCATGGCTTGGGTGCGGGCGGCGAGCTCTTCGCGCGGCTTGTCGAACTCGGCTTCGAAGCGTCGGACTACGGCTGGATTGCAGTGTTCGACGGCGGCGGCGACCCCAATGCCGGCGGCTTCGATGAGCCTCCCGTTCAACTCGTGCTCGGGGTCGTGTTCACGATGCAGCGCGAGCATGGGGATGCCGAGCATGGCGCACTCTGCGGGCAAATGATTGCCGGCCGAACCGACGACGGCCCGGCATCGGCTCAGGGCTTCGGCGAAGGCGCCGACGTCGGGCGGCACCAGGTCAACTCCGGGGGGCACGCGGCGCGGCTCACCAAACAGCCTCACGCGGTGACCTCGACGCGCAAGGAGCTCGAGCGCGTTGGCTCCGTTGCCATCCCGAAAATAAGCCAGAATGAAGTCCTCTCGGGCCAACTCTGGATTGACGTCACTGCGAAGATCGGGACGCGCTACGAGGGTGGCTTCGGTGCGCGGTTCGACGGGCGCGAAGTGGACCGCTACTCGACGGCAGGCTGGCCAAGACGAGCTGGCGACATTGAGCGCTTCGCGCAGGTGACTGCGCCAGGGCAATGCCTCGGGGAGACGCGCGTGATGCAGAATCAGACCGTGCCCGACCGCCACGACGGGGATGCCGAGGGACTTGGCGGCGTTGACCGAGGGGCCGTCACCGTCGCTCACGACCAGGTCGGGACGCCAACTCCGAAACCGCTGCCGATCGGCGCGGAACCGCAGACGAAACGAACGGACCATCCCCTTGCCGGGCATGCAGGGCAGGACGGGCTCCGCGACTGGGAGGTCCCGTAAGATGTCCCATGCCTCGCCGCCGCAGAGCAGCTGGACGTCAACGCGCTCGCCGAGCGTCTCCAGGACGGCCCGCGTCCGGATGGCGTGGCCCTTGCCGCGGCCGTGAACGAAATATGCGATGCGAATCATGGTCCGTACCCAGGCGTATGAGCGTCGGCGCGTTTGGTGACGGCTCGAAACCCTCGGAGGCTGACTTGACGACGAGACAAGAAATTTCCCCCTTGGAGGACGCAGACTGCATGCTTGGCCCGGTTTTCGCAACGCAGGGGGATGGAGCGGGAGAATGTCTCTGAAAACCCTATGTAGGGGCCCAAAATCACGGCAAATCGTGCCGTGGGAGCGGGCTCATGTGGTTGCCTGTAGTTATGGGGCCACACGTTTTTTCACAGGGCGTGAATCTGATTCACGGTTGACAGTCTCATTGGTGACACACAGGGAGGCCCTGGATGTATTCGCATGAGCGACGATGGCTGCGCCGATTGGCGATTCTCAATGATTACGTACGGATCCCGTACGCGAACGGGTCGTCCTACGCCTCGCAGTTCCTCTACCGGGAGATGTCCGCGCGCGGGCACGAGGTGACGATTGTCGGGCCGGATGACCCGAACGCCCAGCCCAGCGAGCTGCCGCCGCGCCACATCTCGCTGCCAAGCATCCCTCTCCGCAATCACCCGGGTTTCTACCTGGCGATGCCTTCCCGCTCTTCGCTCGAGTCTTTGAAGGACGCCAACTTCGACATGCTGCTCGCCCAGAGCCCGAGCGGCTTGCTCTACGCCGGCGGCTGGCTTCGTCAGCAGCACGGTGTGCCGCTCGTTTGCGTGAACACCGTCCACATGCCGAGCGTGTACAACGTCGTCCTCCCAGACGCGCTGCACCAGGTGCCCTCGGTCAATCGGCTCTTCGAAGAGCGGGTCATGCCCTGGGTCGAGTCGAACACGACCGATGCATACAACGCCGGCGACGCGCTCGTTTGCCTCAGCCCCGGTCTCAAGAGGTACTGGCAGGAGCGTGGGGTCGAGGTTCCGATCCACGTGATTCCGCGCGCGATCGAAAAGCGCATCTTCGACCAGACCGGCCAGGACGATCCCTTCGCACCTGAGACCAAGCAGGGCGCGCGGCTTCTCGTGGTGTGCCGCCATGCGCGAGAGAAAGAAGTCGACCGCCTGCTTCGCATCTTTGCGCAGTACGTCTACCCCCGCATCGAAGGCGCCACGCTCACGCTCGTGGGTGACGGCCCCGAGAGCGAGGACCTCAAGGCTCTCGCCAAGGAGCTCGGTATCGACCACCGCACGTACTTCATGGGCGAGCAGTCGCTTCAGCAGATGCCGGCCTGGTTCCGTCACGCCGACCTCTTCGTGTACACCTCCCTGTCGGAAACCTATGGGCAGGTCATCAGCGAGGCGCTCTGGTGCGGTCTTCCGGTCGTCGCAATGGACGACGGCATGGGCGTCGCCGGTCAGGTGACCGACGGCGAAGACGGCTTCTTGATCGATCCCAAGGGCGAAGACGCCGACCGCCAGTTCGGCGGATACGCGGAGCTCCTGCTCAGCAAGGCGCCGCTTCGCGGCCAGATGTCCGAGCAGGCCACGCGCAACGCCAAGGACCGCTCGGACCCCGACGCCTGCGTGCAGCGCTACCTCGAAGTGTTCGAAGTCGCCAAGGACCACGCCAAGCGCAATCCTGGGGGCTCCCAGCTCGTCGCGTACCGCAGCCTCGCCCGTTGGGCAGGGATGCACTCCACGGTCGCGGCGATGGGTCTCATGCGAAAGCCGGTCGAGCTGAACCGCAACCAGGCGCCGACGGGCACCTGGACCTTCTCCGCGGCGTCCTAGCCGGACGCGCGATCATTCAGCAGTCAGCAGCTCGACGTCCGCGTCGGACGGGGCGACCGGCTCGGGCGGTGGCATCGTCGGCTGGCCTCGCAGCCGTGCGCCGAAGTTGCTGCCGACGCGTCGCGCATCTTCGAGAATGATGTAGGCGCAGGGCACGATGAGCAGCATGATCAGCGTGGCCGCCAAGACACCGTAGCCGAGCGACACGGCCATCGGGACCAAGAAACGCGCCTGCACCGAGGTCTCGAGAATCATCGGCGCCAGGCCGAAGAAGGTGGTGAGCGACGTCAGCAAAATCGGACGGAAGCGCCGCGCGGAGCCGGCGACGACGGCTTCCCACGTGGTCATGCCCTGCTCCCGAAAGCGATTGATGGAGACAATGAGAATCAGCGAGTCGTTGACGACGACGCCCGAGAGCGCGACCAGACCCATCATGCTCATCAGGCTGAGCGAGAATCCCATCACGACGTGGCCCCAAACGGCGCCCACCATGCCGAACGGAATCGCCGACATGACGAGAATCGGCTGTGCATAGCTGCGGAAGGCCACCGCTAGCATCGAGAACATCACGATCAGCGCAAGGATGAAGCCGAGGCCGAGGGCGCCCATGGTTTCCGCCTGCCGCTCCTGCTCGCCGCCGAGGCTGTACGAGAGCCCGGGGATGTCGGCGAGCAGCTGCGGGAGCTCGCGTTGAATGATTTGCGCGTTGATGTCGTTGGCGTTGGCGTCTTCGTCTGCCACGTCGGCGGTGACGCTGATGTTTCGCCGTCCGTCGGTCCGCTTGATGATGGTGTACGCCTGGCCTCGGTTGACGACGGCGGCCTGGGACAGCGGCATCTCCCCACCCATGGGCGTGCGAACGATCAGCTCTTCGACGTTGTAAAGCGATTGCCTCTCTTCGAGCGGTAAGCGCACGTAGACACGAACCTCGTCGCGACCGCGCTGCTGCCGGACGGCCTCGGCGCCGAAGAACGCCGCGCGCACCTGCCGGGCGAGCTCGAACTCGGTCATGCCCTGGGCCAGGGCGGCGTCGGTGAGCCGGAAGTCGAGCTGGTCTTTGCCTTTGGTGACGCCGCTATCGATGTCGCGAAGGCCGCTGTAGGCCGAAATCTCGTTCGCCAGGCGCTCGGCGGCCGCCTCGAGGGTGGGCACGTCGTCGTGGATCAGCTGCACCTCGATCGGCTTGCCCGGCTCGACGCCGACTTCAAACGAGAAGGTGAGCGAATCCGCGCCTGGGATCTCGCCGATCTCGTCGCGCCAGCGCTGGACGAACTGCTGCGTGGTCAAGGCGCGTTCGCCCGCGTCGATGAGATACATCATCACCGTGGCGTAGTGGCTCCCCTCGCTCGACAGGGCGGCCTCGGGACTCGCTTCGAGCGCGCTCATCGCGCCGACCTCTTCGTACAGACCGCGGGACATCGTCGGGCCATCGCTCTGCGCGTCTTCGTCCTCGACGATCGACTGAGCAACCGCGGCGATGCCGTCGGCGATTCGCTCGGTCTCCGCAAAGGGGGTGCCGACCGGCATCTTGAGGTGCGCGGTGATCAGGTCGCCCTCGACCTTCGGCAGAAACGTGAACGGGATTCGACCGGCCACGTATCCGAGCGTGCCGACCAAGAGCGCCACGCCGGTTGCGATGGTGAAGTAGCGCCAGCGTAAGGCCTTGCCGAGGATCGGGATGTAGGTGTGTTGGATGTGGTTCTGGAGGCGATGCGGCATGTCGATCTTCGCGACCAGGCGCATGAACCAGAGGTAGGGTGAGAGCAGCACGCGGAGCCACCAGGGCATCGGGTGCGAGAGATGGGCCGGCAAAATGAGGAGTGACTCGACGAGAGAGATCATCAAGACCGCAATGACGACGATGGGCACGACTCGGAAGAACTTTCCCATCGGCCCCGGAACCATCAGCATCGGTGCGAAGGCGACGCAGCTCGTGAGAATCGCGAAGACGACCGGCGTGGCGACCTCTTTGGCGCCGAGGATAGCCGCTTCCAGGCGCCCCTTGCCGTCCATCCGCTGCTTGTAGATCGACTCGCCCACCACGATGGCGTCGTCCACGACCATGCCGAGTGTGATGATGAACGCGAAGAGCGAGATCATGTTGATCGAAACGTCGGTTACCGGGAAAAACAGCAGGGAGCCGGCAAACGAAATCGGAATGCCGAGCGTCACCCAGAACGCCAAGCGCGCTTCGAGAAAAAGGCCAAGCGTCAAAAGGACGAGGAGCAGGCCGATGCGGGCGTTGCGCATCAGCAGCGAAAGCCGCCCCTCGTACATCTCGGCGGTATCGAACCAGCTCGCCGCATAGAGGCCGTCGGGCAGGGTCTCCTCGAGCTGGGCGACGTACTCCTTTGCGGCGGCCGAGACGGTCAGTGGGGTTTCGGAGCCGACGCGAAAGACGTTGATCATCACGGCCGGCTTGCCGTTGTAGGTGGCTTCTTTGTCGACTTCCCGAAAGCCGTCCCGCACGGTCGCCACGTCGCGAACGCGCACCTGCGAGCCATCGGGCTGGCTGAGGAGCACGATGTTGCCGAATTCGTTGCCCCGGTCCCGCCGTTCGGTCGTGCGAAGCAGCACCTCGCCGCCGGTCGTCTTTACGCCACCGCCCGGCAGCTCGACCGAGGCGGCCTGGACACGCGCCGCGACCTCGTCGAGGGTCAGTCCGTGCCTTCGGAGCTCGGCCTGCGGGACCTCGATGCTGATCTCGAGGGGGCGAATCCCGGAAAGCTCGACGTAGGTGATGCGCGAGTCCTGGAGCATGGCTCGACGGCTGTTCTCTGCGACCGATCGCAGGGTGGCCTCATCGACGTCGCCATAGAGGACGATCGAGATGACCTGCTGACGGTTCGACAGAAGGCTGACGGTCGGGCGCTCGACGTCCTTGGGGAAGGAGGTGATGCGATCGATGGCGCTTTTCACGTCGTTGAGCGCGCGGTCCTTATCGGTGTTGAGCAAGAGCTCGACCAAGGTGCTGGCCTGCCCTTCCATCGCCGAGGAGGTGACTTTTTTCACGCCGTCGATGCCGCGAACCGCCTCTTCGACCGCAAGCACGACGGCTTGCTCGACTTCCGCAGGGCTGGCGCCGGGATAGATGACGCTGATCGAGACGACGTCGAGCTCGACCTCCGGGAACACCTCCTGCTTGATGCCCGAGGCCAAGGTGACGATGCCGCCGACGATCAGGATGAGCATCAAGACATTGGCCGCGACGGAGTTCTTCGCCGCCCAGGCGATGACGCCGCGCTCTTTGTCCGGGTCGAACTGACTTGGGCCGGTCATGGGGTGGCTTGCGCGGCGGGCTCGCTGGGGTCGCTGGGTGCGGCCTCAGGCTTTCCGGTGAGGGTTCGTAGGAGCATGTTGGGCACGGGCGTGGGGATGCGGCTGATGACGACGCGCTCGTTGGCCTGCAGGCCGCCCGTGACGAGCACGGCGTCGGGCTCGCTCCAGGCGATTTGGACCTCCCGAATCTCGAGCTGGTCCAGGTCGTTCATGACGAAGACATTCCGGCCGTTGCGGAGCGCGACGCGGGGCACGCGGATGGCGTCGTCGATGGGCTGCGCGCCGACCTCCACGTCGACGAACGAGCCTAGGAGCAAGGGGAGGTCGCCGGCTTGGCCGAGCGGGTTTTCGATGCGGACCAGGATGCGCGCCATCGCGCCGCCGGGATCGAGGTCGGGTAGTTGCCGGATCACTTCGCCGCGACGCTCGATCGTCTCTTGGCCGACGCGCTGACTGATTTTCGTTTCGGATCCCGGGGCGTCGTTGGTGCGGGCTCGGACGGTTCGCAGGGCGGCGACGGGTACGGACACCTGCACGTGGTACTCGTCGGTGCCAACCAGTCGCGCGACCGTCGTCTGAGGGCTGAGAAGCTGGCCGGTGTCTACGCTCTCGCTGACCACCATCGCGTTGAAGGGCGCGCGAAGGGTGGTGCGGGTCAAATCGAGCTGCGCCTTTTTGAGCGCGCTCTGTGCGGCCTTGAG
>SHLP01000051.1 GCA_004283055.1 Deltaproteobacteria bacterium
ACCTTGATCTACACGAGCGGCACCACCGGCCCGCCCAAGGGCGTGATGCTGAGCAACGAGAACCTCGCGTGGACCTCGAACGTCGCCATCAGCATCACGACGATCAACGCGAGCGATTGCTCGCTTTCCTATCTGCCGCTCTCGCACATCGCCGAGCAGATGTTCACGCTCCACATCCCGATCACCACGGGGGCCCGCGTGTACTTCGCCGAGTCGATCGAAGCGGTGCCCGAGAACCTCAAAGAGGTCCAGCCCACCATCTTCTTCGGCGTGCCGCGCATCTGGGAGAAGTTCCACGCGGGCATCTCGGCCAAGCTCAAGGAAGCGACCGGCGTGAAGGCCAAGCTGGTGAAGTGGGCGATGAAGGTCGGCTGGGAGGCGAACGAGACCCCCGACGGCAACAAGGGCCTCCAGTATCAGCTCGCCAACAAGCTCATCTACTCGAAGCTCCTGCCCGCCATTGGCATGGGTAACGCGCGGGTCTGCGTCACCGGCGCCGCGCCGATTGCGCGCGAGGTGCTGCAGTTCTTCGCGAGCCTGAACCTCGTCGTCCTCGAGGTCTACGGCCAGTCCGAGGACAGCGGCCCGACCAGCTTCAACACCCCGAGCCGCTATCGTTTCGGCAGCGTCGGCCCAGCGCTTCCGGGCGTCGAGGTCAAGATCGCCGAAGACGACGAAATCATGGTGAAGGGGCCGAACGTCTTTTTGGGTTACTACAAAGACAAGGAAGCCACCGACTCCACGCTCTCGGACGGCTGGCTGCACTCGGGCGACCTGGGCGCCTTCGATCCCGACGGCTTTTTGAACATCACCGGCCGCAAAAAGGACATCATCATCACCGCAGGCGGCAAGAACATCACGCCGAAGAATCTCGAGGCGGGCATCAAGAACCACCCGCTCATCGACGAAGCCGTCGTCATCGGCGACCGGCGCAAGTACCTGAGCGCGCTCGTCACCATCGACGCGGAGGCAGGTCCGGCCTGGGCCGCCGCCAATGGCGAAAATGCCGGCGCGCTTCACCAGAGCGCGAAGCTCAAGGACAGCATCCAAGCGCACATCGACGAGATGAACAAAGAGTTCGCGCGCGTGGAGCAGATCAAGAAGTTCACGATCTTGAAGCGCAACTTCACCGTCGAAGACGGCGAGCTCACCCCGACCTTGAAAGTGAAGCGCGCCAAGGTGAACGACCACTTCGCCGAAGACATCGAAGCGATGTACGACGAAGGCAGCGCCCAGCCCCAAGCCCGCGCCTGAGCGAGCCGACAGGAAGCGATGGTGTCCCGGGCGGCGTCTAACCGACGACCGTCACGGTGACCCGTCGCCGATGCCCCCGGCGGCGATGTTCCCAGAGGAAAACGCCCTGCCAGGTGCCGAGGGCGCAGCGGCCTGCGCTGACGGGGATGCCCAGTGAAGTCTGGGTGATGGCCGTTTTGACGTGTGCCGGCATGTCGTCGGGGCCTTCCATGGTGTGGACGTAAAGCGAATCGCCGTCCGGGACGAGCCTCGAAAGGAAGGCGTCGAGGTCGCGCTGCACGTCGGGGTCGGCGTTTTCGTTGATGATCAGCGACGCGCTGGTGTGGTGCACGAAGACGGTGCAGAGGCCCTCGGAAATCCCAGACGCGGCGACCGCCTCTTGAACCTGCGGCGTGATTTCGCGCGTGCCCCTCCCCCGCGTTTCGATCGTGAAGGTGTGCGACTTGGCGGTCATGAGGGCGACACCCTCATCCACATCGCCGCTTGGTCACCTTGGTAAATCAAGATGCCCTCCTGGGTGAAGCGAAACTGGTAGCGGCCGAACACCTGCGTTTCGCGCTTACGGATTTTCGTGGCGCGAAGCTCCATGTCGAGCGGGGGCCCCATCTTCGCGAGCGCGGCAAATCGGGCATCGTAGATTCGGCCGCCGTAGCCAATCCAGCCGTCGGCGTGTCGGAGCCCGAGGCAATAATACGTGTGCATGAAGCCCAGAATCCCGGTCAGGTGAACCATCAGGCCGCCGCTCACGTGACGCGGGTGGCGCAGCGGGTGTGCCCTCTGGTCGCGCGTCAGCGGGAGGTCGGGGCGCGTCGTCATTCGCGCCCGCACGATCCCCGCCTCCTTGTCGACTTCGACGAGCTCGTCGATGCAGATCGCGCCTGGGCCGTAAGGGCAGTCCGCAACGAATTCCGGGTCCAATGCCATGGTCTACACTCCCTGGGCGTCCGCGTCCCAAATCACCTTGTGCATCTGCATCTGCACGCGAACCGGAAGCTGGTCCTCGAGGACCCAGCGCACCAGGTCCTTCGGGTCGAGCTCTCCCCACACACAGCTCAGCAAAACGGCGTGAACCCGATCGGGGAGGCGATGCTCGGCGAGGACGGTCTTGGTCCAGTCGTAGTCGGGGCGGTCTGCGAGGACGAACTTCACCTCGTCGCGCTTGCTCAGCTCGGCGATGTTCTCCCATCGGTTGCGCCGCGACTCGCCGCTCCCAGGTGCTTTGAGGTCCATGATGCGATGGACGCGGGGGTCGACCTTGGAGATGTCGCGCTCGCCGCTGGTCTCGAGCAGCACGGTGCGCCCCGCATCGCAGAGCTCTTCGAGCAGTGGAATCGCGCCCGGCTGCAGGAGCGGCTCGCCGCCGGTGAGCTCGACGAGCGGAGTGCCAAACGAAAGGGCCTTCGCCAAGACCTGCGCGCGCGGCATTTCGGTCCCACCCTCGAAGGCCTGCGGGGTGTCGCACCAGCGGCAGCGCAGGTTGCAGCGAGAAAGCCGGACGAAGGTGCACGGAAGCCCGGCGAAGGTCGATTCACCTTGAATCGATTCGTAGATCTCGTGAATGCGTAGCTGTTCGGCGTCGGTCATCTCGAGCGTGGGTTGCCGGTCATGAGGATCAGCATCCGCCCCTCTCGCGCGGCACGTTCGGGGACTTCAACCATCAAATCCCACATTCCGGGCCGCGCATCCACCTCAAGGGTCTGAGTGCGCCGCCGAACACAGCGCTCCCCGCTCTCATCCACCCGAACCCAAAGCACCCGGTGCCTGTACCCGTCGAGGTCAAACGCCGAAACACGCAGCCGAACCCGCTCCCCAATCTCCACCCGCCGCCGATAAACCCGAGAGCCAGCCTTCAGCGAGCCACAGTTCCTGGGAAGGGCCTCGGCAAGGGGAAGAGAGAATTTGGCGACGAGAGCAGAGAAGGCCACCGGACCGGGGACAGTGGCAGGGACAGTGGCAGTGCCAGCGTCAGTGTCAGTGCCAGTGTCAGTGCCAGCGTCAGTGTCAGTGCCAGTGCCAGCGTCAGTGTCAGCGCCAGTGCCAGTGCCAGCGCCAGCGTCAGTGCCAGCGCCAGCGTCCCCGAAACTGCCACTGTCCCTGTAGCTGTCACTGTCCCTGTCACTGTAGCTGTCACTGTAGCTGTCACTGTCCCTGTCACTGTAGCTGTCACTGTCCCTGCCACTGCCCCCCCCCTCCTCAACCGCGTCCCTCAGCGCGTCCAACATCTCCAGCGTCAACAAGTTCCGCAGATTGTTCCCGTACCGCAGCCCCCTGTCCGTGAACCGGCACGCCGCCTTCAGCCCGCCCTGCCCCAAAACGTTCGGGTGCACCCCGTCTCGCGCCAAGCCTTTGCGCGGGAGCGCGCTCAGGGCGCCGTGGTAGTCGATGTAGGGAAGTGACCAGTGCGTGGCGACCGCTTCGGTGATCGCGTTGAAGCGGCGAATCCAGCGGTCCTTGTAGGCGTTTCGTCTTGGCAGCGCGGCGCCGAGGATCGGGACCACGCCCATCTCGGTGATCTCTTCGACCAGGTACACCAGGCGCTTCACGTAGACCCGCTCGTTTTCGTTTTGCGCGTCGTTTCCCCCGAACAGAATTAGCGCCCAGCGTGCCTGGGTCCGCGCGAGCTCGTTTCGAAAATTGGCCGGGCGGCCCCCGAGGACGTAGCGGAGGTTCCAGCTCACGCCGGCGGCTTCACTCTCGCGGTTGAACGAATTGCGGCGGCCGGCCGCGAAGTACGCGACGGTCTCGGCGAGGTCCTGATGCTCGCCAAGGTCGACGTACGAGGTCGCGAAGCAGTGCAGGAAGGCTCTGCTGGCGGCGCTGGAGCCGCCCATCTTGGAAAACGCATCGTCGCGCCGCTCCGGGCTGCGCGCGTGGATCTCTCGAACGTGCGCGGTGACTTCGGCGCTGAGGGCCTCCGGTTCGGCTCGAGCGATCCCGGCGACCAGCAGCGCCACCACGCAGGCAAGGGTGGCTGGCTTCATCGAATCGCGCTCGAGGGAATCACGTAAAGGCGGCTCGGCTCGCCGCTGGCGGTGCGGTGCTGGTTGTCGGTGACGACCACTGCCGAACCGTCGTCCATCCAGACCAGCCCCTCGAAGTTCGGCAGCGGCGAGACGAGCTTGGACAGGTCGGCAGCGAGCGCGGGCTCGATCCACTGCCCTTCGGGGCCGCGGGGGATCTGAAAACGAAGCAGGCGCGAGACGCCGTAGTGCCGCTCCACGGCGAGCGCGACGATCGATTCGCCGACGAGCCTGCAGCTCAGGGCGGCAAGCTTTCCGGTCTCGCTGCTCAGCCGGACCCGGTGCGCGGCCCAGGACTGCGTCTTCGGGTCGAACACCCCGACCGGCGCCCAGCGGCCCTTGCGCTGCTGTTCCACGAGCTCGGTCGCCACCACGAAGAGGCCATCTACGTGACAAATCCCCTCGATGCCACGGTTATCTGGAGCCGTGAGCTGCCAGCGGGCGTAGTCGAGGTTGCCGACCGGAACGACGACGAAGCGGCCGCCGTCGAGACGGCCGTCGAGGATGCTGTCGCTGAGGCGCCCCTTCTCCTGCGTTTCGGTCCCGAGCAAAAAACGTGTCTCGTCGACCCAGGCCATCGCCTCGAGATCGGCGCCGGGCGGCGTACCGACGACCGGGTAGCGCGTGACCCCGAAGGTCTGGGGGTCGATCCGGAGCACCGAATCTCCGTCTTCGCCTGCCGCCCAAAACGCACCGTGCTCATCGAGCGTCAGCCCGGACAGGCCGGCAACCTCGGACTTCAACGTGACGATGCGTCCTGGGCCCCGTAGCTCCTTTTTCGTACAGCCAGCGCAGGCGAGCAGCAGCGCCACTGCGACCGCCGCCCACGCGGGCACGGTCAGCGGACCGCTTCGAGGACGGCCGCAGCCCCGAGGCCGCCTGCCGCGCAGATCCCGAGGAGCGCGGTCTCCCTCCCACTGTTCGCCAGCTCGTTCGCCACGGTCGTCACCATGCGCGCGCCGGTGGCGCCAAAGGGATGGCCGATCGAAAGCGAGCCGCCGTAGATGTTGAAGTTGTCTTCGTCCACCTCGCCGACGGCCTTGTTCTTGCCCAGCCGCACCTCGGCGAAGCCCTTGCTCGCAAGGGCCTTGGTGACCGAGAGCACCTGAGCCGCGAACGCTTCGTGCATGTCGACGAGGTCGATGTCCTTGAGCGCCATTTTTGCCCCGTCGAGCGCCTTGGGCATCGCGATCGCGGGGCCGATGAGGAGCTGATCGGCCGGGTCGACCGCCACGTAGGACCAGCTGCGGAACGCCGCGAGCGGCTTGTACCCGAGCGCACGGGCCTTTTCCTCACTCATCAGCAAGACGGCGGCCGCGCCATCGGTCAGCGGAGATGCATTGCCCGCCGTCACGGTGCCGTCCTTTGCAAACACCGGGCGGAGCTTTGCGAGCTTCTCGACGCTGGTGTCGCCGCGCACGATGTTGTCGGCGTGCACCCAGCCCTCCGGCGTTTCGACGGCGGTGACCTCGGAGTCGAAGCGCCCCGAGGCAATCGCTTCAGCAGCGCGGTGATGTGAACGCGCCGCGAACTGATCCTGCGCCTCGCGCGAGATCTCGTTGCGCTGCGCCATCGATTCGGCGGACTCGCCCATCACCTCGCCGGTCGTTCGCTCCGCGATTTTCGGCATTTTGGGAAGGATGTCGGTGATCGGCATCATCTGCGCCAAGACCCCGAGGTAGTCCCCGGGCGTGGCCGCCTTGCCAAAGGCGAGCGGCGCCAGCGCGTGAACCGCCTTTTGCGGCAGGTTCAGGGGTGCATTGCTGGTGGAGTCGGAGCCGCCTGCGATCACCACGTCGGCCTCGCCGCGCTCGATCGCCGCGGCGGCGAGCGTGACCGCCTGAAGCCCTGACGCGCAGGCGCGCGTGCAGGTCATGCCTTCGACGCTCGCAGGCAGGCGCAGGTCGAGCGCGATTTCGCGTGCGATGTTCGGCGCATGCGAGGGCAAAATGACGCCCCCCCAAACGATGCTGTCGATCTCTTGGTGGGAAATGTCGGTCCGCTCGAGCAGCGACCGGACCGCGATGTCTCCCAGGTCGATGCTGTCGAGCTTCAGATACTTTCCAAACGCTTTGACGAACGGGGTCCGGACGCCGCCCACGATGACCGCGCGCTGCTTCTTGCCCCAACCATTTTTCTTCTTGGCCATGCTCATGCTCCTACGAGTGCGCCGCCACAGACACGAACGGTCTCACCGCTCAAGCCTACGGCGCCAGGGGTTGCTAGAAAAGTGATCGCTTGACCCACGTCTTCGGGTGTACCTCCCTGCCCGACCGCGGACATGCGGCGCGCGACCTCGCGGATCGCCACCGGCATTGCGTTGGTGAGCCGGGTCTCGATGAAGCCCGGCGCGATCGCGTTGACCGTGACGCCCTTTTTCCCGACCTTGGCGGCCAGGGCTTTGACGAAGCCGACGATGCCCGCTTTGCCGGCCGAATAGTTCGTTTGGCCCCGGTTTCCGGCGATCCCTGAAACCGAAGAAAGGCAGATGATCCGTCCGCCCGGACGCAGGACGTCGTCGCGGAGGAGCCGATCGGTGATGCGGATGACGGCGCCGAGGTTGATGTCGACCGCCATGTCCCAGGCGTCGGGCTGCATGCGCCCGAGGGTCTTGTCGCGGGTCACGCCCGCGTTGTGTACGACGACGTCGACGCCGCCAAAGCGCTCTTTGAGCTCGGCCGCGATTCGGTCCGGCGCATCTGGGTCGGTAATGTCGACCAGAAGCGTGGAGCCGCCGATGCGCTGCGCCACCTGGCTGCACGGCGCGTCATCGGCCGGCCGGTCGAGACAGACCACGTGCGCACCCTCCGCTGCGAGCAGCTCGGCCGTGGCTTCGCCGATGCCCCGCGCCGCGCCGGTGACGAGTGCGACCTTGCCGCCGAGCACGTGGGTGTCGGGCGCCTGGTCGCCCTGGGCGAGGTTGGTGACGTGGAACGGCTGGCAGCTGATGAACGCCGAGCGCGGGGACAGCAGAAATCGAAGCACCGCATCGAGTCGCGCCTCCGCGCCCTTCTGCACGAACACGCTGTTGGCGATGGAGCCGTTGCCGCCGATTTCTTTCGCAAGGCTTCGCGTAAAGCCCTCGAGGCCGGCACGCGTCGCGGCATGCGTCGGCTTTTTCGCATCGGCGGCGGGGCGGCCGATCACCACCACGCGGCCCGATCGGTTGAGCCGGCGAATCCACGGATGGATGAACGCGTAGAGCTGGTGCAGGTCCTCGGGCGTTTCGAGGCCCGTGCCATCGAACACGATGGCATCGACGCGCGCGCCATCTGGGGCCTCGCCCGGCGCCACGAGCTCCGGCGCCCGCGCCCAGGCCTCTCCCGGCCCGACGAAGGGCTCGAGGGCGGACTCGTGGGTGCCGATCACCAAGGGGTATGCGCCTGCTTTCGTGAGGCTCTGGGCCAGGACGCTCTGCAGCTCGCCGACCCCACAGACGAGCACCTTCTTGTCGTCGAGCGGTCGCTCTTCGTAGGGCCCTTTGGCCCGCGCGAGCTTTTCCGGCACGGGGATAGGGAGGCCAAGGGTCTTGACCAGTTTTCGCGCGTTCTCGTTCTCGAGCAGGAAATCCGTCATTTGGGCTCAGCTCCTCACTGAATAGGTTCCAACTAGATAGGCGGGGCCGCCGGGCGCGTCCCCCACATACACACTGTCGTCTTCGATGTAGAGACCGACCTTCGCGGGCAGCACCAGCGGCTTGGTGAACTTCACGTCGAACGATTCGAGCCGTCGCACGTCTCCGGAAAAGAGCGAGCGATTCAGGCCTTCGATCGCGCGCGCCATCGTCGAGAACCCGTGATTGATGATGTTGCGAAAGCCGTTGGCGCGCGCGGCCGGCGGAATCCAGTGGATGGGATTGAAGTCGCCGGTGAGCTTGGCGAAGTCGAGGCCCACGTGCGTGCCGAGCTTCCAGCGGTCGAGCTCTTTCGCCATGACGGGAACGCGGGGGCGCTCATCTTTGCGCTTGGCGGACTTGTCGCCGCCACCGAGCGGGACGATGCCGTACACGTCGCAGACGATCGCCTCGGGGTGAGCCGAGGTCGACGTCGTCGCGCGCTGATGGATGACGGCGCGGCGTCCGTTGTCGTCGATGCCGAGGAGCTGCACCTTGAGCTCGTAGGCTTGACCGAGCGGAAGGGGCGCGTTCATCTGCAGCCGGCTTCCGCCGTTGAGCACCCGCTGGATCGGGTACTGGAGCCCCTCGATGCCGCGCGCCTGCAGAGGGAAGACCCATTGGGGGAACAGATGGGCAGGGACCTGGCCCCGGTACCAGGCGGGATCGCCGCCGACGTGCCGGATGTAGTCGCGCACCAAATCGGCGGGGCGCGGCGGAACTCGGGCAGAGACGATCGGGCCCGGGACCGCGGCCGGCGCTTTGTTGGGCTGCCCGGACGCGCTCTTTGCGGCGACGAAGGCCGCGCGAGCCAGAGCGCCGAGCATCGGCCCCTGATGGAGGATGTAACGCGTAGGTACCGCCATATCGATTCTCCCGGCTGGACGGTGCGGTGGTCTGCCTGCCGCCCGACCCGGTTCCCTACCATTTGGTAGACAGCCGCGCAAACCCGGTCCCGCTGCTAGGCTTTCCCGATGCCCAACCCGCTCATCCACGTCGGATTCGAGATCCCGTTCGATCAGATCGAGGCCGCGCACGTCGAGCCGGCTATCGACGAGCTGCTGACGAAGGCACGGTCCGCGGTCGACGAGATCGTGACCAACGACGCGCCTCGCAGCTATGCCAACACGCTCCTCGCCGTCGAGCAAGCCACCGAGATGCTCGAGCGGGCGTCGACGGTCGTCGGCCACCTCGAAAGCGTGGCAAGCAGCGAGGAGCTGCGCACGGCTTACAACGCGACCCATCCAAAGGTCAGTGCGTTCTGGTCGGAGCTCGCAATGAACGACGGGCTCTATCAAGCCATCGTCGCATTTGCGCAAACCGAGGAAGCAGCGGCGCTCCCGGCGACCGAAAAGCGCTTCTTGAAAAAGACGCTCGACGACTTCCGGAGGCACGGCGCCGAGCTCGGCCCGGAAGACAAAGCAAAGCTCCGAGAGATCGAAATCGAGCTCACTAAGCTCACGACGAAGTTTTCCCAAAACGTATTGGACGAAACCAACGCCTTCGAGCTTTTGATCAGCGACGAAAGCAAGCTCGCGGGCTTGCCCGAGAGCGCGAAGCAAGCAGCGGCACAAAACGCGCGCTCGAAGGGCCTGGGGGGCTGGCGCTTCACCCTCCACGCGCCGAGCATGATCCCGGTACTCACCTACTTGGACGACGCGAGCATTCGCGAGCAAGTGTGGCGCGCCTACAACACGCGCGCCGTCTCCGGCGAACGCGACAACCGCGAAGTCATCGCACGCGTCCTCGAGCTCCGTCGCGCCAAGGCCGAGCTCCTCGGATACGCCGACTTTTCAGACCTGGTGACCGAAGACCGCATGGCGAAAGCGGGCGCAAAAGCCAAAGCGTTCATCGACGATCTGCGCCAACGCACCGAGGAGGCCTTCCGGCGTGAGAATCGAGCGCTCGAGGCGTTTCGCAAAGAGCTCGAAGGCGGCGCTACCCGTGCGCTCGAGCCCTGGGACATCGCCTACTACTCCGAGAAGCAGCGGCAGGCGAAGTACGACTTCAACGAGGAGGAGCTGCGGCCGTATTTTCCACTCGACCGCGTGCTCGACGGCCTCTTTGCTACTGCGCAGGCGCTCTATGAAATCGAGATCGTCGAGCGAGAGGCGAAGGTCTGGGACCCAGACGTGAAATCCTTCGCCATCCACGATCGAGACGGCACGATGATCGCCGCCTTCTACGTCGACCTCTTTCCGCGTGAGAACAAGCGCGGCGGCGCATGGATGAACTCGCTCATCAGCGCTGCGTATCGTGAGGGGCAGCCGGTGGCGCAGCTCGGGCTGTTTTGCGCCAACGTCAATCCTCCGGTGGGCGAAAAGCCGGCGCTCCTCACCCATCGCGAGGTCGAGACCCTCTTCCACGAGTTCGGTCACCTGCTCCACCACTGCCTGAGCCGAGTGAGCGTGCGGAGCCTCGCCGGCACCAACGTCGCTTGGGACTT
This sequence comes from Deltaproteobacteria bacterium, assembly GCA_004283055.1. GTDB lineage: Bacteria > Myxococcota_A > Polyangia > Polyangiales > Houyiibacteriaceae > SG8-38. The sequence goes on from SHLP01000051.1 coordinate 10,334, forward strand.
CGTGGAGCTGCCCTCGCAGATCATGGAGAACTGGTGCTGGGAGCGGAGCGGCCTCGATCTCTTTGCTGCGCACTACGAGACCGGCGAACGGATCCCGGACGCGCTCTACGAAAAGATGATTCGCGCGAGGACCTACCGCGCGGCCAACGCACAGATGCGGCAGCTCGGCTTTTCGGCGGTCGATCTCGCTCTTCATCGGGACTACGAGCCGACTCGCGATGGTGAGGTCATGGCCTACGCGAGGGCGATCATCGAGGCGCATTCGGCGACGACGCTCCCCGACGACTACGCGATGCTGGCAGGCTTTGGACACGTGTTCGCCCACCCCACCGGCTACGCGTCCGGCTACTACAGCTACAAATGGGCCGAGGTGCTCGACGCGGACGCGTTCACGCGCTTCAAGCGGGAGGGCATCACCAATCCCGAGGTGGGGCGCGCGTTCCGCGAGGCGATCCTCTCGAAGGGCAACAGCGAAGAGGCGGAAAAGCTCTACGAAGATTTCATGGGCCGGGGCCCCGAGCTCGATCCCCTGCTCGAGCGAACCGGCCTTGCGTAGCCGCGCTATTGGGCGACGGCGCGCAGGTCGACGGAGACGGCGATGATGTTGGCGACTTTCAAGCGAACGATCGACGGAACCGAGATGTCGTGATCTTCGAGCGCCACCGTGAAGTCGGCCTTGACTCGAAGCTGCTTTCCGGACCAGCTCACCGTCCCCTCGGCGACCACGGGCTTGCTCACGCCGTGCGCGGTGAACTTGCCCTTGACCCGCACCTTGCGATTTTTGCCTGACTTGAGCTCGGGCGAGTCTCGCTTGCCGAGGATGACTTCCGTGATCTCAAAATGAATGTTCGGGTACTTCTCCGCATCGAGCCAGCCGTCGCCCTGGAGGTGCTCATCGCGCAAATCGTTGTCGGTGCGCAGCGACATCACGGGCGCCTTGAACGAGCCCGTCGTCTGACGGATGTCCGCGGGGTCGACGCTGAGGCTACCGCTGACCTTCGCGCTCTTGCCGACCATCGTCTCGAGAGGGGCGTCCGAGACGAACGTCGCTTTGCTCTTGCCGTCCGCCTTGACGACAAAGGTCGCTGCGTCGGCCCGAGAGACCGCTGGCAGCGCCATGCACGCTGCTAAGACAAGGCTGGCTCCGGTAGCTCTGTTCATCATTCGCTCGTTCCCCCTAGCCTTCAGTATGCCGGTTTTGGACGTCTGCTTCACCCCCGTATTCATGCGGCCGCCACAATCCGGGCGGTCTCGTGGAAGGTCCAATTTTCGTTGTCCCGCTCCGCCCGGCCGACCTCCCATTCGTCCCGAAACAGGGCGACCGGACGGTCGTCCCGGTCGACGACGGCCATCGGGATGCGCCTGGCCTTGAGCTCTGCGCAGTCGGCAGCGCCGGTCACCCAGCGCGCGTGCTGGTGGGGGAGAAGGTCGAAGGTCACCCTTGCGCCGTACTCGTGCTCGAGCCGGAACATCAGCACGTCGAACTGCAGCCGACCCACGACGCCACATATCGGGTCCTTCTCGCGACCGGGCTCCCTGAAGAGCTGGACCGTGCCTTCTTCGGAGAGCTCTTGGATGCCTTTTTGGAGCTGCTTGCGTTTGAGCGGGTCGAGGAGCTGCAGCCGCCCGAAGTGCTCCGGAGAGAACTGCGGGACCGCGTCGAAGCTCATCGGGCCCTTCGTCGAAAGCGTGTCGCCGATGCGAAACAGCCCGGGGTCGTACAGGCCCACGATGTCGCCCGCGTAGGCCTCCAGCACGCTCTCGCGCTCCTGCGCGAAAAATTGCTCCGCACGGTTGAGGCGGATCTCTTTGCCCAGCCGGAAGTGGTTGACGCGCATGCCTCCTTCGAACTTCCCCGAGCAGATGCGCGCGAACGCGATGCGGTCCCTGTGCGACGGGTCCATGTTCGCCTGCACCTTGAACACGAACGCGCTGAACCGGTCGTCGTCCGGCCTGACCGTGACGTCGCCCGTTGCTTCGCGCTCGCTCGGCGGGGGGCAGAGCCCTTTGAACGAGCGCAGAAAGGGCTCGACGCCGAAGTTGTTGAGCGCGCTCCCGAAGAACACGGGCGTGATTTCGCCGGCGAGGAACCGCTCTTCACTCCACTCTTCACCCGCACCGTCGAGGAGCTCCACCTCGTCGCGCAGGGTTTGCGCCGCTTCGTCCCCGAGGAGGGCGTCGAGCTCGGGGTCCTCGAGGCCGGTGACCTGCATGACCGCACGTTTGGATTGGCCCTCCGACGAGCGCTCGAACCGTATGACGAGCTTGTTGATTCGGTCGTACACCCCTTGGAAGAGATCGCCGCTCCCGATCGGCCAGGTAAACGGCACCGTGCTCACGCCGAGCACCTCTTCGACTTCGCTCATCAAGGCAAACGCGTCGCGGGCCGGTCGGTCCATCTTGTTGATGAACGTGACGACCGGGGTGTTGCGCAGGCGGCAAACGTGAAAGAGCTTGCGGGTCTGGGGCTCGACGCCCCTCGCGGCGTCGAGAATCATGATGGCGCAGTCAGCTGCCATCAGCGTGCGGTACGTGTCTTCGCTGAAGTCGTTGTGGCCGGGGGTGTCGAGCAGGTTCCAGCGGATGTCGTCGTATTCGAACTGCAGAACCGATGTCGTGACCGAAATGCCGCGCTGTTTTTCGAGAGCCATCCAGTCGCTCACGGCAGATCGCTTCGCCTTGCGCGACTTGACGGCGCCGGCCGCATGAATGGCGCCTCCGTAAAGCAACAGCTTTTCGGTCAAGGTCGTCTTGCCGGCGTCCGGATGCGAGATGATCGCGAACGTGCGCCGCCGCTGATATTGGTCGTGGCCCATGCCCGGCGCCAAGATAGCCACTGTGCTCGGTTGCGCCAGTCTGCGAACGTGCTGTGATGCGCGCTGCCAATGGCGGGGCTATTTCCAGAAATCGAGCCGTACGACACCGGCTATCTCCGCGTCGATGAGCTGCACTCCGTCTACTTCGAGCAATGCGGCAATCCCCAAGGCAAGCCGGCTCTCTTCGTGCATGGAGGGCCAGGGGGAGGCGCGAATCCCGTGCATCGGCGGTTTTGGGATCCTGCCGACTACCGCATCGTTCTCTTCGATCAGCGCGGCTGCGGCCGCAGCACGCCCCACGCAGAGCTGAAGAACAACACGACCTGGGATCTCGTCCACGACATGGAGCGAATTCGAGAGCACCTCGGCATCGAGCGCTGGCAGCTGTTTGGCGGCTCCTGGGGGAGCACGCTCAGCCTGACCTATGCCCAGCAGCACCCGGAGCGCGTCTCCGACCTCGTGCTGCGCGGCATCTTTCTCCTCCGGCAACGCGAGATCGACTGGTACTACCAAGAAGGAGCGAGCCGAATCTTCCCCGAGGCCTGGCAGGAGTTCCTCGAACCCATTCCCGAAGACGAGCGCCACAACCTCGTGGACGCGTACTACCGCCGCCTCACGAGCAGCAATCGAGCCGAACGGATTCGAGCCGCGCGCGCATGGAGCATGTGGGAAGGCAGCACGAGCAGGCTCGTCCCCGACCCGGGGCTCATCGCGCGAACCGGCGACGAGAGGTTTGCCGAGGCCTTCGCGCGGATCGAGTGCCACTACTTCGTCAACGGCGGCTTCTTTCAAAACGAGAACCAGCTGCTCGACAACGTCGACCGCATCCGGCACATCCCGACGGTCATCGTCCAAGGCCGCTACGACGTCGTCTGCCCCGCCGAAAGCGCCTACGAGCTGCACCGCGCCCTCCCCGAGAGCACGCTCGAGATCGCGCCCCAGTCCGGCCACTCCGCGCTCGAATCCGAAATCACCGCCCGGCTCGTCGCCGCCACTGGACGCTGAAGGCGACCCTCCCCTAACGGGAGAACTTGCGGTACTTGATCCGGTGGGGGACGTCGGCGTCGGTTCCGAGGCGCGCTTTGCGGTCGGCGGCGTAGTCGGCGTAGGAGCCTTCGTGCCAAACGACCCGGCTGTCACCCTCGAAGGCGAGGATGTGGGTGCAGATGCGGTCGAGGTACCAGCGATCGTGGCTGATGATCATCGCGCAGCCAGGGAACCCGAGGATCGCTTCTTCGAGCGATCTGAGGGTGTCGACGTCGATGTCGTTGGTCGGCTCGTCGAGGAGCAAGACGTTGCCGCCGCTCTTGAGGAGCTTGGCGAGGTGGACGCGGTTTCGTTCGCCGCCGCTCAGGTTCTTAACCGGCTTTTGCTGGTCGCTGCCGCGGAAGTTGAACCAGCCAACGTACGCGCGCGATTTGACGGTGCCGCCGCCGACGTCGATCTCGTCGGCGCCGTCGGTGATCTCCTTGAAGACGTTGTTGCCGTCGTCGAGCGCGTCGCGGCTCTGATCGACGTAGGACAGCGCCACGGTCTCACCGACCGTGATCGTTCCCGAATCGGGCTTCTCCTCGCCGACCAGCATTCGAAACAGGGTCGTCTTGCCCGCACCGTTCGGCCCGACGATCCCGACGATCGCCCCACGGGGCACGATGAAGCTCAAGTCCTCGAACAAGAGCTTGTCGCCGTAGCCCTTGCTCACCGCGTCGACCTCGAAGACCTGCGTGCCTAGGCGCGGCCCCGGCGGAATTCGAATCTCGTTGGCGTCGCCTCGGGCCTTCGCCGCGTCTGCCACCAGGCTCTCGAAGGCCGTGATGCGGGCCTTGCTCTTCGCCTGACGCGCCTTGGGCGACGATCGAACCCACTCGAGCTCCCGGGAGATCTTCCGTTTTCGAGCGCTGTCTTTCTTTTCTTCTTGGGCGAGCCGCGCCTCTTTGGCTTCGAGCCACTGCGAGTAGTTGCCCTGAAAGGGATGCGCATCGCCGCGGTCCAGCTCGAGGATCCACTCCACGATCTCGTCCAGGAAGTACCGGTCATGGGTCACCAAGATCACGCAGCCGGGGTACTTCTGCAGATAGCCCTGCAACCAAGCGACCGACTCGGCGTCGAGGTGGTTGGTGGGCTCGTCGAGCAAGAGGAGCTCGGGCTTCTCGAGCAGCAGTCGGCAAAGGGCGACCCTGCGCTTCTCACCGCCCGACAGGGTCTTCGGGTCCGCGTCAGCCGGAGGCAGGCGAAGCGCGTCCATCGCAATCTCGAGTGTGCTCTCGAGGTTCCAGCCGTCGACGGCGTCGATCTTGTCTTGAAGCGCTCCCTGTCTGTCGAGCAGCTTGGCCATCTCCTCGTCGCTCATGGGCTCGCCGAGCTTCATGCTGAGCTCGTTGAACTCGTCGAGAATCGCCCGGACCGACGAGACGCCCGCTTCGACCGCTTCCAAGACCGTCTTCGCATCACCGAGATCCGGCTCCTGCGGCAGATAGCCCACGTGTGCGCCCGGACGAATCCAGGCCTCGCCGGTGAAGCTCTCGTCCACAGCCGCCATGATGCGAAGCAAGGACGACTTGCCGGTGCCGTTCACACCAATGACCCCTATCTTCGCGTTCGGAAGGAACGAAAGATAGAGGTCTTCGATGATCTTCTTGTCCGGGGGATGAACTTTCGTCACCCCCTTCATCGTGAAGATGAATTCTGCCATGAGCTATGTAGCGGTGCGTCTCCTGGTCAGCCACATAGCAACGATGCACAGAGCAATCCAACCGAGCGATGCGCTCTTGGCCGCGCTCACGCTGCAGCCGTCCGAGCTGCTCGTATCCCCGCTCTTCGTGTCACCCGGGTCCGGCTTTCCTTTCGGCGCTGCTTCGACCGCGCCGGCTTTGAGGTCGAGCTCCGGGATGTCGGTTTGGATCAAGCCCGGCAGCTGGCCGGTCAGCGTCTTTCCGGTCGTGCCCCCGAGCGCGGTGTTGCCCGCTGCAAAGGGCCTCGGCGTCGGACCCCCGGGCGGTCCACCCCAGGTGCCACGCTGCGGATTCTCGCAGGCGATCGGCTCTTCCCAAGGGTGCAGGATCACATAGCGCCCCTGGAAGTTGTTCACGCTAGACGCCTGCGCGCGGCGCTCTCCGAGCTCACCCTTTCGATCGGGCATCCCGCGGCCTCCGACGATCGGGCCCGCGGCGCGAAACACCAGATCCTCGTCGAGCCCATCTTTGTCGTAGCGGTAGTGCAGGCGCGTGAGAACGAAGCCGTACGGCTGCCATGACGGCCGCCGCCTGCGCTGCGGCACCACGCCTGGAATGTCGGAGTAAGGATCCTGCTCGCCCGGCACGATCACGTCGCCACCGAGCGTCGCGAGCTCGTCGGGCCTCAGCGGAGGCTCGGGGCAGGGATCACAGGTCGTCGCGTCCCAGGCGTATTCGGTCACTACGGCGCCTGGGTTCTTCTCGATCGTTCGCTCGAAAAGTGCGTCGTAAAACGCTCCAAAGCTCTTTCGTACGCTGTCTTCGACGCGGATGTTGGTGGGGATCGATGCGTTTTTGTAGTTCGCCACCTCGTAGCGCTGCCGCTTTCCGAGAATGTGGACGATCAGGTCCTGATGGCCCGCGCTGTTGAGCAGGCCGAGCCGCACGGGCAGGGTGAAGGTCGGCGCATCGTAGTGGAACCGGAGCGGCGAGAGCACGGTCTTGCCATCGCGGAACGTCACCTTCTCCGCGTCGACCTTGGCCACGAAGAACTTGGTGTTCTGCTCCACGTAGGGGCGGAGCACCGCGTTGGCGCCCTTCGGGATGTTGTACTCGTTCTTGCGAAGCCACTTGTCGAGGCCGCCCGAATCCTTGGCGCTCAAGATGACGATGTCGTACTCGGCCACCTTGAACTGCGCTTCGATGGTGACGCCGTACTTCGAGTCCTCTTCGGCGTCTGCGCTCGACTTCGCCCTTCGCGCCATCGGCGCACCCGCCGCCATCTCGTAGACGACCATCGGACGACACGGGTCCTGCTCCCAGTACTCGACCAGGCGCGGCGCCGCGAGCTTGTCGACCCGCGAGAAAATCTCCGGCGGCAGCGTCTTCACGTTCTCCTCTTGCAGCACGACCGGCACCGGGACGATCATCGCGAAGTCTTCCGGCGGGCCCTGGTAGTTGTTCTGCATCGAGAGAACGGTCCGCGTCCCCTCGCGCATCATGACGACCATGGTCGCGTTGTTGTAGAGCGAGGCATCGGCCCCGCTCACGTAAAAACCACAAAAAGCGCGTGACGTCGTCGGCCAAGCCATGGCCACGCACAAACCCAAAACAGCGATTGCTTGCTTCATCGAATGTTCCTCACTTGCCCAGGTAGACGCACGACCTCGCAATTCGGATCTATTTTTTTAAAACCCGAGCGATGCAGACGAGATCGGGGGGTCGATTCTAGTTCTTGATGTCGAGCAGCTCGACGTCGAAGACCAGCATCCCCGCCGGTCGACCCGGCCGGCCGCCGTAGGCCAGGTTCTCGGGAATCCAGATACGCCGCGACTCGCCGACGACCATGAGCTGCAGGCCCTCGGTCCAGCCCGGAATCACCTGATTCAGGCCGAAGCTCGCCGGCTGTCCGCGCACGACCGAGCTATCGAACATCTTTCCGTCGGTGGTCCATCCCGTGTAGTGCACGGTCACGACGCTCGTCGCGGTGGGATGCTCGGCGCCGGTCCCTTTTTTGAGCACGCGCGATCCAATGCCGGACTTGGTCTTCTTCGCGTTCTTGGGAATCTTCGCGACGTCTTTGGGCGTCGCAGGCGGCTTGGGCGCTTCCTTGAAGCTGATCAGCTCCACGTCGAAGACCAGGGTGCCGCGGGGCGGGCCCACGGCGGCATGCGGGTCGTTCGGGGCGGCTTCCCCGTACGCGAGGCCGCCCGGGATCCAGAAGCGGCGCTTTTCGCCGGCGACCATCATCTGGACGCCCTCGGTCCAACCCTTGATGACGCGGTTCAGCGGAAACTCCGCGGGCTGTCCCCGCACGACCGAGCTATCGAACATGCGCCCGGCGGTGGTCCAGCCGGTGTAGTTGACTTTGACGATGTCTGAGGCCGTCGGCTTCTTATCGCCCGTGCCCGCCTGCAGGACGGTCCAGGCAAGCCCGGACTCGCTCTTCTCGGCGTTCTCGGGCGGCGCAGCGACGTCGGGGGGGGCCGGAAGTGCACCGGGCGCGGAGCCTTGGGCCACGATCTTTTGAGTGGCGGCTTCTTTCTCGTCGGCTTCGGCTTTTTCGGCAGGCGCTTCGGCTTCGGTGGCGGGCTCGCCCTCTGCGGGTGCGGGCTCGCTGCTCTTGCAGGCGGTCAACGCGGCGGCGAGCACCACGCAGCAAAGAAGGGTCCAGACATTTTTCATGGGGGCTTGGTAGCCGACTGCGCGCGCGCTGTCTACTTCTCAAGCCGCCCGGCGGCATCGGGTTTGCCGACCACCTCGACGACCTCCACGACCTCCCCGTCGACCTCAATCACCTCTTGGGGACGACCGGGCCCTCCGTTGTAGCCGGGCGCGTACACTTGTACCCGGCCCGCTGCGATTTGCCGCTCGACCCAGCTGCGAACGAGGCCCGCAATGACCCTGCGCGTCGGAGGCATCACCATCGAGAGGCCTGCGATGTCGGTCAGGATGCCAGGGGTGATGAGCATCAAGCCACCGATGAAGATCAGAAAGCCGTCGATGACGCCGTCTTTGGGAATCTGCTGCCGGGCCATGGACTCTTGCCAGCGGCGGATCACCCGGGCCCCCTCGAGGCGAGCGAACCAGGCACCGACGGCGCCTGTCACGAGAACCAGACCGATCGTCATCAGCGGACCGAGGACCCGGCCGACGGCAACCAAGAGGTAGAGCTCGACCAGCGGAACGACCGTGAATAACAGGAAAAGGCGACCCACCAAGCGAACGTAAGGCCTCTGTGGGAGCCGCGCTACCCCGGGCGTCGCCCTTTGCTTGGCGTCCCCGCCGTTGTGCCGTACACCCGGCGGCATGAATACGGCGCGGGACGGCTCGATGAGCCCGAAATGGGGACTGCGGTGCGTGTTGGGTGGCGTCCTGATGGGGCTTGCGAATCTCGTCCCGGGGATCAGCGGCGGCACGATGTTGCTCGCGGCTGGAATCTATCCTCGCTTCATTCAGGCCCTGGCGGACCTGAGCGCGCTTCGATTTCGAAAACAGTCTTTCTTCGTCTTGGGGCTGGTCGGGATAGCGGCGGCGTCGGCGATTCTTCTGGGCGCCGGCCCGGTCAAGGACGCGGTCGTCGAGCATCGCTGGGCGATGTACAGCCTCTTCATCGGACTGACTCTCGGCGGCGTTCCCGTGCTCTGGCAAATGGCACGGCCGGCTACGAGCACATTTTGGAGCGGCATGGCGGCAGGGCTTGTCCTCATGGCGGCGCTCGCCTGGCTGCAGTTTCAGGGCGCGAGCTCCGGCGCGAATCGAGAAGGCTTGGTGATGATGTTCATCGCCGGGGTCGCCGGGGCGAGCGCAATGATTCTGCCGGGCGTGAGCGGCGGATACCTCTTGTTGGTGTTGGGGGTGTACGTCCCGGTGCTGGCAGCCATTCACGCTCTCAAAGAAGCGCTGAAGTCCGCGGACCTTTCGAGCGCCTCTGATCCGGTGATGGCGGTCGTGCTCCCGGTCGGCCTGGGTGTCGTGGTCGGCATCTTGCTGATCAGCAACCTGATCAAAGTCGTGCTCGAGCGCCACGAGCAAGCGACCTTGGGTGTCCTGATGGGGCTCCTCGTGGGGGCGGTCTTCGGCCTGTGGCCTTTCCAAGACGGCGTCGCGCCCAAGGTCGGAGAGATGTTCAAGGGACAGCTGCTCACCGCCGAGCGCCTCGCCGAGTTGACGCCGGACAAGTTCCCAACCGAGGTCTACGCGCCCAGCTTCAACGAAGTCATGATGGCACTAGGCCTGGTCGGCCTCGGCTACATGATCACGACGCTGGTGGCTCGTGTTGGCGGCGCCAAGCCCCAGCGACGCTAGGCGGCCCGACTCGCTCGATCGAACGGTCGCGTCTCGCGCCTCAGTTCTTGAGGAGCGCGTCGCACTCGGCGCTGATGTACCCGAGGGCGACGAGCTGCCGGCAGAGCTCGGGCGTCATGTCCTGCTTCTCCTCGGCCAGCCCGGGCCCCTTTTTGGCGGTGGACCCGCTCGAAGCCGCCAGCCAACGGCCGCGATCTTTGGCGCCTAGGAACTGCCCGTGGAGCGTCCGCAGGTAGCGCTGAGCGATCGGATGCTGGGTGCCGTCGAGCTCCCGCTTCTCCCAATAGTCGTTGCCGAGGTCGAACATGACCTGGGTCAGGTTGCCGCGGATGATCATTTTCCAATCGCCGCCGCGAATCACCCGGCGGTGGTCGAGGAAGTCGCTGAACGCGACGTAAGGGCCGGCCGGCCAGTCGCCTCGCATGAAGCCGAGGAGGCTTCGTCCCTCGAACACGTCGGGGATCGCGACGCCGGTTGCCTCGAGGACGGTCGGCCCGATGTCCATCGTGCTGACGACGGGCGCGATGCGCTCGCCTGCGCGCACGACGCCCGGCCACCGGAACATCAGCGGAACCCCGAGGAGCTCTTGATAGACCGAGTGCCCGTGGCCCCAAGAGCCGTGCTCCTGAAACTCTTCTCCGTGGTCCGACGTCACGACGACGATGGTGTTCTCCTCCAGCCCGAGCTCACGAAGCTTGACGAGAAACTTCCCAAAGTACTCGTCGTGGTAGCTGATCTCGCCGTCGTGCAGCGCTTCGATGCGCTCCTTGTCCCGCTTCGTGAACGCGTACTTTTTGGGGTTCTTTTTCGCTTCATCGAGCATCAGATGGGTCCGGCGGTTCTGCACCTGCCCGCTGTATGGCTGCGCGTCGTACATCTTCAAGAACTTCGCCGGCGGGTCGTACGGCACGTGCGGGTCAATCGTCTGAATGTAGACGAAGAAGCGGCCCTCTTTGTGCTTTTCGATCCAGCTCTGGGCCTCGCCGAAGACGTTCGATGCGTTCGTGTTGCGCGCCTCGCGAATGTAGTTGGTGTAATGATCCCAACCCTGATCGAAACCAAAAGCGTTCGACACGTAGCCGTTGGCGATGAAGCTCGCGGTCTTGAAGCCGGCCTTCTTGTAGACCTCGCTCAGCATCAGCGCGGACTTTGGAAGCTTCGAGGCGTCTTGCTTGGTGCGGTGCGTGGCGGGGTGAAGCGAGGTGAGCACGCTTGCGACGGACGGCTTGGTCCAGTTCTCTGGAGACTGCGAGCGTTCGAACAGCGTGCCCTTGGCAGCAAACTCGTCGAGCACCGGGGTCTTTACGCGGGTCTTGGGATAGTAGGCGCGCACCTTGCTCGAGCGCAGCGTATCGATCAGCAGGACGATGACGTTGCGTGCCGGCTCCTGCATCGCGACCGGCTCGCCCGCCCGTCGAACGATCCGAACGTCGCTGAGGCCGAGGTCGGACGTCCCCTCGTTGCGGAAACGCAAGCGGACGATCGCGCCGGCGTGCGAGCTCAGGGACACCGCTTGATCGCTCCACGCAGGCCCGAGCTCCATGCGTCGTGCGGAACCCTCGGACCGGTCGGTGCTGACCAAGAGCGACAAGCTTCCGTTCTCGCCCGAGGCCGGGCCCGATCCGAAGACCAGGCTGCCATCATCGGGCGCCTCGACGAACCAGTCGACCTGCGCGCCGGGCGCCAAGACGATCGCGCGCCGCTCGACGCCAGCCACCGGCACTTGGCTCAGCTCGACTCGCCCCGGAGCCGCCGGAGCCTCGGCGCCCTTGGGCTCGAATCGCAGCCAGTCGATCGCCATCGAGCGGGCTTTCCCGCGAACCTGGGCGCTCTTGGTCGCGCGAAGCATGATCGAATTCTCGCCCGCGCGGAGCTGCGCAACGGGGATGGGGATCAGGAGCTCCCGAAACCCGTCCCCCTGCGCCACCCGGGCTTCACCGGCGGTCTTGCCGTTGACGTACACGATGAGCGCTCCGCTCGCGTAGGGCTTGGCGCGAAGGCGCAGCTGCATCGCTTTCTTTTTTGCCGCCGGTAGATAGAGGCGCGCCGTCTTGCCGAAGGTCGACACTCGCGCTTCGCCTTCCCGGCTCTCGCCAAGCCAGCCGCTGTTCCAGTTCCCGATCGTGTACTTGGGCCGAGCCGCGGTGCCGAAATCGGCGAAGAGGCCCGCTTGGTCGTAGACGTCGGCCAAATGAAGGAGCGCGAGGAGGTCCTGGTGCTGAGCCGTGCCGTCGGGCGCAGGTGCGACGGCGGGCGCGGTCGAGCGCTTCGGACGGGCCGGTTGCCCGTCACGCTCCGCTGCCTCTTCGGTTTGCGCAGCCGTACCCGCCGCGTCCTGTTCGCAGGTATATCCCTGAAGACAAAGCAAAACGAGCAGCGCCCACTGCGCCTTGGTGTGACGTCCCCACATGCGCGTTCGGCTACCACGGCTCGGCGAGGGGAGCAACGGAGCGCAGACGACCCAGGAGCCCGGGGATGTGCTAGTGCTCTGGCCTCATGGATGGGAACGGCGAGCCACGCGCTTGGAGCGTCAAGAAGAGCAGCAAGCTCTACCAGATCAAGGGCTGGGGAGAACCGTACTTCCGCATCAACGAGCACGGGCATGTCGAAGTGCGGCCCGATCCGACCCAGGACCAGGCGATCGATCTCTACGATCTCACCAGGCAGCTTACCGAGCGCGGCCTCGACCTTCCCTTGCTGATTCGATTCCCCAACATCCTTCAAGATCGCCTCCGGCTTCTCAACGACGGCTTCGAGCGCGCGATCCGTGAGTACGGGTACGACGGCACCTACCGCGGTGTGTTTCCGGTCAAAGTCAATCAACAGCGGCACCTGGTCGAGGAGATCGTCGAATCAGGGCGGCAGTGGCGATTCGGCCTGGAGGCCGGCTCCAAGCCCGAGCTTTTGGTAACGCTCGCTGCGATGGAAGACGAAGACGGCTTCATCATCTGCAACGGCTACAAGGACCTGGCGTATATGGAGACCGCGCTGGTGGCGCAGGGCTTCGACAACACCGTCATCGTGGTGCTCGAGCGCATCGAAGAGCTCGAGCTCGCCTTTCGGGCTTCGGAGACACTCGGCATCCGGCCCTGTCTCGGCGTGCGGGCGAAGCTGAGCAGCAAAGGGATGGGGCGCTGGGCAGATTCCGCAGGCGACCGCGCGAAGTTCGGCCTTTCGATGTCGGAAATGGTTCGCGTCGTCGACGAGCTCGAAAAGCGAGACATGCTCGATTGCCTCAAGCTCCTGCACTTCCATCTCGGCAGCCAGGTCTCGAGCATCATCCCCGTGAAAAACGCGATGCGCGAAGCCGGACAGATCTACGTCGAGCTGACGAAGATGGGTTGCGCGATGGGCTTCCTCGACGTTGGCGGCGGCTTGGCGGTCGACTATGACGGATCGAAAACCGACTTCCGGGGCTCGATGAACTACGACCTGCAGGAGTACGCCTATGACGTCGTGGCAGGCATCCAGGAGGCCTGCGAAAAGGCGAGCCTGAAGCCTCCCACGATCGTCAGCGAGAGCGGCCGCTCGATCGCTGCGTACCAGTCCGTGCTGGTCTTCGATGCGCTCGGCGTCGACCGGGTCGATTTCGATAGTCCCGACAAACCGTCTCCCGACGATCATCGGATTCTCGACGAGTTCTACGAGACTTGGCAGGGCATTCAGCCCAAGAACGTTCAAGAATCGTGGCACGATGCGCAGCAGGCGCTCGAAGAAGCCCGAAGCCTGTTCAAGTTTGGCTACCTCGGCATGCGCGAGCTGGCGCGCGCAGAGCATCTGTTCTGGAGCTGCTGC
>SHLP01000172.1 GCA_004283055.1 Deltaproteobacteria bacterium
CGGATGAGCAGTGGAGGGCTGGCTCCGCGGTTCGAATCAGTTTAGGTATGGAGACCGGTCCGCGGGACATCGACCTGGCGATTGCGTCATTCGACCGCGTTCTGCGTCGCGGTGGCGCCTAGAATCTGAGATCAACTGGAGCTCCCGCGAGATTATCTTCATTCGATTTCACGTTTTTATTTTCAAGTCAACGAAATGTATACGCTTTCTAGCCGTGTGTTTTGACTCACAGCGGTTTCCATTAAGTATAACGACCCACGGTTGATCTGTTCAGTGTCGAGCATCCATGTCTGAGACGAAGCGAGTTCTTGTTGCGATGAGCGGAGGAGTGGACTCCTCGGTGGCCGCTGCGCTTCTGCGCGAGGCGGGGCACGACTTGGTAGGGGTCACGCTGCATCTATGGGACGCGGACGGCGAGCAGCAGGTGGGCCGATGCTGCGCTCCCGAAGATCGGGACGACGCGCGACGCACCTGCGAACACCTGGGGATTCCTCATTACGTCCTCGACGAGCGCGATGCGTTTCGGAAGCACGTCGTCGACCCGTTCATCGCGGAATACCAGGCGGGGCGCACTCCGATTCCATGCGTAAGCTGCAACCGGACCGTGAAGCTTACCTATCTCGCCGAGGTGGCGCGGCGGTTCGACGCGACCCACATCGCCACGGGGCACTACGCGCGATTGGAGCGAACGACGGACGGCCAGCTGCGCTTGCTGCGCGGCCGAGATGCAAACAAGGATCAAAGCTACTTCCTCTTTGGCCTTCCGCAGGGGACGCTGCAGCGCCTGGTCTTTCCGCTCGGCGAGCTCACCAAATCCGAGGTTCGCGAGACGGGCCGTCGCCTTGGCGTCCCCAATGCAGACAAAGCCGAGTCGCAGGAGCTGTGTTTCGTTCCTGACGGACGGGTCGGCGACTTCATCCGCCGTCAGGACGGGCAGACCCAGCCAGGCGCCATCGTCGACTCGGAGGGCGTGGCGCTCGGTCGCCACCAAGGCGTCGCAGAGTTCACCCGTGGGCAGCGGCGCGGTCTGGGGCTCGGGGGCGGCGGTACCCGGTACGTTCTTCGGATCGTACCCGAAACGTCGGAAGTCGTCGTCGGCGAAGAGTCGAAGCTCTACGACCGGGAGCTGAGCGCGAAGGACGCACACTGGGTCACTAGCCGGCCGACGGCGCCGTTCCAGGGTGAGGTGCGCATTCGATATCGGCACCGCGGAGCTGCGGCGGACGTGACCCCCTGCGGCGACGGCTTCGAGGTGCGGTTCGACGAACCGCAGCGCGCGATTACGCCGGGCCAGGCCGCGGTGGTATATCGTGGCGACGAGGTGATCGGTGGCGGCTTCATTGCGTGAGATCGGCGCGTTGGTCCTCTGCGGGCTGCTTGCGGCGGGCTGCGCAAAAGGAACCGGGGAGGGGAGCGCGGTCGGCCAAGTTTGGGCGCCGGACTGCGGCCTCGACGGCGCAGACTACTCGCTGAACCCGGACTACTTCGCGATGCAGCCGAGCACGTCCGTCGAGATCATCGACATCGTCGTGCAGCGGGGGAGCGACCTTCTGAGCTTCAGCGACGGGCTCGCGGTCTTCATTCGCGAGCCAGAGGTGCTCAAGGAGACCATGCTCGGCACCGAGATCGAGCTCGGTGGCCTCGCGGCGCCGGTCGAGATGACGCTTTATCTCAACGCGTCCTGCCCTGGGGCAGCTCGCCTCCCAGTCTACTATGCCGCGGTCTCCGGCACGATTCGCTTCGATCAGCTCTATGTGCCCTGGTTGAACAACGAGACCAAGGAAACCGTGGCGGTCTTCAGCAACGTCGAGCTGGTGGACCGTCAAGATCCGCTCGAACGAAGAGCCCTCCTCGATGGGGATTTCAGCTTCCTCTACGAAGTTGGAAGGCCCTTGCAATTTTTCTGAGTCCGATGCCTTCAAAGCGCTCTGAGCAAGGTGAGGTCCGCGCGGTGGGGCGTGGGGGCGACGCGGTCGTCGAGACGCCGCGCGGCCTGGTCCTGATGCCCGGAGCGCTCCCGGGCGAGCTAGTGGAGCTCGTGCGAACCAAATCCAAGCGAGGCGCTGCGCGCGGAAGGCTCATCCGGGTGCTCGAGTCCGTGGCGGGACGGCGAGAGCCCCCCTGCGCCGACGCGTCGCGCTGCGGTGGATGCCCGCTGATGATCGCGAGCCCCCAGCTGCAGCGTGAGATCAAGCAGAGCTTTTTGGCCGACGCATGCAGGGGGCTGCCGGGCGCGGACGAGACGGAGCTCGAGTGGGTCGACTCGCCGGTGACGCTCGGCTACCGGCGCCGTGCCCGTCTCGCCTGGCATCGGGACACCGTAGGCTACCGGCAGCTTCACTCGAAGCGCATCACGCCCGTCGGCGAGTGCATCGTGCTGGTTCAGCCGCTGCGCCAAGCATGGGACGAATTGCTTGCCCACCTCGGGTCGTCGTTGCGCGGCGCCGGACAGATTCAGCTGCAGCTCACCGACTCGACGCGTGTCCTGGTCGACCTTCACGCCGAGGGTGACCAGCCGCCTGAGCTCTTTGCAGCTTGTGAAACGCTCTGCACGCTTCCCCTCATCGCCGGCGTCACGCTTAGAACGCGCGGCGAGGGGCAGGCCGCGAGTTGGGGGGAAACTCGTGTCGCCATCCGCACAGGCGCGACCGGTGTCCTCGAAGGTCCGGGCGGCGTGTTCTCACAAGCCAACGATGGTGTCAACGAACGGCTCATCGAAGCCGTCGTGCGTCTCGCGGAGCCCGACGGCCTGCGTGTGCTCGAGCTCCACTGCGGAATCGGAAACTTCACGGTCGGCCTCGCCGCACGGGCCAGCTCCCTCGTCGCCGTCGAACGAGATCCCCTCGCCGTCGAAGCCTGCCAGCGCAACTTGAAGCGCTTGGGACGAAAGGCGCGCGTTACGGTTGGCGACGCAAACCACCCGCCCAAAGGCCGGTACGACGTCGTTGTGCTCGACCCACCGCGGCAAGGTGCAAAAGCGCTGTTCGAAGCTGCTGCCGTATGGCCTGGCCCAAGACGAGTCGTCTACGTCTCGTGCGACACGGCCACGCTGGCGCGCGACCTTCGTCTTGCCACGGCGAAGGGATACCACATCGATCGTCTGATCGGTTTCGACATGTTCCCGCAGACAGCGCACCTGGAGTCCCTCGTGCGCCTGGTTCGCGACTGAGCCCCGTGCGCTGCGTTGCTCCGGCACCTGGGCGGCGCTAGCGTCATCGCCGATATGCGCTGCCCCTACTGCGGAACCCTCGAAAACCGTGTGATCGACTCGCGCTTGTCGCAGGCGGGCGAGGTCACCCGGCGGCGCCGTGAGTGCGAGCATTGCGGCCGCCGGTACACCACCTACGAACGGGTCGAGCAGACGCTGCCTCTCATCGTCAAGAACGATGGGCGCCGACAACCCTACGACCGTGCGAAGCTGCTGGCCGGGCTCCGACGGGCCTGCGTAAAGCGTCCGGTCTCGGCCGAGGCGCTCGAGCGTTTTCAGCATCAGGTCGAACGCTGGCTCGTCGACACCGGCGAGCAGGAGGTTTCATCGACGCGGCTCGGCGAGCACGTCCTGCACGAGCTTCGCGGCCTCGATCCCGTGGCGTACGTTCGTTTTGCAAGTGTCTACCGCGACTTCCAAGGCGTCGACGAATTCGTCGACGAGCTGGCAAAGCTCAAGGACTGACATGTGGTCGGATCTCGAACGCGAGGTGATGAAGCGAGCGCTCGCCGAAGCTCAGCGGGGCTATCCAAGCCCAAACCCGCACGTGGGTGCGGCCGTCGTTCGCGGGCAGCACGTCCTGTCCGTCGGTCATCACAAGAGAGCCGGCGAAGCGCACGCTGAAGTCGACGCCATTCGCAATGCGGGCGAGTCGGTTGAAGGGGCGACGCTCTTCGTGACCCTGGAGCCGTGCAATCATCGAGGTCGAACGGGCCCCTGCACCGAGGCCATCATCGATGCTGGGCTTGCCCGCGTCGTGATCGGTTGCCGCGATCCAGCCCCACACGTCGCGGGCGCCATCGAGCGCCTGAGGTCTGTTGGCATCCAAGTGGACGTTGGTCTGATGCAAGCGGAGTGCACCGCGCTGATCGCCGACTTTGCCAAACACATTCGGACAGGCCTTCCCTTCGTCGTTTTGAAAGCCGCGGTGACTCTGGACGGAAAGCTCGCGACTCGCTCCGGGGACTCGAAGTGGATCACAGGAGAGGAAGCTCGCGCCGAGGCTCACCGAATGCGCGATCAGAGCGATGCGATTCTGGTTGGGGTCGGGACCGTCTTGAGCGACGATCCGCAGCTCACGGTACGGAGGGTTGGAGGCCGAGATCCGATTCGGGTCGTCCTCGATGCCGACCTCCGAACGCCCCCGGGTGCAGCGGTCCTCGACCCCAACGGGCGCTCCGAAGCGGGTACGCTCGTATTTCACGCAGCCGACACCGACTCCGCACGGCCGGACCATTTCATGAGCAAGGGCGTCGAGTTGGTCGCTGTGTCGCGGCACCAGAGAGGCGTCGACCTCACGCAAGTGCTCGAGCGTCTCGGCGAGCGCGGCCTGGTCCGGCTCTTGGTCGAGGGTGGAGCGCACGTCCACGGATCGTTTCTCGATTTCGGCCTTGCGGACCGCGCAGCGATCTTCATCGCGCCACGCATCGTGGGAGACGGCGGCGCGCCCTCGTTTGCGGCGGGGGAGGGCGTCGAGTCGATCGAACGCGCCACGCGCCTCGTGCGCACCGAGTTTCAAGCCCTGGGACCGGACTGGTTGGTCTCTGGGGACTTCGAGAGGACTCAGTAGATGTTTACGGGATTGATAGAACAGGTTGGGACGATCGAACGAATCGAGCGCCGCGAGGACGGGCTCGGCATTCGCATTCGCTGCGCGCTGCATCCCTACAAACTCGGGGAATCCATCGCGGTCAATGGAACGTGCCTGACCGTGAAGTCGTTCGACGAACAGCAGTTCGAGGCGGACGCTTCGCTCGAAACCATCGATAAGACCAATCTCGACAGCCTCGAGGAAGGCGACCGGGTTCATCTCGAACGCGCGCTCGCGCTCGGCGATCGCCTGGGCGGCCATATGGTCACGGGGCACGTCGATGGCGTTGGCTCTTTGATCGGGCGGACTCCCCAAGGAGACTACATTCGCGCGACGTTCGAGGTCCCACGTCCGCTTGCTCCGTTCTTGGCGCCCAAGGGCTCGATCAGCGTCAACGGCGTCAGTCTGACGGTGAACACAGTCGCAGGCACGCGCTTTGACGTGATGCTCGTGCCGTACACGCTCGACGAAACGACCTTCGGAGAGATGGCAGAGGGGGCGAAAGTCAACCTCGAGGTCGACATCCTCGCCAAGTACGTCGCAAGCCTGATGGGCAAACCCGGCGTAGACGCGCCCGAAGGCTGAGCATTTGCAGCAGTCCGCTGGAAGGGCAGCCCCTTTCGCGTCATGGTGGCGTCCATATGACGAGCGCGATCGAGCGGGTCGTCGCGGCGCTGGATGACATCCGCAAGGGTAAAATGGTCATCCTGGTCGACGATGAGGACCGCGAAAACGAAGGCGACGTGTGCATGGCGGCCGAAATGGCGAGCCCTGAGGCGGTCAATTTCATGGCACGACACGCTCGAGGGCTGATTTGTCTCAGCCTCACCGAGGACCGAATCCGTCAGCTCGACCTGCCGATGATGGTTGACCACAATCGCTCCTCGCGCTCGACCGCGTTCACGATTTCGATCGAGGCTCGAAAGGGAGTCACCACCGGCATCAGTGCGGGCGATCGGGCGCAGACGATTTTGACCGCGGTCGCAGAAGACGCGGGGCCCACGGACTTGGTGAGCCCTGGCCATGTGTTTCCGCTCAAGGCGGTTCCCGGCGGAGTGTTGCAACGCACGGGGCACACCGAGGGCTCGGTCGATCTTTCCCGGCTGGCCGGCCTCAAACCCGCAAGCGTGATCTGCGAGATCATGAAAGACGATGGCTCGATGGCTCGCTACCCGGATCTCGTGGCCTTTGCGGAGGAGCACGCGCTGCGACTGATCACGATTGCGGACCTGATCCAATACCGGCTCGCCCGCGAACGCCTGGTTCAGAGGGTTCGACAGACGCCCGTCGAAATGCCCTCCGGACGAAACTGGATCGCCTCGGTGTACCGAGTTCAGGTCGGAGACCAGGAGCAGTTCATGGCCCTGAGCTTCGGTGAGCTGACAGCGGCGCCGACACTGGTGCGCGTGCATCGCGGGAGCGTGCTCGGAGACGCATTCCAGGTGCGGATGCGCGACCGCGTTCACATCGCCGACTGCGCCGCGGCAATCGAACGAGAGGGCAACGGGGTCATCTTGTTCTTGCCCGGGCATCCGGACCCAGAAACCGATTTGGCCTTTTACCTGGACGAACCGCTCCCGCGGTCACCCGAGGAGCCCGGCGTCGTGCTCCGCGAGTACGGCTTCGGAGCGCAGGTGCTCTCCGACCTCGGGCTCGAGCGGCTGCGTCTACTCACCAACCGACCGCGGCGCATCCCGAGCCTGGACGCCTTCGGGCTCAACGTCGGGGAGCAGCTTCTGGTCGCGCCCGGCGGCCAGCTCACTCCCGCGCCCACGAAGAGGACGGTAGCTTCCAAATGAGCGAGGACCGTAACGCGCCGCTCAAAGAGGTCGCCGCGCCCACGGACGCGCGCTTCGCCATCGTCTGGTCCCGTTTCAATCGTGAGGTCGTTGGCAAGCTGCTCGAGGGCGCGCAGGCTTGCCTCGCGGAGCGCGGCGTGTCCGAGAAGTCTGTCTATGTCGTCGAGGTGCCGGGGGCCTGGGAGCTGCCCTATGCCGCCCAGCAGCTTGCGCAGAGCAAGCGTTTCGACGCGGTCGTTGCGCTGGGGGCGGTGATTCGTGGAGGCACACCGCATTTCGACTTCGTCTCGCAAGGCACCGCTCTCGGCCTCGGGCGGGTCGCGCTCGACACGAAGGTCCCCGTCATTTTCGGGCTGCTCACGACCGACGACGAAGCCCAAGCGTTCGAGCGCGCAGGCGGCACACACGGGAACAAAGGCCGCGATGCCGCACTGACCGCGATCGAAATGGTCATTTTGGATCGAAAGCTTGCGGACGATGGGATCACGACGAAAAGG
>SHLP01000173.1 GCA_004283055.1 Deltaproteobacteria bacterium
GCTGCCGATGTCGCGCGCGAGCAGCTGCGGCCCTACGAGGAACGGCCTCTCGGACGAGCGCTCGATGACGGGCTTTGGCACGAGTACCGAGAGGCCCTCGACGCCGCACGGCGTCACCGCGAGGAGCTCCGGGAGGCGATGGCCTCCAGGATCAGGGCCGCCCGGGCGGCGCACGAAGAGAGCTTCAAGTTGTAGCATCACGCGATTGCCGCGATGCCCATCCCTCCGCGCGACAAGCGCAGCTTGTACAAGACGCTCGCGTTCGAAAGAAAGCTCGCTGAGCGTAGGCTCCGGGCGACGGTCAACCGCTGGCGCACGGTGCGCGTCGACATATCTCCAGGGTCCTGGAAGCAATTCTTGGCCGCACGGGCCGCACGCGGAGACCAGAGGGCGCTCCACCGCCTCACCGGGAGGCTTCGGGGGCCGGCGATTCGAAGCGGTGAGAAGCAGCTTCGCACTCTGTCTGTTCGCAGTCAGCCGACGAGCAAGGGCAGCGTCGTACACAACCTCGCGGGCGGAGTGCGGCTCCGAGAGTCCGCTGGCTCGATCGAGCTACTTGGTGAGGTCCGTGATGACGCGCTCGAACAGCTGGTCAGAGTCGCCCGGGAGCGGCTCGGAACGAAAAGCATCACGCTGCTCGGACCGAGTAAGATCCGAGAGCGGCTGACCGAGATGGCAGCGGCGCAAGGTTTGGAGATCGCGCAAGAGCGTGAGCGTTGACGGCTCGCGCCCGTGGAACGCCCCCGCGCCTCCCGCAAGGCGGTTCTCGTCGAAGCCGCGAGCCAAGTCGCGATCGTGCCGCTCGGGCGCGGCCGTCCGCAACATCGCCGCTCAGCCGACTCTTGCCCGCCTCGAGGAAGTCCTTGCTCCACCGATATTACAGATTCGCGGCAATGCCTTCGCGGCGGCAAAGCTCGGCTACGCTCATCTCCCCTCGAAGACCATCGAGGACGATTCGTATCTTCCTTTGGCGTCCGACTTCTTCTGACGGGCTACACTGTCCTCGCGTCAGAAGAGGAATTGGAGCTGCAAGCTGAGCCGTATTCCGTTGCGGCGCCCCTGAGCCCAGAGCTGCGATTCCCAAGCGAACTCAGCGACGGTCTTCAGGCTGTTTCCGATGATGTGCGCCGTGCCGGCAAGCGCGAGCTCGTCGTTGGTGATCTGATCGCCATTTTCGCCGTACTGCGCAATCGCGTCGGCTGGGTCCGCAGCGCTCGCGATCTGAAACTCACCGTAGCTCCTAGTGTCGCTTCGGAGCCAAGGCGTGAGATAGGTGATGCTGTAGCGGAGCGCGAGCTCCCACATGAGCGTGAAGCGGTACCCCACCTCTGCCATGAACCCCATCGGACCAAAGAGGATCTTCCCTCCCTGCCAGGGCTTGTACCAGGCGAGGTAGCTGATGACGTTGATGTCGAAAAAGCGAATCTTACCGAGCCACTCCGCGGAGAGGCGTAAGCCCAGATCCTCGGTGGGGTTGGGCCTCGCGTCCCACGCGATGCCGGCCCCGACGCTGTGCCGAAGCGTCTTAGAGCCGAGGACATCGGAGTTGGTGTCGGTGTTGATCTCTCCGAAGTTCTTGGCGACACGGCCGACGATCGCGGGATGAAACTCGCTCACGAATTCACCGGTCCCGATCTCGGATGGATTACGAGGCGTCTCTCCGTAGACCTCGCTGATTCCGACTGCGTGGGAAGCCCGCGCGTTCGTCCCGCTGAAAACCCCGAGCGCATACTCCAAGCCGAGGAAACCTCCGCTTGCGAAGGTCTCTATGCCGATCTCGCGCTCGGATCCGAACATGCGCGTCGTGGGCGCCCAGTCGATGAAAGAAAGAGCCGCAAAGGATTGGGCGCGGTACCGATCGTAGGGGATCTTGAACTGGCCGACGCGGACCGTGGCGAACTTGAAGCGCGTGAACGCAAGCCACATGTCGATCAGCTCGAAAGCGCTCGGCGTCATGTTGATTTGAAAGCCGCTTTGGATCCGCCCATCGATGAACGAGCTCGAGAGCGTGGAGCGAATCCGGCGAAACTCGAAAGACTGGGTCGAGTCTTTGGGGACGCCGCCTCCTGGGAAATTCTGGTTGTATTCAAACTCGAGCTGTGCGGCGAAGCCGATCCCGATCCAATCGTCGGTCTTGCCAATGCGAATGCGCACCGGACCGAGGCGTGTAGGAAGCCTCCGCTCTTCGGCGGACTCCGCCACCACCTCCCCGAGCGAGGTCGTGCTGGGCTCGGCAGCGAGGACGTCCCCTTCCTCGGTGTTGGTTTCTTCGGTGATTGAGCCGGTCTCCGCACCCACTTCGAGCGCTCCTTTCTTCTGTTCCTCCCGCTCCGCTTGGTCCTTCGGCTCGGTCGTGTCGGTGAGCGACGGCTCCCCTCCGAGCTGCTTGTTATCCGCTCGGTCGCCCTCGGGCTTCACGAGGCGTGGGCGCTCCTCTTCTTGCGCCAAAACGCCCGACTCACCCGCGAGAACCAGCGTCACGCAGAGGCACTGCATAGGAAAGCGCATCACCCGGAGGATGCCAGCTTGCTCGCCCCTTTGACTAGTTTCGAGTGCCCGAGAGACCGTTCTCTTCGATCTTCGCCGCCCGACGAACGCGAGCCCGGTGCGGCCGGGCGGGACGCATGCGGCAGTGTGTTAGGGTCGGCGAGCGATGAGGCGCTTCTATTCGCTCGCTGCGATCGGGTTTGTCGGGGTCCTCGGCTCGTGCAACTCGACCGGCCTCCCCACAGCGCCGAACCTGCAGCCGGTGCTTGATGCGTATGCAAACCCCACGGTCGAGGTCACGAGCGCGATCATGGCGTCGGTTGCCGATCGAATCGCCAAGCTTGCCGAGGAGATCGGAGACTCGGAGATTTTCGAGGAGATTTTGAACGTCGTCATCGACGTCCAAATGGAGCTCCAAAACGCCACTCCCAGGACTTGTAACGGTGGAGTCAACAATGGCAACGCCTGCGCCGACGGCGCGGATTGTCCCGATGGCACTTGCGATAGCACCGGCGATCTCGTTTTAGGTGGGGCTTGCAGTGGTGGAACCAATGATGGCGGCGACTGCGCCAACGACGCGGATTGTCCGGGCGATGGTACCTGCGCTGGTGGGGTGACCGTTCCAAGTCCCACCGGCGCCATCCAGGTCAACTACATCTGTTCCGGGTGGGACGAACGACAGTTCGACGACGGCTACGATGACAGTCCAGACTCCGCGAACGGCTCGATCGATCTGTTCATGACACTCGACAGCGGCGGGATCGGGCGTGTCGTATGGGGCACAGCGATTCAATGTCGGTATCTCGTCCCCAACGAGGGGGACAATTGCGAAGCTTCGGGATGTTCCCGAGCTTCGTACAACGGGAGCATTGCACTAGACTTGGGCCCCGATTGGGTCGACGCCGATATTGAGCGACTGCCCGTCACGTTCGTCGTGGAGGGAACCATCGGACTCGGTGGAAGCGACTTCCGCATCAACCAGAGCTTTCGCGTGATCCTAGCGGTCGAGTCGGGGCTCGTGATCTTGGTAGATATCGGGGATCCGGCCTTGACGGAGACGTTCAACTATTTTTTTGTCTTCGAGGCACTCGGTCAGGGCATTCGCGATGCCACCGGCGTCTTCGGGTGCAGCCTAGAAGAGAATCAATGCTTCGACCGAACTTGCGACGGCGGAGCCAATGACGGCAGCGCCTGCACCATCGCTGCGGATTGTCCCGAGGGCACATGCGTAAGAAGAACACGCTTCTCCTGGTAGCGCTCGTCGTGGGCATGACGTCGGCGGGGATGGCGTCCTATCCCAGCTCGGCCCGGGGCTATCACACCTACAAAGAGCGACTGCTCGACACGACGGCCTACAGCCTCCATCGCCGGCGGGCCCGGCTGGGCTTGATGCAACTGAGCTATGGCATCATCGACCAGCTACAGGTTACGACTTACACCTTGCCTTGGATCCTCGGAGCGATCTTTCAGGATGTCGCCCCGAACGTCCAGCTCAAGTCGACCTTCTACAACCACAAACGCTTGGCGCTGAGCGTTTCGGGCGGATTCCTCACAGGCACCGTCCTCCAGCCTGATGGCAGGAAGATTAGGTATTTCTTGGTCCCTGTCTCCGCTGCAGCGTCCGTGCGGATCAATTCCTATGTCAGCACGCATTTCGGAGCGCAGTACACCGCCGTCGACGGCGATGCACAAAATCAGCCAGAGGGTACTGCAGCGGAAGGCGCACTCGTGGTCGATTTTTTTCAGCTCTGGGGCATGGCCGAATGGCGACTCTCTCGCGTGGTTGCCTTCACGTTCACCGTAAGATGGGTGCCTTATGTCAGCGACCTCATCCTCGATGGCACCGTCGACGCTGGCAACCCCGCCCTCAGGGCTCGGGTCGAGGCTGATCTGAGCGAGTTGCGGAACGCGTTCGCCGTGATCCCGGGCTTCGTCTTCTCCTGGGACCGCGCCAACATCCGGCTTGGGGTGGGGTACAACGATTTCTTCGTCGAGGGTTTCTTTCTCGTGCTGCCAGGGGCACTGCTCAGCAACGTCTCGTTCGAGTTTGACGTTTTCGTTCGGTTCTAGCGCTCGACCTGCGGTGAAAATTGGTTCGTAGACGAGGTAGACGCGCTTCGGCAAGTCGTAAAACAGGAGGTACTCCAAAAGGAGCAGGTTGACGTCAGCGCGGCTGGAGCCCTAGCGTGGGTTCTCGCCGCCGTCTACACGAGGTATGCTTCACAGCATGAATCGAGTTCTGTCGGCCTGTCGGTTTCTCCTCGTCATCCCCGTTGTCGGATGCCTTTTGCTCACGGCGGGCGTCGTGGTGATGGGCGCGGGTCGAATCGTCACGGGCGCTGGGGCGACTCTCGCGAAGGGCGACTTCTCCCCAAAGGCCTCCAAGGGCGTGGCCCTCGCAGCGATCGAGACCATCGATCTGTTCCTGGTGGGAACAGTGGCCTACATCACCGCCATTGGAATCTATAAGCTGTTCATCAAGGGTAGCGAAATCGAGATGCCGACGCGCCTGAAGATCAACAACCTGAAAGATCTCGAGGACAAAATTCTCGGCGTGGTCGTGGCCGCCTTGGCGGTTGCGTTCCTCGGCCAGGTTGCAAGCGCGTCGGAGCCAACCGCGCTCCTCAACTACGGTGGCGGCATCGCGCTCGTCATTGCAGCGCTCGCGTGGTTCATACGTCAGCCGAGCGGAAAGCCGCCTACTGAGTGATCGGGAACCTTTCCTCGAGCTCTTCGAGCATCTCGAGGGCCTTCATCGCTTTGAGGCTGTTGTAGTTGATGCCTGCGGCGTTGAGGCTCGCTCCCTCCTGGAAAGGATAGTTCGGTAGAGTCACGAAGAACTCCTTGAGCTGCGCCTGAATCGGCACGAAAAGCCACATGTTGTCCGCGTACCAGCGGATGTACATCGACGACTCTTCCCACATGACCTCGTATGGATCGGCGCGCAGGTGGATGATCAACGGCCAGTTGGCGACCTCACGAACACCGGTGGCGATGTTGCCGTCAAATGTTGCGAAGTGAACCTTCCAGTCGTTCCAACGGACCGCGTTCAGCTCGCCACCCTGCCCGAAGTAGAGAATCTCGTCGCGGGGGGCCTTCTTTGCCTTGCCCTTGAAGTAGGGCATGAAGTTGTAGCCATCGAGGTGGACCTTCCACTTCTTGCCGTTGGCCTTGTAGCCCTTCTTGAGCTTTTGGACGATCTTGCTTTCGCCGGCCGCTGCAAGCAGGGTGGGCAGCCAGTCTTCGTGTGAAATGACGTCATTGTAGATCGTCCCCGGTTTGATGACGCCCGGCCAACGAATCACCTGCGGCACGCGAAAGCCGCCTTCCCACGTCGTCCCCTTTTCACCGTGGAAGGGTGTATTGCCCCCGTCGGGCCAGGTGACCTTCTCGGCGCCATTGTCGGTGCTGTAGATGACGATCGTATTGTTTGCGATGCCCATCTTTTCGAGCTTGTCGAGCAGCATCCCAACCTGATCGTCGTGCTCCACCATGCCATCGGCATAGACGCTGACGCCGGTTCGGCCCTCTGCTTTCTTGTTTAGGCGCGTCCAGACGTGCATGCGAGTGGTGCTCATCCAGACGAAAAACGGCTTTTTGGCTTTGTGAGCCTTATCCATGAACTTCATCGCGGCACCGAGGAACTCTGCGTCTGCCGTCTCCATTCGCTTGCGGGTCATCGGGCCGGTGTCCGTGATCTTGCCGTTCGCGTACGAATGGATGACGCCGCGCGGCCCGTACTTCTTTTTGAACGCCGGATCCTTCGGGTAGTAATAGGTTTCCGGCTCTTCTTCCGCGTTGAGGTGGTAGAGGTTTCCAAAAAACTCGTCGAAGCCATGCGCGGTGGGCAAATGTTTGTCCTGATCGCCCAGGTGGTTCTTGCCGAACTGGCCGGTCATGTAGCCTTCTTCTTTGAGCAAATCGGCGATAGTTGGCGCCCAATCGGGGATGCCGTGGTCGGAACCGGGCATACCGATGGTGAGCAAGCCGGTGCGGAACGGATGCTGACCTAACACGAATGACGCCCGCCCCGCCGTGCAGCTTTGCTGCGCGTAGGAGTCTGTAAACATCGCACCCTCTTTGCCGATGCGGTCGATGTTGGGGGTCTTGTACCCCATGATGCCGTGGTTGTAGGCACTGATGTTGTGCACCCCGACATCGTCGCCCCAGATCACCAAGATGTTGGGCTTCTTCTGAGCGAGGGCGGGGGCGGCCATCAGAAGGGCGAAAAGCAGTGCGATGATGCGAATCACTTCGAAGCTCCTTGGATTGAAACGGTTGCTTGATGAACCGAGGGGGACCGAGAGAATAGAGGCAACGAAACCGGCTGTCTACCCCGCGGTTCACGTGAATCAGGGCGTTGCCGAGGCGGTGCTCGGGAGAGTCGAAGCCTCGAAGCACGTTCCTAGAAGAACAGCCGCAGCTTGATCCCGCCCACGGCTAGGACGTTCTTCGTCGTGTTGTAGGTCGGCTTGAAGATGACCTGCAACTCGGGCGTCACCCAGAAGTATTCCGCGATCAACACCTTCCAGTAGGTTTCGATGCCGTACTGGTCGCGCAAGGTGCGATTGATC
>SHLP01000174.1 GCA_004283055.1 Deltaproteobacteria bacterium
GAGGCGTGCGGGCGCGAGCGCCCGGCGATCGGGGTGGTGACGCAGCACAAGGCCGAAGTCGAGGACCCCACCTTCGATCAGGTGTATCACATCGGCACGATCGCCCGCGTCCTGAAGGTCATCCGCCTCAACTCCGGTCAGTACAGCGTCGTGCTGCAGGGCGTGAGCCGAATGCGCATCGAGGAGACCCTAGGCCGGCACCCTACGATGCGCGCCCGCGTGCATCGCTACCACGAGCTACCCACCGTGGACGTCGAAGTCGAAGCCCTCGCCGCACACCTCAGGGAGTCTGCGCGCCAGCTGCTCCACGAGCTGCCGACGGCGTCGCGGGAGTCGCTGCACATTCTCGATAACGTCCGCGAGCCGGGCGCGCTCGCCGACCTCATCGAGTCGAACCTGCCGGTGCCAAACAGCTCCAAGCAAGAGGTGCTCGAAACGCTCGATATTCGGACGAGAGTTCGGAAAGTGCTCGACCAGGTCAATCGACAAAACGAAGTGCTGCGGGTCAAACAAGAGATCTCGAGCATGGTCGAAGAAGAGATGTCGAGCTCGCAGCGCGAGTATCTGCTGCGCCAGCAGGTCAAGGCCATCCGCCGAGAGCTCGGCGAAACCGACGTGGACGAGGACGAGATCGAAAACCTTCGCGAACGCATCGCGCTAGGCCGGCTCCCGAGCGAGCCCGAAGCGGCCGCCAAGCGTGAGCTTCGGCGCATGGGCAGCATGAACGCGGCGAGCAGCGAGTACCAAGTCGCACGAACGTACGTGGAATGGCTCGCAGACCTGCCCTGGGCAAAGAAGACCCCGGACCGACTCGATGTCCAGCACGCCAGGCAGGTCCTCGACGAAGACCACTACGGGCTCGAAAAGCCAAAGCGGCGCATCGTCGAATACATCGCGGTCCGCAAGCTCCGGCGCAACGGCCGGGCGCCGATTCTGTGTTTCGTCGGCCCGCCGGGCGTCGGCAAGACCTCGCTTGCGCGCTCGATCGCGCGCGCATCGGGCCGGGCGTTCGTTCGCGTATCGCTCGGAGGTGTGTCGGACGAAGCCGAGGTCCGCGGGCACCGTCGGACCTATGTCGGGGCGTTTCCCGGGCGCGTCGTCTCCGGCCTCAAGAAGGCGAGCGCGAACAACCCCGTCATGATTCTCGACGAGATCGACAAGCTAGGGACCGACCAACGCGGCGACCCCGCCAGCGCGCTGCTCGAGGTGCTCGATCCCGAGCAGAACAGCCAGTTCACCGACCACTACCTCGACGTGCCCTTCGACCTCAGCAACGTCATGTTCATCGCGACGGCCAATCAGAAGAGCACCATACCCGGGCCGCTGCTCGATCGAATGGAGGTGATCGATCTTCCCGGCTACACATCGCGGGAAAAGCGCTCGATCGCGAGGGACTTCTTGATTCCCCGGCAGCTGAGCGAGCACGGTCTTTCCCCGGAGCGCCTCGACTTCTCCGACGAGGCGATCGACCTGCTCATCGATTCGTACACCCACGAAGCCGGTGTCCGAAAGCTGGAGCAGCAGGCTGCCGCCGTCTGTCGCGCAGTCGCCGTCCGACTCGCAAACGGCGAAGACGTCTCCATCATGGCCGACGCACCCTTCATCGAGAGCGTGCTCGGCGCGGCAAAGGCGAAGCGCCAAAAGACAGAGGGAGCACCCAAGGCCGGGGTCGCGACCGGCCTGGCCTGGACCGCCGCGGGCGGAGACCTCCTGTTCGTCGAAGCGACGCGCATGCCGGGCACCGGCAAGCTGCATCTGACCGGCAACATGGGCGACGTCTTGAAGGAGTCGGCGGCGGCGGCGTTCACCTTCGTGCGCGCGCGCGCCGGAGATCTAGGCCTCGCCGAGGATTTCGTGACTCACACCGACATTCACATTCATTTGCCGGCTGGGGGCGTGCCCAAAGACGGCGCTGCCGCGGGGGTTCCGCTCTTCGTCGCGCTGGCCTCGGCGCTCACTCAGCTCAAGGTGCGACCCGATGTCGCGATGAGCGGCGAGATCACGCTGCGCGGCAACGTGCTCAAAGTCGGCGGCATCAAGGAGAAGTGCCTCGCTGCACACCGCGCCGGAGTCGCCCGCATCCTTCTCCCGAAGCGAAATGCGCCAGACCTCGAGGATGTGCCCGAAGAGGTGCGTGACGACCTCGAGATTTGCCTCGTGTCCAGCGTCGACGAAGTGCTGGGCCTCGTCACCCACTTCGATACGACCGGTGCGCCCGCAGCCGCTGAATAGCCTGTGGCTCCCCTGTTCACGTTCCGCTTGAGCGCAGGGTTTGCCGCCGTCGTCGGCGTCGCGTTGGCGTTCATTCCTCTGCTCGCCGTGCACGGCGTGGAAAGCGCCCTAGCGCTCGGCCTGCTCTTGCCGCCGTGGGTGGCGGCGACGGCGGCGAGCTACACGAGCCGACACCGCCACCTCCGGGGCATCGATCTCATCTTCAGAGCGGTGGGCATGGGCTTGCTGATCTGGTTGATCCCCGTCGTGCTGCTGGCGCTCAGCGCCTTGCGAACTCGGCAGTGCGCGCCCGGCGAGGGCCTCACCTTCATGGTTTTGGGACCTGCGCTCGGCTGTGCGCTCGCAGCCTGCACCGGGGTCTGGGTCGGCGGAGCCGTGGGGCTGCAGCGGCTCGGGCCTTGGCTCGCGGCCGCCGTCCCGCTGGGCGCGGCGCTCCTCGGTCTCTGGGCGTTCTACTCGACGCCCGCCGTCTACGTGTTTGGGGCGTTCGCCGGCTACTTCCCGGGTGCGATTTACGACGACCTGGTACGGATCCCGTCCCGCTACCTGACCTACCGAGCCACCATGCTCGTCGCCGTCCTCACGCTCGGGGTCCTTTTCGATGCCCTCTGGGACCCGGACTCGGGGTCGCTCCGCTTTCGCAACAGGGGACGGGCGCGGCTCGGGACCGTTGCGGTCTCGATCGCGACCTTGGGACTCGTCGTGGCTTCGTACTGGCAAGGCGAGCAGCTAGGGCACTCGGTGAGCGAGGAGTACTTGGTCGAGCGGCTGGGGAAGACCGAGCGCGGGGCGCACTGCGTCGTGCACATGCCGCGTGAAACCCTGCCTGAAGACGCCGACCGCTTGCTAGAGGACTGTGACTTTCAGGTCGAGCGGGCTCGATCCCTCACCGGGCTCAGCTCGGCGGCGCCAGTCACCGCCTATTTCTTTCGGAACCAGAACGAGAAGAAAGGCCTAATCGGCGTCGGGCGTACGCTGATCGCCAAGCCCTGGCGACGCGAGGTCTATCTACAGATGTCGAGCTGGCCGCATCCGGTGCTCGGACACGAAGTCGTCCACGCGGTGCTCGAGGAGGCCGGGCGCGGGCCTTTCGCCATCGCAGGGACGCTAGGTGGCGTCGTCCCGAATCCGGGGATCGTCGAAGGCGCCGCGGTCGCCATCGCCTGGGACATCCGGGACGACCTCGACCCCGACCAGTGGTCGAAGATCATGCTGGATCGAAACGAGCTTCCCCGAGCGTCGGCGGTGATGAGCGTACGCTTCAGCGCCCTCCCCGCCCGGCGCGCCTACATGGCCGCCGGCTCTTTGATGCACTTTTTGATCGCAACCCGCGGCATGGATGCGCTTCTTCAAACCTACCATCGCGGCAGGGTCCCCGACTTGGAGGCGCTCGAAGCAGGCTGGCACGCCTATCTCGAGAGCGTCCCCGTGACGCCGACGGAGCGCGGCGTGGCCGAGGTCGCGCTCGCGAGGCCAAGCATCTTCTCGTCGGTCTGTCCCCATGAGCTTGCGAAGCTCCGCGCGGACCTCGCCGGCGATGCAGCAGCACGAGACGACGCCCGCACGATCGAGACCTGTCGCGCCATCATGGACATCGAGGAGCAGGAGGCGCGGGCTCGCGCCACCCTCGTCGGCGCGCTCGCCCGTGAGGGCCGCGACGCCGAGGCCCTGGCCACGCTCGATGGGCTGCGGGCCACGATGAACGCCCCGAAGCCAATCGTAGCCGCCGCGCTCGAGCAGTATGCCGACGCGCAGTGGACGCTCGGCAACTTGGCGGAGGCGGACGCGCTCTACGGGGAGCTGCTGGAGCTCCCGCGCACCGACGGAGCGGCGCGCCAAAGCGAAGTGAAGAAGCTCGCCCTCGAAGCTACGGAGCCGGAGCGCAAGCTCCTCTACGAGATCCTCCTCGGCCGCTCGCCGAGCCCGGTGGTCGTCTCCCTGGCGCACTCGCTGGCAGCGCTTCGGGACGACGGGCTCGGGCAGTATCTCGAGGCTCGGCAGCTGATGGGCGCGAGGCGGTATGCGCTCGCGCTTTCGCTGCTCCAAGAGGCGGAGCAACTCGGATTGCCGAGCGTTCGCCTCGAGCGAGAGCTGAGCCGTCTTTTAGGCATCACGTTCTTTGCCCTCGGTGAGTACGGGCAATCCGCCGCCGCCTGGAGGGCTCGCGCTGGAGCGAGCCTCGCGGCTCAGGCCGAAGCGCAGCGCTGGCTCGAACGAATCGAATACGCCCAGACCCGGGCGGTCAGTCCCGCGTTGCCAGGTCCATCGTCGGCTCCCCGAGCTGCGCCTTGATGTGAGCGGCAATCGAGCAGTCCGCGGTGACGATGGGATCGCCGGCCGCTTTGGCAGGGTCTACCTTCGGTCCGATTTGGCTGCGAACGGTAATCAACCGGCCGCGGTTCTCGGTC
The DNA here is from genome assembly GCA_004283055.1 of Deltaproteobacteria bacterium. GTDB lineage: Bacteria > Myxococcota_A > Polyangia > Polyangiales > Houyiibacteriaceae > SG8-38. Next base: position 4,641 of record SHLP01000174.1, read on the forward strand.
CTGGACCGCAGGACGAGCTTGTCCTGCTCGAGGTCCCAAAGGAAGACGTCGACCGGATCTCGAAGCCGGCTCTTGCCTTGGACGACCAGAAGCAAGAAGTAATCGACCGGCACGCGGCTCTGGAGCGCTGGGAGCTCACGGTCGATCGCCCGAGCGAGCTGCTCTTCGCGGACGGAGAGCCGCTGCATGTCGTTGGTCTCGTGAATTCGCGCGAGCCATTTCGACGTCAGGACTTCGGGCACTTCCGAAAGCTGTGAGACAGGCGTGAGCTCGAGGCCCAGGCATGGACCGATCGCGTCCTGCTCTTCGGTGGCGATCGCAGCCCGCAGCGCCTCCTCGGACGCGATCTCCGGTGCGCGGACCTTCAGATACACCACCTCGTCCTCGTGGAGTGCTGAAAGCCGCACCTCGGCCTCCACCAGGCGCTTGGCCGCTCCCGACTTCGCCCCGAGAGCCTTCTCCTCGAGCATCGCGCGCGTCGCTTCGAGCTCATCGAGGACGGATGCGACCCGCTCGGCGTGAAGGGTTTCGATGCGCTCTCTGAGCTCGTCGGCGCGCACCTTCTGCCGCCAGAAATATGCGCCGGCGATGAGTGCGGCGAACAGGACGACAAAACCGATACGCGCCCACGGAAGCCGCGGCCGGTATCGGTTCGTGCGAACGCCGTCAAACTCGGCAGGACTGAGCTCTGACTCTGACGGCTCCATGAGCGGAAGCCTAGTGGAAGTTCGTTATTCGCGCTGGTTCACGGCAAAGCTGACGTTCCCGTAGCCGGCAGCGGCTGCCGAAAACATCACCTTCTTCACGACTCGGAAGTCGATGTTACGGTCCGCCTGTACGATCACCTGCCCCGCGAACGGCTCCGAGGGATGAATGGTCTCCCACTTTCGCTTCTCCGCCTCGAGGCCCGCAATGAGCGGCTCGATGCGGTCCACTTGTGCAGACTGCCCTTGCGTCTGGGTGTCGGCCACCCGGGAGCCGTCGAGCGTGATTACGCGCTCGTCGACCGCGACGATCGGCGAGATCTCTATCTGCGCGGTGTTCTTGGCATCCGGCATCGTGATGGTCGGCTGCTGCGCGACCAGCTCACCCGACGCCGAGAACGACATGAGCAAGAAGATCACCAGGACGATCAGGAAATCGATGAAGGGAATGAGCGGGATCTGGTGATCGACCGACTTACGCGCGTGGCCGGAGACCCGGTCGCGCACGAACTTCAGCGGGATGTGACGGAGCAGCTCTGGTTCTGGCCTCTTGATCGCCATAATTTCCCCCTACAGGAACGCCGCTCCGTCGGCCATCGAGAGCGTGGTAAAGCCCGCCGCGGCCGCGATATCCATTGCACGAATGACGTCCTCGTATCGAACGCCGTCTTCGGGCGCGACAATCAGATCATCGCGCTTGTCCCAAGCCTGCTTCCACTGCGCGAGCTTGGTTTCGAGCTCGTCGATATCGAACTCTTTTTGGTCCGCTACGACGCGCTTGCTGATATCGATGCTCTCCCCAGCCGAAGACCCCAGAACGTAGCCTGAGTTCCGAACCTGCAGGATGAGCTTCACTTTTTCGTCCTCGGGCGGAGCGTCTTCCGTCGACGCTTGGCCTGGAACCTGCTGATTGGCGTTCATCGCGGCGAGCTGGTTCCAAACCGCGGTGGCCAGCAAGAACATGACGCAGCACAGCAGGAGGTCGATAAACGGAATCAGGGGGATCTCCTGATTGACCGCCTTTTTTCCGGAGCCTCCTCCGCCGCTATCGATTGCAGCCATCTGGCCCGTTACTCCGCAGGAAGGTTCTGAAGATCGACTTTGGAACGGTTTCCGACGACCAGGTTGAGAACCTGAACGGTAGCCGCGTTGATGTCGTCGATGATCCTCTGAGTCTTGCCGTTTAGAAGGCCCATCATGAGAAGCGCGAAGACGGCGGTGATCAGACCGAACGCGGTGCAGTTCATCGCTTCCTCGATGCCCTTCGCCAAGCCGGTTGCTTTGCTCGCCGCATCAGCTTTGGCAACCTCGCCGAACGCGGTGATGAGACCAACGACCGTTCCGAACAGACCGCAGAGCATGCCGACGTTTGCGAGCAAGCCCAAATACGGCGTGCGACGCTCGATCAGCGGAAGCTCCTTGAGCGCAGCCTCGTCCATGGCCGCTTGAACTTCGGCATCGGGGCGGTTCACCTTGAGCAAACCCTGCTTGACGATCCGGGCGAGAGGATTGTGCTCCGCGGAGCAGACCTTGATCGCACCCGCGACGTCACCGGCGGTGATGCACTTCTGCATCTTCGCGATGAACTCGTCCTTGTCGATCGACGCCTTGTAGAGATACATCGCGCGCTCGATCGTGAATCCGATTGCAAACACCAGACAAACGAGGATCAGCCACATCGCCCATCCGCCTGCTTCAAAGTGGTATGCCAATTTGG
>SHLP01000052.1 GCA_004283055.1 Deltaproteobacteria bacterium
ACCCGCCACCCCAACACCCGCGGCAGCACCAGCCAATCAGCAACACCCCCCCAAACACCTGCGGCAGCCCAGGCCGAAGCGCACCACCCGCCCTTCGCCTCACTCAGAGACTCGAAGCAGCGGCAGTACGTCTTCGAAGCTCGTCTCTGACGGGGGCCCGTCCGAAAACCAGTACTGCTCGACGCGCCCAGGGCTCACCGCAGCGATCGTGGACGAGACCGTGCCGTACACGGGGGTCTTGACGCAGATCGCTTGCAGATAGCGCGCGACCTCTTGGTCGAAAGGCGCGTCCGGAGGGATGGGGGGGACTTCGGTCGGATCCGGCAAAGTCTCGTCGGACAAAACCTCGATGAGCTGCCGCTTGATCCGAGGCCAACCCTCCCGAGCAAGGCCAAGGACACGTGCGCGTGCCGTTGCGGCCTTTGGAAATTCGGCCGAACCCAGCCGGTCGTTGCAAAGCACGTGCACACCGTCGGCCAGTGCTTCGATTTCGATCTGACCCGCGTCTCTTCGCGCGTAGGCCGCGCGCAGCTCTTCGCCGTCGCCGAATAGCAAGTTGAACTCGTTGTAATCGGCGGGATCGACGGCTCGGAGGTACCGCTCGACGCCTTCGAGCGACCCTTCGGCAAGCGCATCGAGGACCAGCCCGCCTCGCGAGCGAAGTGAGTCGTCGCGCGAGGCAAAGCTTCGTTGATTGGTGAGGCCCAGGAAAAGGCCATCTCGGCTGAGTCCGAACCAAGTCCCGCCTTCGCGCTCGTCGCGCCCTCCAACTACGAACGGGTTGGCACAAAGGACCCGAGGAGCGGACGCCGCGCGGTGGTAGAACTCGTCGCGATTGGAGGCAACGATCGTTGGGTAGGTGTCATTCATCCGGTGGCGAACGATGATCGTACACATCGCTCAGCCCCGCTTCCTCACGATCGCGAGCCGTTCGGACAAAAAGCCGCGGGAAGGCTTCGCGCTCGATCCGGTCGAGGCTCGCCATCCGTGCGAGTCTTCATCAAACGCCACCTCCCAAGCCGGGGCGAGCGCAGACGCGAGCTGATGGGGTTCGAGCGTCGACTTGAGCGGCTCGCCGGCGGCCGCGAAGACCGCTGGAATCGCCGCGCGACCAAAGGCCCCGTACGGGAGCAGGCCCGGCGCGCGATAGGTCATGGCAAGCTCGCTGCGCGGCGCCGACAGCGACGTGAGCTGCTCCAGCATGCCGTAAACCGCAGGGAGCGGCAGATACATCGCGACTCCCTCCCAGATCCACACGCAAGGCGCGCCGGAGCGAAAGCCCGCTGCCTCGAGCGCATTGCAGAATCGCTCCTTCTCGAAATCGACCGACACATAGCGGATGTCGGTCGGGGGACGCTTTCGCGACATCCGCTTTCGCTTGTAGCGTTGCGTTGCAGGGTGGTCCACCTCGAAGACGGTAACGCCCTTCAACGCTTCGAGTCGCCAGGCCCGAGCGTCGAGCCCTGCTCCGAGAATCACGAGCTGATCGATGCCGGCCTCCAGTGCGGAAACGAGCTGTGCATCGATCGCCTGGGTCCTAAGGACGATGTGATCGATGAGCCCAAAGGTCGTTGCGCGCACGGCAGCCCGATACAAGCCGGCGACCGCTCCGAGGTGGAGGGGCGCGGCTGCGAGTTGCGCAAGGCCGGGAGGCAAGAGCTCGAAGGCGAGCGGGTCGATCGGCTGCCGGTCGACGCCCAGACCGCGGGCGAACGAAACCGAGAGCGACGTCCCACTTGGTACACCGGCTCGCACTGTTCAACTCCAGGCGGCGACGAGGGCCTCGCCGCCAACCCCAGCTAGACCACGAACGCTCGTCGCGTCCGCGGCAAGTCCCCGCTCCGTTTCCACGTGGTGCTTCAGCACGACCGCATCGGTTCCGATGCGGCCGAGGCGCTCACTTCGGATCGTGACGTGCTCGCCGGGCAACACGGCGCTGCGAAAGGTGACCTGCTCGGCGATGGGCCGAAGCAGCACGGGATCGAGGCCGGCGGCTACCATCGCGCGGCTCGTCGCCTCGTCGCACCAGTCGATGTACGCGGGGTGGTTGGCGTGCGCGAGCGGGTCGGACCAGGTCCGCCACATCTCGAAGTCGAATTGCCACTCCGAGCCGGGTAGTGCCTCGAAGGAGGGCATCGCGATCGAGGGTTCGACCTCGATTTCCGCAAACGCCGCAGCCGCTTCGAGCGAGCCTTGCCTGGGCTTGAGGGTCTCGAAATCGACGTGCACCCATTCCTGGGTCGCCGCCGCAATTCCTTGCCCGCGACTTTGAATGCGCACCTCGCGCGTGCACAGCGTGCGGCGTCGAAGACGTGAAACCCAGGTCTGCACGTCGAGCACCTCGCCGAAAGGCGGCTCAGCAGCGTGGAGGAGCGTCGCCTTGTAGACGACGAACGCGACGTTCTCGACGCGGAAACGCGAGGGCGGCCAACCTGCGCGGGTCGATGCGAAGGTCGCGGCGTCCTGGCAAAGCCGCCAAATGTCGCCCGCGCGCGGAGTCTCACGCGGGGTAAAGGCGTTGCGAGGCAAGGTGAGGGGAAATTCGCAGACCTCGGACATGAGGAAAGTGCAATAGCATCTCCGAGACGTGGTGCGACTAGTCGAGCCGGTTGACGGCGAGGGCGCGTTCCTGACGACACCACTCACTCCACGACCCCACATAGAGCTGCGCGCCGGGGAGTCCGGAGACTTCCATGGCCAAGAGCACATGACATGCGGTCACGCCGGAACCGCAGTAACAGACGACATGTTCGGGAGATACGTCCCCGAGGAGCTCGGAGAACCTCGCGCGAAGCGCGTCGACCGCATGAAACAAACCTCTATCGTCGAGCTGCGACTGCCAGTAGAGGTTGCGCGCGCCTGGGATGTGTCCCGCGACGGGATCGAGAGGCTCCGTCGCACCGACGTATCGCTCGGGAGCCCGCGCGTCGATCAGAATCCAATTGGGATCGCTGCGTACGATCTCGACGAGCTCGGCATCGACGGCCGGCCAGCGGTCGACCTTGCGCGGATACGAGCCAACGCAGCTCGGGCGCGTGACGCCGGCTTCGGTGGGTGCGTTCAGCTCCTGCAGCGCTCCCCAACCACCGTCGACGACCGCGACGCGCTCGTGACCCATCGCCCGCAGCATCCACCAGGCGCGGGCAGCGGCTAGCCCGCCGCCGGCGTCGTCGTACACGATCACCTGTCGTGATGGGCGGACGCCCCATCGCCCGAGCCGCGAAAGCCAAGCCTCGAGGGCAGGAAGCGGGTGGCGGCCCCCCGCCGCAGGGTCCACGAGCGCCGAGAGCTCCGACTCCAGGTCTACGCTGAAAGCGCCCTGCAGATGCTCGGTTTCATAGCCCTCCGCAGCTCCCGGCCCAGCCCGGGCATCGAGAAAAATCGCGCGGCCCACGGATGAAATAGCCTCCGAGGCCGTGATGAGCGGAGAGGAAACCATGCGAAACGCCCACTCTAACCCACAGTGTAAGTCAAGTGTCTAGTCACACTTGACACTATGCCGCCTCCCGTGCAGTCTCATCCAGATGGAGGGCAAGCCACGCCGCCGCCAGGGCCGCTTCGATGCCGCGATGTCCTTAGCGGCACGGACGATGCCGGCCGCGCTAACACCGTGGCTCGAGCAGGCGCGTCTCGACGCCACGATGCTGATCGACCGCGCCAGCGGGCGAAGCGCGACGCCGCTGGTGGACCAAGTCGCGCGAGCCACGCCACTCGAAGAAGTCGATCCTTTGGACCTGCTTCCGCACCGATTCGCAGAGCGCCTTCGCGCCGCGCGTCGTGATGTACGGATCCTGCGCGATCGCCTGATTCTGGGGAAGACCCCTTCTCCGGTCATCGAGCGTCCGCAGCCCTCCGCGGGTTCGGTGGTTTCACTGCCGCGCAAGACGCCGAACATGGCCAGACGCCTCGAGGTCGTCGACGTCGTTGTTGAAACCAACGACGCCGTTTCGATCTATTTGACCGAGGCCGACGGATCGGCGCTGCAGTTCAGGCCGGGTCAATTCCTCAGCGTCGACGTCGTCGTCGACGGCGAGCGCCTGCGACGGGCCTATTCCCTGGCGAGCGCGTGCCTTGTCGACGTGCCACGGCACATCACCGTGAAGCGCATTGAAGACGGACGAGTGAGCAACAACTTGAACGACACGATTCGCGTTGGCGACCAACTCGCCGTTCTTGGTCCCTCGGGCAGCTTCACCGTCGAACCCCGCTCGGTGAACGAACGACATCTGGTGATGGTTGCAGGCGGAAGCGGCATCACTCCCATCATGAGCATTCTCGAAACCATCCTGCGCGTCGAGGCCGGCAGCCGGGTCACCTTGATCTACGGGAATCGCGGCTGGGATGACGTGATCTTTCGGGACCGCCTCCATGCGCTTTGCGACGAGTTTCGCGATCGCTTGGTCGTCGATCACGTGCTCGAGCACCCGCCCGAATGGTGGACCGGGGAGCGGGGGCTTCTGGGCAGCGAAGTGCTCCGATCTCGCCTGCAGGCCCTGGGCGTCCTCGATGACGGCATGATGCGCTACTTCGTTTGTGGGCCGACGCCCATGATGGAGCAAACGCACGAAGCGCTGGAGCGACTGGGGGTCGAAGCCAGCCGGATCGCCGAAGAGCGCTTTACGAGCCCTGAAGCTCGTTCGCCAAACGCCGGCAGCGCGAAGACCGAGCTCGTTCGAGTTTCCCACGGGGGTCAAGAGCAGGGTATTCAAGTCGAACCGGGGCAGTCGATCCTCGAGGCAGCGCTCGCCGCTGGAATCGACATGCCGTTTTCGTGCGCCATGGGTGGTTGCGGGGCCTGCCGCGTTCGACGCGTGGCGGGCGACATAGAAATGGAAGAGCCGAACTGCCTCAGCCGCAGCGAACGCGAACAGGGCTACGTCTTGACCTGCGTCGGCCGTCCGATGACGCCGTGCCAGATCGAAGTGGAGGGTGCATGACCGCGCGCTCCGAAGCCGTCGACGTCGACGAAGCGCGATGGACGTATCGAATGAAGGATCTGTGCGAGGCCTCCGGTCTACCGCGTCAGGCGATCCACTTCTACATTCAACAGGGCTTGCTCCCGCCTGGGCACAAGACCGGCCGGAACATGGCTTGGTACAGTGAGGAGCACCTGGAGCGCCTTCACCTCGTCAAGAAGCTTCAACACGAGCGCTTTCTCCCCTTGAAGGCGATCAAGGCGCTATTCGATGGCGAAGACGGGGTGTTTTCGCCGAGTCAGCACGCGTTTTTAGCCGGCGTCAAAGATCGCCTCGCCGAATCGCTGAAGACGAGCGAGGACCGCAGCCCTACTCTGACCCCGCGCGAGATCGCCGACGACACAGGCGTGGACCCCGAGGATGTCGAACGTGCTTTCGAGCTCGGTCTGGTCGGGGGCGCACGCAGCAACGGTGCGCTGCGAATCGCGGCGGCCGACGTTTGGGTGTTCGAGGTCTTTGGCCAGATCCGCTCGATGGGCTTCACGCCGGATCTCGGCTTTGGCGTGGAGGACATGGCGCTCTATCAAGACGCCATCACCAAGCTCTTGAACGAAGAGGTCCGCTTGCTCTCGTCGCGGCTTTCGGAGCTCCCGCCCGAAAAGGTCGCGCTCATGATCGAGGAGGTCGTCCCGATCCTCGATCGCTACATCATGCGTTTACATTCAACGAAGATTCGGGAATTCTTCGCCAACGTGCTCTAATCGAAAGACATGGCCATGCTCAGTGACAAAGTACTCGACAATCTGCCCCAGGAAATCCGCCGCCGCGTCGAGCCGTACGTCGAAGCTGTACAGCTCATGACCGCGACCAAGAACGCCAAGGTCTTGAAATCGATGGCGCCCTCCGGTGTGCGTGGACTGATTCTTCAACGCGGGAAGCAGGGCGTTCCGACGAAGATGCCGTCCAATCACGAAGTGTACTTCGACTGGACCTACCCGAACGACCAGCCGGAGATGCGTGATCTCTACAACAGGGCCAAAGAGCAGCAGTGGAATGGGGACGATCTTCCCTGGCACATCGACGTCGACCCCGAGAATCCAGAGAAGCCGATCATCCCGCGCCACTTCATGGATTATGACGCACTTCGCTCGAAGGGCATCAAGCTGACCGATCTAGAAGAACGGCGGCTCAATTCGAGCGTCGCCTCTTGGATGCTGAGTCAGTTCTTGCACGGCGAGCAAGGGGCGCTTTTTGCTGCAGCCCAGGTGACCGAAGCGGTGCAGTTCTTCGATGGCAAGCTATACGGGGCGACCCAGGTGGTCGACGAAGGCCGCCACGTCGAGGTCTTTCACCGCTATCTCGACTCCAAGATGAACAAGCTCTACCAGATCAACGACAACCTGTTCGTGATCATCGATTCCCTCATCCAGGACTCCCGATGGGACGTGAAGTTCTTGGGCATGCAAATCATGGTCGAGGGCCTCGCGCTTGGTGCGTTCGGAACGATGTACCAGATGACCGGTGAGCCGATGCTCAAGCAGCTTCTGAAGATGGTCATTCAGGACGAGGCCAGGCACGTGCACTACGGGGTCATCGCCTTGCGAGACCATTTCCGGCAAGAGCTGAGCGACCGGGAGCGGCGCGAGCGGGAGGATTGGGCGTTCGAAGTGGCACTCCTGATGCGTAATCGCTTCCTGTCCTTCGAAGTGTACGAGGAATGGTTCGAGCACAAGCTGACTCGCAAAGAGTGGGCGCAGTTCGTGACCGACTCGCCGGGTTTCGCGATTTTCCGCCAGGTGATGTTCCAGCGCCTGGTGCCCAACCTTCGCGAGATCGGGCTCCTCAGCGATCGGATCAAGCCGCACTACGAGCGCGCGGGGCTCATGAAGTATGCCGACGGCGCCTCGGCAACGCAGCTCAGCGGTGACCAGATGATCGCCGAGCTCGACGCCGCATGATCGAGGCGTTCAAGACGCATCGACGACGATGAGCAAGGCGTCTGCGTCGACCTGCTCGCCCTCTTCGACCGAGACCTGAGTGACGGTCCCGTCCTGAGGCGCCGTGACCGTGTGCTCCATCTTCATCGCTTCCATGATCAAGAGCACCTGACCCGCCGTCACCGGATCGCCCTCGGCAACCCGGAGCTGGACGACCTTGCCTGGCATGGGGGCAATGCAGCCGCCGGCTGGAATCTCCTTTGACTTGTCCGGAAAGCGAGGTTTGCGCTCAAGGGCAAGGCTGAGCTGGCCGCTGTGGACGTAGGTCCGATCGGCGTCGAAGCTTACCCGTGCGCGCCAGCGGTGAGGGCCCTCCTCGACGACGAGCTCCGGAGCCTCCCAGGAAACGACGCAGACACGATGCGCTTCGCCGCCAATACCGACATCGAAGCAATTGTCGCCCAGATGCCGGTACGTCACCCGCAAGTCGCGGTCGCCCACGGCGTATTCGACCCACTGCGGGCTGTGGAAATTGTTTCGCCAGCCCGACGGGATGTTTGGGAGAAGAACGCGACGGCCGTCCCGCACTTGCTGTTCGGCCAACGCTGCCGCCATCGCGGCGCGATGATGGTCGGGTTCAGAAACGGCGTCGTCCAGCTCTTGTTGGAGATGCCGGTCGATGAAATGCGTGTCGATGTCGCCGGCGATGAAGGCCGGATGGTCGAGCACTTTCAGCAAGAAATCCCGATTGGTGGTCACGCCCTGTACGCTCAACGAGCGCAGCGCGCGGCGCATCCGTTGGAGGGCGAGAGGTCGGCTCTCTGCCGAGGTGATGATCTTCGCTAGCATCGGATCGTAGTGGATGCCGACCTCGCTCCCCGACTCGACGCCGCTATCCACACGCAGCCCCTCGGCCGCAGGCATGTTCCAGTCAACCACCCGCCCACTCTGAGGAAGGAAGCCGGCAGCTGGGTCTTCGGCGTAGAGCCGCACCTCGATGGCGGCGCCCTCGAAGCGGACCGCCTCTTGCGTAGTACGAAGCGCCTCGCCCTGGGCAACCAGGATCTGCTCTTCGACCAGATCGAGCCCCGTCACGCACTCGGTGATCGGATGCTCGACCTGAAGACGCGTGTTGACCTCGAGGAAATAGAAGCTGTGGTCGGGCGCGAGAATGAACTCGACGGTGCCGGCATTGGTGTAGCCGATCGCCTTGCCGCAACGGACGGCGGCCTCCCCCATCTGGTTCCGAAGAGCGGGATCGAGCGCCGTAGACGGTGTCTCTTCTACGATCTTCTGGTGCCTTCGCTGGATCGAGCATTCCCGCTCGTTGAGATGAATCAGATTGCCGTGTCGATCGCCGAGGATCTGAATCTCGACGTGCCGCGGGTCCTCGATGTACTTCTCGACCAACAGCGTCCCGTCCCCGAAGGAGCTCTTGCCCTCTCGGGCTGCCGATGCGATTGCGTCGGGTAGCTCGCTGGCCTCGACGACGCGCTTCATCCCCTTGCCGCCGCCGCCTGCGCTCGCCTTGAGCAGCACTGGAAAACCGATCTTGATCGCCTCTTCGGCCAAAACCTTCGGGTCTTGGTTCGAGCCGTCGTAGCCCGGGATGACGGGAACGCCGGCCTTTTCGACCAAGGCCTTGGCCTCGCGCTTCGAACCCATCGCCTGAATGGCGTCCGGGGTCGGCCCTATGAAGATGACGCCCGCCTCAGCGCAGGCCTGTGCAAAGCCGGCGTTCTCCGAAAGAAAGCCGTAGCCCGGGTGAATCGCGTCACTCTTGGTCATCGCTGTGGCTTCGAGAATTCTGTCGATTCGCAGGTAGCTCTCCGAGCTCGGGGCAGGACCGAGGCGAATCGCTTCGTCGGCCTCGTCGACGAAGGGCATTTCGGCGTCTGCCTCGGAATAGACAGCCACCGTGGCAATGCCCATCTTGCGGCACGTGCGCATGATCCGCCGGGCGATTTCACCGCGGTTGGCAACGAGGATCTTTTGAATGGTCTGTGTCAAGGCCGCTTCTCTCCTCAATGACGGAAGACGCCCCAGGACGTGGTCCCCTCGACGGACGCGTTGTACGCGGACGACAGGCAAATCGCGATGACCGTGCGCGTATCCCGTGGATCGATGATTCCGTCATCCCATACGCGAGCGGTGGCGTAGAGCGCTGTCGATTGGTCCTCGATCTGCTTCTCGGTCATCATCTTGGCGACTTCCAGCATCTTCTCGTCGACCTCGATTCCCTTCTTTGCGGCAGCGTCGCGCTGAATGATGTCGAGTACCCCCGCCAGCTGCTTGCCGCCCATGACGGCGATTTTGTGGTTCGGCCAGGTAAACAGAAAACGCGGACGATAGGAGCGCCCCATCATCGCGTAGTTGCCAGCGCCATAGCTCGAGCCCGTCATGATGGTGATCGCCGGGACCGTGCTGTTCGACACTGCATTGATCATCTTGGCGCCGTGTTTGATGATCCCGTTTTGCTCGTACTGCTTCCCAACCATGAACCCGGTGGTGTTCTGCAAGAACACGAGCGGGATGTCGCTTTGATTGCAGAGCTGTATGAACTGCGCACCCTTGTTGGCGCTGTCACTGAAAATGGTTCCGTTGTTCGCAACGATGCCGACGGGGATGCCGTGGATGTGAGCCCAGCCGCAAAGCATCGTTTTCCCGTAGAGCGGCTTGAATTCGCTGAAGCGTGAGCCATCGACGATTCGAGCGATGACCTCGCGCTGGTCGAATGGCACGCGCACATCGGAAGAAGCGATGCCCAGCAGCTCCTCGGCGTCGTAAATCGGCGCCTCGACCGGGCGGGGACGAAATCGGCCCTCTTTTTGCCATTGAAAGTGCGCCACGATTTCTCGACCGAGACGAATCGCATCGACTTCGTCCTCGGCGAGGTAATCAGACACGCCGCTGATCACCGAGTGCATTTCAGCGCCGCCCAGCTCCTCGTGGTCGGTCTCTTCGCCGGTTGCCATCTTCACGAGCGGCGGCCCGGCGAGATACACCTGGGCTTGCTCTTTGACCATGACGACATAGTCGCTCATCCCCGGCATGTACGCGCCGCCGGCGGTCGAGCTTCCAAAGACCAAACAGATGGTTGGAATCTTGTTTTCGGACCGCTGCGTGAGATGGCGAAAGCCGGCGCCCCCAGGGACGAAGATCTGATCCTGTTTGGGCAGATCGGCGCCAGCGGATTCAATGCACGCGATTCCCGGCAAGCGGTTCTGCTCGCAGATTTCTGCAAGCCTTCCGGTCTTCAGCATGCTGATGGGCGTGATCGCTCCGCCCTTCACGGTCGCCTCGCTCGCCGTGATGCAGCACTCCACGCCGCTCACCAGGCCGACGCCGCCGACCACCGAAGAGCCGCTAACCTCCCCCTTCATCCCGTGCCCGGCCAAGGCGGCGATCTCCAAGAAGTAGCTGTCGCGATCGAGAAGCATCTCGATGCGCTGCCGCGGAAGGATCCGACCGCGCGCGAGGTGGCGGCTCACGTACTTCTCGCCGCCACCGCCGTTGGCCTTGGCAAGCGCCTCGCCGACGCCCGCAAGAGCGGCGAGGTTGCCCTCACGATTGGCCTGGAAGGTCTCTGACTTCGGATCGGCCTTCGAACGCAGGACCGGGTAACGCTGCTCGCTCATGCCCGCGAACCTTAGAGGCTGCCCAGGAGCCGGGGCAACCAAAAAATGAATGAAGGTTCAATCAGCTTCTCCGAAATTGTGAGCGATCCAACAGTGATAACCAATTCACAGTATATATATATTTTTTTGATCATATGGTTGCGCTTTTTCCAGTTGGGTGGTACCACACGCTTAGAGAGGCGAAAGAATCACCAATGTCAGCACAATCTTCTAGCAACAACGCAAAGATGGACGAAGTCATCGATACGGTGAAGGCCCGGGGCTGGATCACCTATGACGAAGCGTCGGGGATGATCGCCGAGATGGGAGCGACCCAGGGGAATGTTCGGAAGTTCCTTCGCCGGCTCGAGGCAGCCGGGGTCGACGTCACGGTCAAGCAGGGCAAGAACCGGCGGGGGGATCGCCGCCGCTCCGCGAAGCCCGCGGAGAAGACCAACGTCCTGAGCGCAGAGCCGGTGCAGACCTATCTCGACTGGATGGGCGCGGTCAGCCTCCTGACGCGTGAAGGTGAAGTCGAGCTCGCCCGTCAGATCGAAAAAGGCCGCCAAACGATCTACGACGCGGTCCTCGAGGCCAAGCTCCACCTGGACGACCTGAGCGAGGTCCGTGAGCGCGTTGCCGCGCAGGACCTAGCCGTTCGCGAAGCGGCCATCGAACCAGCGTTCGAAGCGGTGCTTTGCGCACTCGAGTCGTACGTCCAGTCCTGCAGCGAAGGAACGAACGCGCGCAAGAAGGCGGAGGCCGACTCCGGGTTGACCGCGAACAAGCTTCGCAAGCTTCATGAAGTCGTCACGGCGGCCCATGCCAGGGTGGAACGCGCGAAGGCAGAAATGGTCGAAGCCAATCTCCGACTCGTCGTCGCCATCGCGAAGAAGTACTTGAAGCGGGGCCTTCCTTTCATGGACCTGATTCAAGAGGGCAACATGGGCCTGATGCGCGCGATCGACAAGTTCGACTACCGCCGCGGCTACAAGCTCTCGACCTATGCTTCGTGGTGGATTCGCCAGTCGATGGCGCGGGCGACGACCGATCAAGCGCGGACGATCCGAATCCCCGTTCACGCCTGCGAGCTGCTGACCAAGGTCACCGGGATGACTCGCAAGCTCACCGGTGAGCTCGGCCGGGAGCCGAGCGCTGCCGAGATTGCAACGCGAATGAAGCTGCCAACCGATCAGGTGGCGAATCTGCTCATGATATCGCGCGACACGGTGTCTCTGGAAATGCCGGTTGGCAACGACGGCAACAGCGAGCTTCGGGACTTGATCGCCGATGACGAGGCCGGAACGCCCATGGACACCGTGATCGGCGAAGATCTTTCGAAGTCCGTCGAGAGAGCGTTGGAAACGCTCAACCCACGCGAGCAGCGGATCATTCGCATGCGGTTTGGGATCGGCGAGAAAGAGTCGCACACCCTCGCAGAGATAGGGCGCGAGTTCGGGCTCAGCCGAGAACGCATTCGTCAGCTCCAGGCGCTTGCACTTCGGAAGCTGCGCAGTGTCCATGGCGACGCTGCCTTGAAGCAGTTCGTCAGCGCCTGAAGACGACACACCGACGGACCCGGGACCGACCTCAGTCGAGCTCGCCGTCCTTTGCTTTGTCGATCCACTTCTGCATCGTCCGCTGCACGACATCGAGCGCCATGTTCTTGAACGGGCGCAGGAGGAGCGGAACCTTCTGCATCTCGATGACGGCTTGACCAGGCAGCATGTCGACGGTTGCAGCGACGTGAACGCCTTTGACGTGGAAGGTGATTTCGGCCCTGGTGTCTGTCACCCATGTCGACTTCGCGTCGTACTTCTCCCACTTTTGCGTGTAGTGCTCGGCGGCTTTATCCGCAGCTTTCTTGGCCAGCTCCGGACTGAGGTCGTGCTTGATGATGTGCTCCATGAGGCCTCTCGATGCGGCGAAGGATTGCACGAAAGCACCGGGGCACGCTACGTGCTTGGCGAAATCGGTCGCGCCTGCTCAATCCAGCCTGCGAGAGCCGAAGGGTCGCCAAGCGGTCGCCTAGCCTCTGGGAGAGACCAGGCGCCGACGCCGTATTCGTTGCAGAATGCGGCAATATTGGAGCGCTTTCGGTCCTCCTCCGCGCTCAGGAGCCCTCGTATGCGTTCGAGCTTCGGCGCAAGAGATGCCAGTCGCTCGGGGTAAGCGACCAAATCGGCGCTCGGACGCGCGGCCTCCGAAATGAACGCGCGGTTGAACACGACCTGCGCGAGCTCGAAGCCCCGGCTCCGAACCTCCGCGGCAACCGATCTGGCGGCCTCCAGGCCGATGGCGTCCGCCGATGACACCAAGACGAAGTTGGTGCTCGTCGACTGCATCAGCTCCCGGACGTCCTTCGCGCGCGCGGAGAACCCCTCTCGCAAAAAGGCCATCTCGCTGAGGAACTCGGTGAGAGCGGAAACGAGCGATTCCCCGGCGACGATTCGCAGAAGCCGTTGCGCAATCGCGCCACCGCGTAGCTGCGGCGACTCGTCCGAGGCCTGCAGGAACCATCGAACGACGCGCTGGTCGAGGAAGCTCACGAGACGCGCCGGCGCGTCTAGAATCTCGATCGAGCTCTGCGAAGGCGGGGTGTCGACGACGACCAGATCGTAGCGCGGGTCGTGGACCGCTTCGTGGACTCGCTCCATGGCAGCGTACGCATGCGAGCGCGCGAGCGTGTTGGAGAATGCCTGATAGATTCGATTGTCGAGAACCCGCTGCGCTCTGATTTCGTCATGAGCGGCGCGTCGGATGATCTCGTCCGCGCTGGTTTTGGTCTCCAACATGGCCGCGTGGAGCTCTCCTTGGACGCGCTCCTCGGCTTGCGCGGTCGCGGGAAGCGAGATGTTGGATGCCTGGTCGGAGAGGCCGCCGATGCCGAGCGCGTCCGCCAAGCGCCGCGCCGGATCGGCTGTCAGGACGAGGACCGACCTCCCACGCAAGGCCTCATTGAGCCCGAGCGCCGCAGCGAAGGTGGTCTTCCCTACGCCGCCTACGCCGACGCAAAACGCCAGCCTGCAATCGTCAGGAAGGGAGATCACGCAAACCCCGCTCGTTCGATTGCGTCTGAAAGCTCTGAGACGATCGTCGCGCTGCTTTCGTCCTGCGCCTCGAAGGTCATGGTCGGCAGATCGATGTCGTGGTGAAGCCCACGAATGCACTTGTCGGCCGTCTGACGACGCTGGGCGAGATACTGGGCGAGCGCCAAGTCGGGCGCCCAGGGCTGACCGGCGCTCGCTCCTGCGAGCTCCTGGTCCACGAGTCGATGCTCGTCATCGTCGAGCCAGGCGCGCGGGACGCGGTTGATGAACAGGCAGCCCAGATGCAGGTCGTCGCGTTTTCGAAGCTCGGCGTGAAGGTGAATCGTTTCGTTGACGGCCAAGGGCTCCGGGACGGTCACGATGTGAACCGCGCATCGTTCCGGATCGGCGAGCAACTGGCTAGCGCTGTCGACGACCTGTCGCAGAGGGCCGTCTTTCAGAAACACCTGCAGGACAGTTGGCAGATCGAAAAACATCAGCGCATGCCCGGTGGATTCGAGGTCGACCAAGATGGGACCCCAGCGCCGGTCCGCTGCGAGCTGCGCTACGCGATGCAGGGTCACGATCTCATCCACGCCGGGAGCCGCCAAGAACAAGCGGCGGAGCGAGCTGTTCTTCGCGACCAGGCTCGCGATGGGTCGAAGCTTGAGCCGTGAAGTGATGTAGTCGATGAGAGCCGGCTCGAACTGAACGCGGGTCGCGTGTACGCCGGGCGCGACCTCTGACGGCAGGTAACCGACGTCGGGACCGTGAAACAAGTGCGACGACGAGGTGTGCGTCCCGAGCTCGACGATCAGCGGTCGTTTTCCGGCGCGCGCAGCAGCCGTCGCCAGCGCCGCGAGAACGGTGGACTTGCCGACCCCGCCCTTGCCGGTGAAAAACTGGACCTGCCGTGTGAGGGGCTCCCCGCTGGGCGCGTGCACCTCGCAGGCCTAGCAGGATCGAAACGTGTTATCGAGGGAGCTGCCACTATGAGATCTTGGATTCAAGCCTCACGACCGCTCGCCCAGATCAACATCGCTGTGCCCTTGGTCCTGGGCCAAGTGGCGGCCTGGCACGTCACCGGGCGCTTTGCCTGGCCTTGGCTGGCGGCCGCCGTTCTCTGGGGTTTGTTGGATCACCTCTTCGTGGTGTTCGCAAACGACTTCGCGGACCACGAGGCGGACAGCGGCCGACGCACCCTGCTCTCCGGAGGATCGGGTGTGATTCCCGACGGCAAGCTCTCCCCGCAGCAGGTCAAAAACGCTGCTCGATTGGCGGCGTCGCTGCTGTTGCTCTACTCCTGCGGGCTCGCCTTCGCCGGGCGCAGCTTGACTCCGCTCTATGGGCTCGCCGCGCTGCTCCTGATGTGGCTTTACAGCTTCAATCCCGTTCGGCTGAGCTATCGGGGCGGTGGTGAGCTGCTGCAAGGCATCGGAGTCGGCGTCGGCCTTCCTTCACTCGGCTACTACCTACAGACCGAAATCGTTTTCGCGCCGGGCTGGGTGATGGGTCCGGCCGCGCTCCTCGGCGTGTGCAGTAACGTGCTGACCGCCCTTCCCGACATCGAGGACGATGTCGCGGCCCAGAAGCAGACCTGGCCCGTTCGGTACGGCATCCCCTCGGCGCGGCGTTTCGCCTCCGCAGGAATCGGGTTCGCGGCGCTGGCGATCTTCATTTGGACGCCTTCGGTTTCGATCCCGGCGAAAGCCGGCGTCGCGATCGCGCCCATTCTGCCCCTTTTGGCGGGCGCCCGCGCAGTCGACCCGTTTCGGGCCGCCTGGTGGTCCAGCATCGCGCTCAACCTCCTCGTCAGCCTCTGGATGCTTGCGATGCTGCTCACGGCTTAGCCGGTCAGGCCGAGCGACGCCGCGACCTCTTCACGAAGCGCATCGAAGTCTTTGCTCGCATCGGCTTGGGCCTCGATTCGCCATGCCCGTACGGGAACGCAATCTCGGTCGGCCAGTAGTCGATAGAGCGAAAGCTCTTCCTCGGGCTCGCGGGAAAACGGAAAAGGGTTCCGGACGGCGCCATCGGCGAGCTTCGGATACCCGTCGTCGTCTTCCTTGATCAGGGTCAGAATGTCGCGCCCCCGGCTTTCTGTCTGTCGCAGGAAATCGATGCCGAACGGCTCGATGCCCTTTCGTTCGTCTGGTTCGCGACGAACCCAGCGGGCCCAGTCGAAGCCATACATGAAGTCGTGGACGTACCGAAATCGAATCACCGACTGCTGGCCATACATCGTCATCAGCCCGGCCGTGATGCGCGTGACTTCCTCGAGATAGCCCGCGTAGTCGGGCGCGGCAGCTGCGTTGCGATGGATGGACGCCAGGTAGAAATCGAAGTCCCAAAATAGGTTTTCAGGAAAACTACAGAGCTGCGCCTCCGCAACCGCCGAGGCCGCTGAAGCCAGGTACGGCAACTGCTGCGTATCGGCAAGAGCGGAGACGAGCTCGGTCGGCGAGCTTGCGGTCGTGCGGCTCGGGTCGAGGCTCAACGCGCCGAACCGGGTTTGTCGAATCCTCGCCTCGACTTCTAGCAATGGGGAAATCAGTTCGTCTGTCGCGTGGGCCGTCATGTCCATCCCAGTCGCAGCGACAAGAGCAGCGCTGCAACCATCGTACTATGCCAAATTGCGCGATGAAGGAAACGTTTGTACTCGCCCTGCGCCACAAATGCGTTCGTGACGGCCTCCGCGCTGACCTTTCGCATCGCGACGAAGTTCCACAGGATCATCGCCACGGCGGGCGCGACCGCCCAGAGCGGCAACCAGTGCGGTTTCGCGACGGACCCGCCGAGCCAAACCGCGGCCCCCAGCAAAACGCAGGCCTCGGTGAGCCTGCGCGCGGCGGCGTTCCCGAACACGGAGGCGAAGGTGCGCTTTCCTCCGACACGGTCGCTCTCTTCGTCGGACAGGCCGCTGGCGACGCCGCTCCCGAGGCTGAGCAGAGAGAATCCGACGACCCAAAGCCAGACACCCGGCGGAAGGGAGCCTGACTGCAGGTAGCTGTTGTAGAGAGGGAGCGCCATGCCAACGCCGAGCATTTCCAAGAGCTCTCCTCCACCCCGGTAGTTCAAGCGGAGCGGCGGAAGGGTGTACGCGACGAAGATGAGCATGCACAAAAGCCCCGCTTCGAGGGCCAGAGGTCGATGCAGCGCTAGCTCGGCCCCAGCGGCAACCAGAAGCGTGGCCGCGCCGAACAAGAGCCCTGCGACCCCGACCGCCCGAGCATCGAGGATGCCGTCGGGGATCGTCTTGGGGGAGCAGCCCTCGGGAAACATCCCTCGCTTGATCGCGTCCACCTCGCGGTCGCCCCAGTCGTTGAGCAAGACGATGAAGCCAAGCCCGAGGACGGTGAAGCCGACGCCCCAGCCGAGCGCGGCCGCGTCGAACCCATGCGATGGGCTCGCTCCAATCACCTGCCCAAAGAGCGCGGGGACGAACAGCTTTGGCCAGCTCGCCGGCTTGAGTGCGTAGAACCAGCGCGCAGCAGACGTGCCCGGGCGTCCACCCTCTGTGAGCGAGGCCTTCATCAGCGCTCCGTGGAATCCACGAGCTTCGCCGGTTCTGGCGCTTTGCTCTCGATATGCTTCGCCCGCGCTTCCCACTTTGCGCGGGCCATGGCTCGCATGTCCTTGACCGAGTCCATCTCGTCGACGATCTCGAGGCCGATGAGCGTTTCGAGGACGTCCTCCATCGTGACGACGCCGTCCACACCGCCGTACTCATCGACGACCACTGCGATGTGCTCTCTGTGGTCGAGAAGCTTCTCGAAGAGAGTCGGCAGCGGAAGCGTGTCGGGCACCATCAACGCCTCGCGGGCAAAAGTGCGAATGGGTATGTCCAGCTCGTCGCGCGCGGCTCGCAAAAAGAGCTGGTCTTTCAAAACGTATCCGGTCATCTCGTCGGAGGTCTTCTTCCAAATCGGGATTCGCGAAAAAACCATGGAGCCGCGCGCGGCGATCGCATCCCGTACGGTCGTGTTTTCTTCGAGGGAAAACATCACCGTGCGGGGCGTCATGATGTCTCTGGTCCGAAGCGAGCCGAAGTGAAAAAGGTTGCGGAGTATTCTCATCTCCGATTTGTCGAACACCCCCTGCTCTCCCCCGACGCGCGCCAAGGCGGCGAATTCTTCGCGTGAGAGCTTTTCCGTGACCCGCCGTCGTTTGAGAAAGCCGGTTAGTTTCTCGGACAACCAGACGAGCGGCAGCAGGATTAAGATCAGAGGCGGCAAGACGGCTGACATGAAGCCCGCCAAACGTCGCCAATACATCGCGCCCAGCGTCTTGGGAATGATTTCGGCCAGAAAGAGGATGAGCAAGGTCAAGGCGGCGGACGTGATCGCCAAGACCTCGGAGCCCCACAGGCGCTGCGCCTCGGCGCCGACCCCAGCCGCGCCGACGGTGTTCGCGGTGGTGTTGAGGGTCAGGATCGCTGCGAGCGGCCTGTCGACATGGGCCTTGAGGGCGCGCAGACGCCCGCCGACCTTGGGACGATCTTGTTCGAGCTTGGCAAGGTGCGACGGCGTCACGCTGAGGAGCGCGGCCTCGAGAATCGAACAGAGGAAAGAGACGCTGAGCGCAATCCCGGCGTAGACGAAGAGCAGAGTCATCCGGAGGCCCGGTTTGGCCTCAGGCTTTCGTCACCAGCCCGCCGAAAGGGCCCGTGGTGTCGGAGCTCGCGGATCTGCTGTTGGACCGAAAACGCCTCCCTCGGGAGGAAATCGGCGACGGCCTCCTGCAGCACGGGGTTGCGGATCCAGTGCGCGCTGTGAATCGGGACCGGCATCAATCCGCGCCTCAGCTTGTGTGTGCCCTGAGCTCCGGCTTCGAAGCGGCGCATGTGGTGGTCGATCGCGTGCTCGATGAGACGATAGTAGCAAAGCTCGAAATGAAGCATGTCGTGGCGCCGTGTCGCTCCCCAATATCGACCGTAGAGATGTCCGCCCTTGGCGAAGTTGATCGACGCAGCGACGATGCGGCCCTCGTCTTTCGCAGTGAACACCAGGGGCGATCCATCGAGCCGGGATGGGGCCAGCTCGAAGAAGGCCGGGGTCAGATAGGGGTAGGAGCCCTTGCGGCCGCAGGTCGCGCGGTAGAGGCGCTCGAGGGCCAGCCAATCGTCCATGCCGAGCTGGTCGCCGCGGAGCTCCTCGATTTGAAGCTTGGCCTCGGCTGCGACCCGGCGCTCTTTGCGTAGCTTCTTGCGCATCGACGAACGGAAGTTGCCGACGAAGTCCTCGAAATCCCCGTATCCCTCGTTCCTCCAGTGAAACTGAAAAGAGAGCCGGTTCATCAGTCGACCGTCGCGGGCAACCCAGTCGTGCTCTTCGGGGTTGAGGAAAAGAAGGTGGATGGACGATGCCCGGGTGGACTCTGCGGCCTCGTGACAGCCGTCGATCAGGCGCTTGACGATTTCAGCTGGATTGTCGTCCGCAGCGAAGAGGAAACGGCGTCCGGTCACCGGCGTGACCGGCACCATCGACACCAGCTTTGGATAGTAGCTGAGCCCCAATCGCGAGGCTGCGTCGGCCCAGCCCCAATCGAAGATGTACTCGCCGTAGCTGTGGGTCTTGAGATAAAGCGGCAAGGCGCCCACGAGTCGTTTGCCACGCCATGCGGTGACGTGCGTCGGCTCCCAGCCAGAGCCTCGCCCGACGGACCCGCTTTCTTCGAGGAGCGACAGAAACGCGTGCTCGACGAACGGATCGTCTTCCCCGACGAGCTGATCCCACGCGTCCGCGTCTATCGACGCCAGCGACGACGAGATTCGTATGTCGATCGACTCACGCAAGCGAATGAGGGAGTCTGCACTGCGCGGGCTGCTAGATCCAGCCGCGGTAGCGCGTGGGCCCCTGCTTGCCGCGAATTCGGTTGATCAAGCTCTTCGCGACCGCGTAGCAGCGAAAGAACCCGGCCACTTGCAGCCGCTGGAAACGGCTGAGCGGCGCGTCGGCGCAGACCCATTTGGGGTCGAACCGTCCGCCGTCGATGAAGTCGACGCGGGCACGCTTGGTGAAGGTAGCAGTGCTGCCGAGCGGCAGTCTCGGGCCCAGGACCACCGCATCGTGCGCCTCGCCGTCTTCTGCGTAGGTCCCCGGGACGTGGCCGTAGTTGAACGGGCAGGGAATCGGGGAGAGGAAATCCACGCTTCGCTCGTCATCCCTCTTGATGAAGCTGCCTCGCGGCACGTCGATGACGACCGTGAGATCGTCGCGGCTCATCGGGCGAGCTCACACGCGGCGGCGACCAGCCCCTCTTCGACCAGGTAGCGGCCCGAGATCACGTCGCCGGGCTTGAACCAACCCGCCTCCTGTCGGAAGACCGCCTCGAACGACTCGTCGCCGAGCTCGATCTCGACGGCGTGAAAACCGAGAAACTGCTTGCTGAGCGGATACTGGCATTTGTAGACCGCCTCTTTGGCGCTGAAGAGGATTTTACCGGTCACACCAGGTGCGGGCAGCGTGCGCAACCAAGCCCGCTCTTTCGGAGTGCAGACCCGCTTCAGCAGGGTCTCCTTCAGGGGCGTCGACGATTCCAGATCGATGCCGAGAGATCGAACATCGTCGGTTCGCGCCACCGCGGCGGCGCACCAGGTGTCGGTGTGCGAGATGCTCCCAATGAAGCCGTTGGGCCAAATCGGCGCTCGATCCTCCCCGCGCAGGATGGGGGTCGTCGCGGCCACGCCCAGTCGGCCGAGGGCTGTCCGGCCGCAGACGCGGCCCGCAGCGAACTGCTCGACGCGTGTCTGCGCAGCGCCGTCGACGAGCGCGGCCTCTGATTTCAGCAGCCCGCCTTGAACCGTGTGCGGGTCAACCTCTTCGGTCTCCACCTGGGGACCGAGCAAGCCTTTGAATAGCGGCTGATGCATCTACCTGGGGTTGGTCCCAACACCGTAGGCGAGGGCCAGGATTGCAGCGGTATTGGCGAGGGAGATGATCTGCGAGAGGCCGTTCATCACGTCCGCTGTGCTGGCGTACCAGGACTTGGTGACCCAGATGATGTCGCCCGGCCAGAGCACGACGTCGGTTGCCTCGCCACTGGTCAATGCCTTCAGGTTGGTGGTGTAGACCCGAGGCTCGGTGAGCGGGCCCCGGACGATGCGAATGTCCTTGCGGTCGGCTCGGGCCATGACGATGCCGCCGGCGCGCGCCAGCGCCTCGGTCAGCCGAATGCCCTTGCGATAGGCCATGGGCTGGGGTTGGCCCACTTCGCCCAGGACCATGATCGCGTTCTTGGTGATCGGTGGAACGTAGAGTTGGTCGCCAGCCCGGACGCGAACGTTGTGTTTGGTGTTCCCCTCCATGGCGAGAGGCAGGCTCACCGGCAGCGTCTCACCGTCACGTACGAGACGCGCAAGCTCCAAATCGCCAAGGCGCTCCGGTATGAAGTTGACCCGGCTCACCAACACGCCGCCCGCCTGCGCGAGCAGGTCGGCCAACCTGGTGCCTGGGGATATTCTCACGCGGCCCGGTGTGGTCACTGCCCCGATGACGACCGCCGCATGGCCGTCGAGCGCGGTGATGATGAGGTTTGCCCGAACGAACCGGTCGTACCGTCGAAGGCCCTTCTCGACCGCCTTCTCGGCCTGGCCGAGCGTCAGGCCCCCGACTTGAATGTCGCCGGCGAGCGGCACGTGCAGCTGACCCATCGCGTCGACGATGAGCCCGTCGTAGGTGTCCGTTTTGGCGGAGACCGTTGTAAGCTGGACCACATCACCCGGAAAAAGGCGCAGCGCCTCGGGAGGATCGGATTCCATGCCCTGGAGGACGATCGGCTCGGGCGCCGAGAAGGACGGATCGTCGAACGGCGTGGTCGGCGCTTGGGGATAGCGGTTCCGAGCGCAGGCGGAGACGAGCGCAAACGAGAGCAACAATGCCGTGCACCGGCGCATACCTTTCGTTAACGTCATCTAAAGCCATCCGCAAGCTTGCAGTGAGATCCTCTGCGGCTATGCCTATACTGTTCCTCAAACCTCGATGACGAGCAACAAACCCACCGAATGGGGCGGCGCTGCGGACGCGGAGCTGGCCCCCGTCATGCGCGTCGTCGATTTCGTCCTGATTTACGCGGCGCTCTGGCTGCCAACCTATGCCCGCGGCGAGGCCTGGGACCAAAAGGACTGGACCGCCGCGACGATCGCCGCGGTTCTGTTCATGGTGATAGGGCAATCGCTCCGGATCTACCAGAGCACTCGCGAGATGCGGCTCAAGCCTCAGCTGGTACGCATTTGGGGCGGCTGGGTCGTGGGCGTCGTGCCGATCTTGCTTTTTCTTCTGTTCATCTCGAAGCGGTCGGAGGAGTACTCGCGCTTCTCGGTTTCCACCTGGTTCGTTCTCGCACCTTTGCTCGTTTCGGTTTGGCGAACGGCGACCACGCTCACCCTGCGCGAGCTCAGGGCGCACGGATACAATACGCGCGCCGCCGCCATCGTCGGGATGACCGAGCTCGGCGAGAGGCTTGCTCTTCAATTCAAGGGGGTGCCTTCGTTGGGGCTCGAGGTCCATGGTTTCTATGACGATCGCGGCGAGGAGCGTTGCCATCCGATCCCAGAGTCGCTTGGACAACGCGCCGGCGACTTGGCGGATGCGGTCGACGCGGCAAGGGCTGGCGAGATCGACCTGATCTACATCGCGTTTCCGTTGCGCGCCGAGCCTCGAATCGCCGAGCTCCTGCGTCAGCTCTCAGACACTACGGCCTCGGTGTATCTCGCGGCCGACTTCTTCGCGTACGATCTCTTGCACGCTCGCTGGGGAACGCTTGGCGGCGTGCCCACGGTCAGCCTGCACGAGACCCCGTTCTATGGCGTCGATGGCTGGCTCAAGCGCCTCGAGGACATCGTCATCGGAACGCTCATTCTGATCACGATCGCCATCCCGATGCTGGTCATCGGCATCTGCGTGAAGCTCACGTCCCCTGGCCCCGCTCTGTTTAGGCAGCGGCGATACGGCCTCAACGGAGAGGTGATTAACGTGCTCAAGTTTCGCTCGATGACGGTCACCGAGGATGGCCCCGAGATCAAGCAAGCGACGGCCGGGGATGCCCGAATCACCAAGCTCGGCGCGTTTCTTCGACGGACGAACCTGGACGAGCTGCCGCAATTCTTCAACGTGCTCGAGGGGAGCATGAGCATCGTCGGCCCGCGGCCGCACGCCGTCGCGCACAACGAGCTCTACCGCAAGAGGATTCAAGGCTACATGCTTCGGCACAAGGTCAAGCCGGGCATCACGGGCTGGGCCCAGGTGAACGGCTGGCGCGGCGAGACCGACACGCTCGACAAAATGGAAAAGCGGATCGAACACGACCTAGACTACATTCGCAACTGGAGTCTCCTGTGGGACATTCAAATCATTTCTATGACGGTGTTTGGTTCCGGCGCGCGCCGGAACGCGTATTGAGCGCGAGAGTAAAAGGACGGATGAAGCGTGGATGAGCTGGGCGAGACGTGGGCCGACGGACCGGCAGGACAGGGCGGCGCACGGCGCCAGGGGTTCCCGGTCGATCCGCATCGCCTCAAACGGGCGTTGCTCGGTGGCAAGCGTTGGCTGATCGGCGCGGGCATCATCGGAGCCATCATCGGGTTTCTGTATGTGAAGCTCGTGATGATCAGCTACTACGAGACCGTCGTCGTCTTGAAATACGAGGGCGACGTCTCGATCAGCGATCAGCGCCCCTCCGCGCACGCAATCGTCCCAGCCGCCGACGCGCTGGTCCACCAGTCTGTTCTGCGCGAGATCCGCGATGAGCTTGGTTTCGATACCACCCTGACCGACCTGGCCGCTTGGATCGACTACGAAACAGACTACCGGGCGGGGATTCTGCGGTTCGCTGTCTCAGGCGAAACGGGAGACGAAGCTGCGGAGTACGCGCGTGTGGTGACCAACGTGTTCATGGCCTATCACCGGGATAGGCAGTCGCGGCGCATCGAGGCCGAGATTGCGCGGATGGACAAACGTATCGACGCGGCCGAGAACGACGCCGAACAGGCGCTGCGGCGATACAACACGTTCCGGGAGAAGCATGGGATCGCCGATCTCCCGACCGAACGGCAGGCGATGCTCGAATCGGCGGCCCAGCTCCGAGCCGATAGCGAGCTCGCGGTGCCCGAGATCCGCGCGCTCGAGGCGCAGGTCGCCAGCCTGGAGACGCTCCTCGCGAGCACGCCCAAGACCAGCGTCGTTGGCGGTGGCGTTTCGCCAGAGCGGGCCACGTACGAGCAACTTCGGCAGGAGCTGGTGAGCGCGCAGGCCTCGCTCTCCCCAGACCACCCGCGGGTTCAAGCGCTCCAGCAGCAGGTGACGCAGCTGCGCGCGCGCCATGCTGCGCAGCTCGAGGACGAGCGTCTCCAGGAGC
>SHLP01000010.1 GCA_004283055.1 Deltaproteobacteria bacterium
CACCGGTCAACAACTCGAAGCGTTTTCCACGACGTTCGGGCTCGTGGCATCCCTCGCGGCTCACCTCCTCGCCTTCGCCTACATCACTAGCGCCACAGCGCAGTATGCCTTCGACTTCGCGCTCACACTCCCTGCGGAGGTCGAGTTCGGATTCACCGGTGAAATCGAGATGGCCGCCGACGCCGCGCCACCCCGAGCGACGGGCGCTCCCGACCCACGATGGGCAGGCAAGGCCGAAGCCCCGGAAGCACAGCCGATAGACGCTGGCGTACCGATGGTGGACGCTGGCGCTGACGCTGGCGCTGACGCTGACACTGGCGCTGACACTGACGCTGGCACTGACACTGGCGCTGGCACTGACCCTGACTCTTCTCCGGTCGCCTCCCCCACCCTCAGCGGCCCGTCCCGCATTCCCCCCGGCGCGCAGCTGGCTCTCCGGGTCGACCTGCGTCGGGTGCGCGAATCGCCGCTGGGCCCGGATGTCACCGCGTTCCTGCGAGGCGTGCCCGATTGGCAGCTTCTTCTCGACGGGTCGGGGATCGATCCCGTCGCGGACCTCGACCGGCTGCTCGTCGCAACGCCGAATCTCCAGCGATCGAAGCTCGTCCTGGCGGGACGGCATCGTCGCGGCGAGGGGTTCGCCCGCAAGAGCGTGAAGCGTCTCGCGCGTTCGCGTGGAAGGTCTCCGCGCTGGCGGCGACGTTTCGGAATTCCAACGGCCGCCTGGCACAACCTCGACCAGACGCCGCGAACCATCGCGCTTCTGAGCACCAAACACTTCAGTATCACGCGGCGACAGGACCTCGAGAGGGTACTCGCGATTGCGAATGCACGTGAGCTTCGAGATGCGAACAGCGAAGGACTGGTCGAAGCGAGCGGGCCCGATGCGCTCTTGTCCATGGGACCGGAGGAAGCGGTTTCTTTGGAGATCGAAGGCGTCCATCGCTTCGTCATCGGAAGCGTCCGGCACCTGCCGATCCGCCTCCGAGTGGCCGTGCGTGAGACGGGAGCGGATGAAGCGACGGTGAGCGTATTGGCGACATACGAGTCGGACGCGCTCGCAGGAGTCGCGGCCGTGTACTGGAAGAAGGTTGCAACGTTCTACTCGCAGCAGCTCATCATGAGCCTGGCCGGTTTCGGAAAGACCCTCCGCCGCATGGACTTCACCCCCGACGCGAATCGAATCCGCGTTTCCTTCGCGCTCAACGCCGACCAGATTCGCTTCATCCTGAGCTACGCCGAGGGCCGGCTGCAGGGCTCGAGCGGCGCGTCGCGAACGCGCGTGAAGCCAACAAAAAAGGGGCCCTGAGGGCCCCTTTTTCTCGATTCGTGGTCTCAGTGACTCAGAGGACGAGGTCCTTGAGCTTCTTGAGAGGCGTCGCGCGAATCTTCTTCGACGCAGCCTTGGGCGGAAGCATCATCTCCTCGCCGGTTGCTGGGTTGCGTCCCATCCGAGCAGGTTTCGCTGGGATTTTACGAACCTTGAGCTTGATCATATCTGGAATGACGAATTCCCCCGGGCCACGGCGACCAAGCTCTTTCTTCACGAGATCTTGCAGTGCACCGAAGACACTCGTGATTTCCTTCTTGGTAAGGCCGCTCTTGTCGGCCAGCTCGCTCATGATCTGGGCCTTCGTCATTCGCTTGCCCGCTACCATAGTTCCCTCCTAACTCTGTGACCTGCCCCTTTTGTTCAAAAAGGCCCCCAAAAGAAAGCCCCAGGCAGGAACGGGCCATCTATGCCTGGGGTTTTCCTTGCTGACAAGGGTCTTTGTGCGGTTTCGTAAACAAATTTCTTGGGGTTAAGCGATCCCGCTGCGCGCGGGACCGGACCCGGGAGACCGCGTCGCTTTCAGCGGCCACGCTTTCCCACAGCGCGTCCACAGGGAAAGCAGAACTGAGGCCGCCCTTCCTCGAAAGCTTCACCGCAGGGCAAAATCTATCTAAGTTTCAGGTGCTTGGCGGCCAAAACGAAGGCTTCACGCGAAGAATTCGGAGCACGATTGATAGCTTGAGCAACCGGTTTTCCACAGACATCAGGGGTTAACGCGCGGCCTCGACAGCGGCCATGAGAGCCTCGGTTCGCGTGGTCATTTCTCGCTCTTGTCGCGCGGTGGCGTGATCGTGACCTAGGAGGTGCAGGAGGCCGTGCGCCAGCAGAAACGTCACCTCCTCCACGATCGGGCGATCGCGCGCGGCCGCCTGGCGGCGCGCCGTCGGCAGGGAGATCACCACATCGCCGAGGAGCCCCCGGTCGAATTGCGGACCGGGCCCTTCCTGCATCGGGAATGCCAGCACGTCGGTTGCACGGTTCTTCTTGCGATATCGGCGGTTGAGCTCGCGGATGGTCGAATCGTCGCAGAGCAGAATCGATAGCTCCGAATCCCCTAACCCAAGGGCTGCGAGCATGGCTTCGGCGCGCCAGCGAAGGTCGGCGGGCCGGACCGGGCGTCGGTCCAAACCACTGGTGCGGAGCCGTACAGTCATCGCATGGCTCCTGTCTCCGGCTCTCTGTGGGGTCAAGCCGGAACGAGGGGTGCCCGGGTCCGACCCCTTGCTATGCTCCGTCGGTGTTCAACAAAGTACTGATCCTCCGCCGCGGAGAAGCTGCGACCCGCGTTGCGCGGACCTGTCGTCGACTGGGCGTCGAATCGATCGTCGTCGCGCCAAAGGATGAGCAGGCCAGCCGTCACATCGAAGCCGCGGATGGGAGCATCGAAGTCGACTTCGACGAGGCCCAGGGAATTCCAACGGAGCAGCTACCGACGATCCTCGAGCAGGCAGGCGCCGACGCGGCGCACCTCGGCTATCAGGGCCAGCCCGAGATGTTCGAGCTGGCGAGTGCCGCCGAGAAAGCGGATGTGGCCGTCGTGGGCACCGACCTCGACGTCCTCGGGGCGCTTGCCGATCAAGCCACCATCCAGGCAGCGGCTGAACGGGCTCAGGTGCGCACGCTGCGCGACCGCGAGGCCCCCTCTCGACCGCGGGAGGTCGGCGTCATGGTTGCCGCTGACTCGCAGGGGGCCGCGGTGGCGATCGTCGAATATGACCGCAGCCTTTCAGTCTCCGAGCAGACCCTCATCCATGAAACCCCCTCGCCCGACCTGCTCTTCCGCATGGACGGCGAGGCGTTTCGGATGTCCCTCTTCGAGAGCGCGAGGCGTCTGGCCTCCGAGCTGCGCTACGCTGGGCTGTTGGAGGTGCGCTTTCACATCGATGCATCGGGCCTGTCCTGGGTGTCGGACGTGACCATCGGCCTGCCCCGGCACCATACGCTGATCGAAATGGTTACCGGCGTGGACTTGGTCGCCCTGCAGCTTCAAATCGCATCCGGTGACCCCATCCCGGACGAGCTCGAAAACCTCACGCCTCGTGGCCATGCGCTGGATGCGTCGATCCTCGCACTCGATCGAGAGGACGCGGTGGTTTCCTCGTATTCGGTTTCGCCGGCGCCGCAGGGTCGGGTTCGCGCGACCTCTTCCGCTACGGTCGGCCTTCCCCTGCCCGCGGACGACCGCCCGCTGATCGCGAAGCTCAGCACCCATGCGCCTGTACGTCACAGCGCGCTCCTCTCGATGGACCGTGTGCTGGCCGAGCTGCGCGTCGAACCGTTTACCACGAACGTCGATGCCCTGCGGCGCGTGCTCGGGGACTACGCGTTCCGCGCGGGCCAGTACGACACCGAGTCCGCCCTACGATTCGCGGCGGGCTGATGTCGCAACATGAAACCGGCTCTCAGGCCGCGAAGGTCGACTTCCGCGCATACACGGCAGCGTCGCCCAGCTGCTCCTCGATGCGCAGGAGCTGGTTGTACTTGGCAATGCGCTCCGAGCGCGAGGCCGAACCCGTTTTGATCTGCCCGGCATTGGTCGCGACTGCGAGGTCGGCAATGAACGTGTCTGCGGTCTCTCCGCTTCTGTGAGAGATGATCGACGAGTAGCTGTGCAGAGCCCCAAGACGAATGGTGTCGAGGGTCTCGGTGACGGATCCGATCTGGTTCACCTTGATCAAGATCGAGTTCGCAACTCCCTGATCGATGCCCATTTGTAGCCGTTCGGTGTTCGTCACGAAGAGATCGTCGCCAACCAGCTGCACCTGATCACCCTGAGCTTCGGTCTGGACCTTCCAACCGTCCCAATCGTTTTCGTCCATTCCATCTTCGATGCTGACGATCGGATACTTCGAGCAGTAGTCGCCGTAGATCTTGACGAGGCCAGCGGCATCCACCGGCTTCTTGTCGAAGGTGTAGACGCCTTTCTTCTTGTCGTAGAATTCGCTTGCCGCGCAGTCGAGAGCAATTGAAATTTCCTGCCCGGGTCGGTAGCCGGCGGCCTCAATCGCGCGGGCGACGAAGGAAAGCGCCTCCTCGTTGGTCGACAGGTGCGGTGCGAAGCCCCCTTCGTCGCCGACGCCGGTTGCGTGTCCCGCCTCTTTCAAGAGCTTTTTGAGGTTGTGGAATGTCTCTGCGCCTGCGCGGAGCGCATCGGAAAAGGAGTCGAAGCCGTGCGGGACGACCATGAATTCTTGGATCTCGAGGCCGCTATCGGCGTGCGCGCCTCCGTTGATGATGTTCATCAGAGGCGTCGGCAGAACCTGAGCCTGCACGCCGCCGAGATAGCGCCAGAGGGGAAGTCCCACCTCTTCGGCCGCCGCTCGCGCGACGGCCATCGAAACACCGAGGACTGCGTTTGCCCCGAGCTTCGCCTTCGAAGGGGTGCCGTCATGGTCGAGCATGATCTGGTCCACCTCGGCTTGGTCGAGCGCTTCGGCGCCAACCACCTGCGGTGCGATCTCATTCACCACGTTGTCGACGGCTTTCAAGACGCCCTTGCCCAAGTAGCGGCTCGCGTCGCCATCTCGGAGCTCGAGAGCTTCGTGCTCGCCAGTCGAGGCCCCTGACGGAACCGCGGCTCGGCCCGTTGCGCCACCCATCAACTCTACGTCGACTTCGACAGTGGGGTTTCCCCGTGAGTCCAATATCTCTCTTGCGCCAACCGCGATGATCTCGCTCATCATTTCACCTCGCGGTCGGCTTAGCGGCTGATTAGGGGCGATGCAAGGATGTGGGTGCTAGGCTCGCCGGCCATGCACGCTATGCTGTTCATTCCTTGGTTTCGCCTGGAGTCCTGGGACATCCCGCTTCCGTTCTCCGTTCCCATCCTCGGGGAGACCCTTTCGATTCAGCCGTTTGGCGTCCTCGTCGCGACCGGCGTCCTTCTTGGCGCGTGGGTCGCCGGCCGCTTCGCGCTCCGGAACGACCTCGACCCCGTGGCCACCGGCGATCTGGTGACGTATGCCGTCGTAACCGGATTCGTCCTGGGCTATTTCTTGAACGGCCTGTTCTACGAACGCGAGACGTTCATGCAGATCCTGCGTGAACCGTCTCTGCTCTTCTCGACCTGGCTCGGCTTGTCTTCGTACGGGGGTTTCTTCGGCGGCATCCTCGGCTGCTTCATATGGAAGTACCGCAAGAAGATGGATCTGCTGCCCTACGCCAACGCGGTTTGCTTTGGCTTGCCGGTTGGCTGGCTCTTCGGCCGCACCGGCTGCTTCGTCGTCCACGACCATCCAGGCAAGGTGACCGACTTCGCGTTGGCCGTCTCCGACTACCGTTTTGGCGCCCCGCCCTTTGAGCCTCGTCACGACCTCGGCCTGTACGAGGTGTTTTTTTCGCTCTCGATCATCGGGCTGTTCGTGTGGCTCGAACATCGAAAGCGCAGGCCGGTCGGCTTTTACTGCGTGCTCCTACCCCTGGTCTACGCGCCGGTACGCTTCTTTCTCGACTTTCTGCGAGCCGCGCCGCTCGAGGGCGGAGACGTGCGCTACGCCGGGCTTACCCCAGCCCAATGGTCCTCGATCGCCATGGTTTGCGTCGGCCTTGCGGTCTGGCGCTTCGCCGTGAAGCCTCGAATGGGCGAAGGCGAACCGACGACTGCAAACGCATGAGCGCTACTTGAGCGAGACGACCGTCACCTGCGGCCCGCCTTCGTCTTGGGTCGCCAGCCGGAACCCTTCGACGTAGGCCGCATCGCGGGCAAGGTGCTCGTGGATCGCCGCTCGGAGAGCGCCGCTGCCAACGCCGTGCACGATGAAGGCGTTGGGCTCTGCCGCTCCGTACATGCGGTCGAGAAACGCCTCGGCAAGCGAGACTGCCTCATCGGGGCGGAGGCCGCGCACGTCGAGCGTATTATCGCCCGTTCGAACGCTGCGCTGCGCTTTTGGCTGCGTTCCGGTTGCAGGAGCGGTCTCCTTGGACGTTCGCTCTGCGCTCTGCCTGAGCCCGCGGAGATCGCCGAGGTCGACCCAGAGCTTCATCATCCCTGCAGCGACGCGAACCTTGCCGCGAGCCGGCCCTTCTAAGACCTCGGCCGGGCTCCGAAGCCGCGCGACCCAGACGCGATCCCCAACGCGAACCGCGTCGAGGTCGAGCTCTGCGGTTTGCACCGGCTCGGGCTCGAGCGATGTACGGTGGCGGTCGATCTCGCCCAGGAGCTCAGCGGCGTCGCTAGACGCTGCCGAGGCCGCCGCGAGCGATTCTGCCTCGGCGCGGTCGCGAAGCGATTTCTTGGCCTCGTCGAGCTGGCGATGAATGTCTTTGAGCCGATCGACGAGCCGCTGAGCTTCTTTGCCGAGCCCCTTCGCTTCTCGCGCGGCAAGCTTTTGGCGACGCGCGTCGAGCTTCGCGACCTCCTCGCCGATCTTCGCGCGCTCGTCTCGAAGGGCCGCCTGCTCCTCCATGGCCGCCTTGGTTGCGGCGTCGAGCTTGGCAACGAGCGTCTCGAAGCTCCTCGAATGCTCCGGGAGCGTGCTTCGCGCAGCATCGACCACCTCCGAAGGAATACCGAAACGCCGCGCCACCTCGAGCGCGTTCGACCCGCCCGGCACGCCCATCCTCAAACGGAACGTCGGCGCCATCTCGTCGAAGTCGAAGCCTACCGCGGCGTTGTGCATCTCGTCACGCTCGGCCGCGAGCGCCTTTAGGGCTTCGTAGTGGGTCGTGACGGCAACCGCCGCGCCGCGTTCGACGAGCCTCGATACAATCGCGCAAGCCAGGGCTGCCCCGGCCTCCGGATCGGTTGCACCCGCGAGCTCATCGAGAAGAACGAGAACCCGTTCGTTTGCCTGTTCGAGCACGGCCTTGAGCGTCACCAGATGCGCCGAAAACGTCGAAAGGCTCCGCGCAAGACTCTGCTCGTCGCCTACCGCTGCGAGAACCGGCGCGAAGAAGCCGCAAACGCTCCCTTCTGCCACCGGGATCGGAAGACCGGCTCGGGTCAAGAGCGCCGCCAGGCCCAGCATCTTGAGCGCGACCGTCTTACCGCCAGCGTTGGGCCCGGAGATCACCAGGGCCTGTCCCCCTTCGAGCTCGATGTCGTTTGGAACGACCTCGATGCCCCGCAAAACGAGGAGCGGATGGCGAGCCTCGCGCAGGGAGATCCGCGGCTCGGCGGAAAGCTCGACGAACTCTGCCCCTAGGTCGACGGCCAGCTTGGCGCTCGCGCCCCGGAGGTCCGCATGATCGAGCGCTTGCGCGGCGACGCGCATTTGCGGAACGTATTGGCGTACCAAGTCGGCGAGCGCCGCGAGGATTCTCCGCTCTTCACGCTCGAGCTCAGCCTGCGCCATCTTGAGCCGGTTGCCGCGTTCGACTAGCTCGCGGGGCTCGACGAAGATCGTTGCGCCGCTGGCGCTCGAGCCGTGCACAATTCCGTGGAAGCGCTCGTGAGCGTCGGCGCGAACCGGAAGCACGTAGCGCCCCTCCCGGATGGTGTGAAACGAATCCTGGAGGATCGCGCTTCGCTTCTGGATCAGGTCTTCGAGCTTTCGAATGATGCGAGCGCGCAGATTTCCAGCCTCTTCGCGTAGACGCGCCAGCTCTGGGCTCGCCGAGTCGAGGATCGTCCCGTCGTCGCCGATCGACATCCCGATCTCCTCTTCGAGACCATCGAGCGTGGGATCGATCGCGCAGGCGTGATGCAAACGCGGAGCGCTGTCTTTGCGCTGGCCTAGAAAGCGTCGCAGCACCCCTGCCGCACGCAGGGTCATGCGGAGGTTTTTGAGCGAGCCTGCGTCGAGCACTCCGTCGCGCTCCAGATGCTGCAAGGAGGTTTCGATCTCGCAGATGCCGTCGAGCGGAAGCGGCTCGTTCCGAAGCAGCATTCTCCAGGCTTCCTTGGCTTCGGCGATGGCGCATTCGGTCTCGTCGAAGCTATCCGCAAGCTCGAGGGACAGCCCTTCGCCGAGCGGACCGCGGCAGCGTTGCGCGACGGCCTGCTCCACCTGGTCCCATTCGAGGTCGGCTAGCGTCTTTTGCTCGGCCTCATTCACTGAGCCCACTCGGGAACCTTGAGGTCCGAGGAGCGAGCGGGCGGCTGACGCCTCGGCTTGGGAACCTGGGCGCTACGAGGCTTGGGCGTGAGTCGCTTGGGGGCCTGGAGCTCGATCAAGACGGTTTCCTCTTCGTTGGGGGTAATCGCGGTGCGCCCCCTACGCTTACCAAGCTTTGCGTGAAGCACCAGTGTCGCGCCCCGCGTGACCTCGAGCGTGCATGGCGTCGAGGCACAGGCCTCCGAGCCGCTTTCGTATGAAATCTTGGCGCCCGGCGGGTCGCTCGCCACGTGAACCTCGACCTCCGTCGGCGCCGGCTCCGGAAGCGGATCCGCAATCGGCGGCGGCGGCTCGACGGTCTCCAGGGTCTGCGTCAGAGGCGGCGGTCCGAGCGGAGCTGCGCTTGCTTCAGCCTCACTAGGCGGGGCGGCGAGTGAACCGAGAGTGGACCAGGCAACGAGGCCGGCCGCCCCGATTACCGCCGCGGCCCAAACCCAAGGTGAAGTCTTTCGCCGAGGCATCGAGTCGAGCGGACTTGCGAGCGGCGAGGCAAGCACGGAAGCTGGGGTTCGCCGCGTCGCGCGGCTCACGCGGCCATCGAGGGCGCAGACAATCGCCTCGGCGAGCTCCTCGGTGTCCTGGTAGCGATCCTCCGGGCTTTTGGCCAGCGCTTTGCGGATCACCAGCTCGAGCTCCTGGCTGACCTCTGCGTGCGGGTTGACCTCGTCGATGGCAGGCGCCTCCGCGGTCAGGTGCTGGGTCAGGATTCCCATGAACGTATCGCCTTCGAACGGCACGCGCCCTGCTAGGCATTCGTAGACGATGACGCCGAGGGCGTACACGTCGACCCGGTGGTCCAGGTCTCTCCCGGCTGCTTGTTCGGGCGACATGTATTCGGGGGTCCCGAAGATCATGCCCGTCTTGGTGAGCTTTCGCCCGGGCGCCCCTTCGGTCTCGATGTCGCTCATTTTGGCGATGCCGAAGTCGACGATTTTGACGAAGTCGTCGATGCCGTCGCGTGTCGTGAGAAAGATGTTCTCGGGCTTGATGTCTCGGTGGACGATGCCTTTACCGTGCGTAGCCGACAGCGCCCGACAGCACTGCAGGACGATTTCGCAGGCGCGCTCCGCTTCGATCGTGGCCTTCTTACCAAGGACATTGCCGAGGTCTTCGCCTTCCAAAAACTCCATCACGAAATAGCTGGAGCCATGCCGCGTTTCACCGAAGTCGAAGATGTCGACGATGTTCTCGTGCCCGATGCGAGATGCGCTCTTGGCCTCCTGGCGAAAGCGCGCGACGACCTCGGGGCGACGGGACAGGTCGTCGCGGAGGACTTTGATCGCCACGCGCTTGTCGATGTCACGGTGGACGCCTTCATAGACCAGGCCCATCCCGCCCTCGCCGATTCGGCTCTTCACCAGATAGCGGCCCGCAAGCACGGTGCCGATGATCGGATCGTTCGGGTCGAGTGGACTCGCGCTCATCTGCGAAGTGGTGACTAGACGCGTCGCGTCTACCGGACAGAACACCTCTCCGCCGCCGTAGTCAGCTCTGCAGGCGGGACATACCTTCATCTTGGTGAATTCCCTCTTAACTCCCCATAAAACACGGTAGCATCGCGCTTAACGAGGGGTCAACGAAGGGGCGGGATTCGCAGGCCGCGTTGCCAACCCAAACCAGCTTTGATAGGCGCAGGCCGTGGCCTCGACGGTACGATTGCTCGACGAGACGCTGATCGACCAAATCGCCGCTGGCGAGGTCATCGAGCGGCCCGCCAACCTCGTGAAAGAGCTTCTCGAGAACGCGATCGACGCCAAGGCAAGCTCGATTACCGTGTCAGTGGAAGACGGAGGACGCGCGCAGGTTCGCGTGACCGACGATGGGATTGGGATGTCCGCCGAGGATGTGACCCTCAGTGTCCAACGACACGCCACCAGCAAGATCGCGTCCTTCGACGACCTGACTCGGGTCTCGACGCTCGGTTTTCGAGGGGAGGCCCTTCCCTCGATCGGGTCCGTTTCGCGGATGACCATCCGGAGTCGTCTGAAGGACGCGCTCGACGGGACTCGGGTCCTGGTCGAGGGCGGCGAGCTGCGCGACGTGTCGCCGGCTGGATGCCCCGCGGGCACGACGGTCGTGGTCAACGATCTCTTTTACAACGTACCAGCTCGAAAGAAGTTTCTTCGGGCACGCCAGACCGAAAGCTCACGCATTTTCGAAGTTTGTCAGAGGCTTGCACTGAGCCATCCGGGTCTCCGCCTGCTCGTGACCTCCGAAGGCCGGACCGCTCGCCGCTACCTTCCCGCGAGCGACCTCGCCGAGCGCGCCTACCAGGTCTTCGGTGATCTCGCGCTCAAAGAGATCCACGCCCAACGGGACGGCCTGATCCTCGACGCAGTCCTCGCGGCCGACGAACATGCCCGCCCCGGGGCACGCCACCTTTTTCTTTTCGTCAACGGGCGCCCGGTAAACGACCGCCGCATCGCCCGTGCGATCGCGTTCGCCTATGGCGATCGGCTCCCGCCCGGCCACTATCCGCGCGGAGTGGTTTCACTGCGACTCGATCCCGAAGACGTCGACGTCAATGCGCATCCGCAGAAAACCGAAGTGCGCTTCAAGCAAGCCGCCCAGATAGTCGACCTGGTGACCCGCATGATCGCGGCTCGACTTCCCGAAGCTCCGGCCGGCGACGCCTACTGGGAAGCGCGATTAGGCGCATCGGGACGCCTACGCGACGAGGAGGCAAGAGCAGCCGTCGCGATCGAGTCGCCGGTTGAAGCCCGCGTCGCAGAGCCGCTCGGCGAGTACGTATCGGCGAACCCCAACGGGCTTCGACTCGTCGCTCAGGTTCGCGATCGCGTTCTGATTTGTGAGTCTCGGGACGAAATTCTGCTCGTCGACCGTGAGCGTGCAGAACGACTCGTTCGCTACGACGCCCTTCGCGAAGCGGCCGATTCGGGCTCCATCGCTCGACAAAACCTACTGTTTCCCGACCGGCTCGAGCTCACGGAGTCGGCGGTCGCCGCGATCGCGCGCCATGAGACTCTCCTTCGCTCCCTCGGCTTCGATTGGTCGGAGCTTGGCAAGGGTTCGTACGTCGTTCGTGCGGTGCCCGCTTTGCTGGCCGACGCACGCGCAACCCTGCTCTTCGAGGATGCTGTCACCGCGGTGCAGGCCAGCGGCCAAGAGCCACTGAGCGCGGCTCTTCGCGCGCTGGCGGATCGAGCGGCGACCGCGAACGGACTGCCGCTCGACCAGGCGTCGGTCGAGAGGATCGTCGCCGAGGTTTGGCCGATCCGTGAGGCGCATCGCTGCTGCATTCTCGGCCGGGTGCCGCTCCCGGCAGGTGGCGCGGAGGCCACGATTGACTGAGAGCCTGTCCACGATTCTCGTGATCGCGGGCGCAACGGCCACGGGCAAGACGGGCGCAGCCATCGAGCTTGCGCGCCGATTCGACGGCGAGCTCGTGGGCGCCGACAGCGTACAGGTGTACCGCGGATTCGACATCGGGTCGGCCAAGCCGACTGCACAGGAGCTCGAAGGCGTCCAACATCACCTCATCGACGTCTTCGATCCCGACCAAGACGTCGACGCGGCCGCCTACGCCGATCGCGCCGACCTTGCGATTCGAGAAATCCGAGGTCGCGGACATCTGCCGATCGTCGTCGGCGGGACCGGGCTTTGGATTCGCGCGCTCGTCCGAGGCCTGGTCGACGTTCCGGCGGTCGATCCCGCGATCCGCAGGCGCTTGGAAGCCGACGCGTTGAGAAATGGCCCGCCCAGCCTGCATGCCCGGCTCGCCGAGGTCGATCCGCTCTCCGCCGAGGCGATTCATCCAAACGACGCGCTTCGCATCGTGCGCGCGCTCGAGGTCTACGAACAAACGGGCACACCCCTCGGCAAGCTCCGCGCGGAGCACGCGCTCGGCGATCCTCGGTATCGCGCCGTCTTCGTGGTCCTCGACGTGAGTCACGAACGACACGGCATCATGATCGAGGACCGGGTCAAGCAGATGATCGCAGCCGGCTGGATCGACGAGGTGCGTTCGCTCCGCGCACGATGGGGAGACGAGGTCCGTCCGTTCGGAAGCGTCGGCTACCGTGAGATCCTCCAGCATCTGCGCGACGGTGTTTCCGTCGAACAAACGCTTCGCATGATCCGGAAGTCGACCCGTGTCTACGCGCGCCGGCAGCGAACATGGTTCAAAAGCGAGCCCGGTGTACGCTGGAGAGGCGAACGCGCCGAGCTTGGCGAGCAGCGCAACCTCGACCGGATCGCAGAGGAGCTGAGGCTTTGAATTTCTTCGGACATGCTGTCGTTGCGAGTTGGAGCGACTCCGGCGCGGGGCACCTGCTCGGGAGCATGTTGCCCGACTTCGAAGCCATGGTCGGCGTATCTTTGTCACTGGTCCGCGATCCTGACATCCAGCGCGGGATCGAGCTGCACCATCGAACCGATGACGCGTTTCATCGGGCACCCGCCTTCCTCGCGTCGTGCGCTGAGGCTCTCGAGGCCTTGATGGGCTCAGGTGTCCGGCGTGGCACTGCGCGCGCCGTGGGCCACATTGGAACCGAGCTGTTTCTCGACGGCTGGCTCGCGCGGGAGCAGCGCCACGTCGACGACTACCTCCACGCACTCGACCTCGAAACCAACGCGCTGCTGGAGTGGAGCGATCGTGGAGCGGCGTTCTCCAGGCTCCGGGCTCGCCTCTCGGTCTGGGGAGCGCCTCTCGATTACTCCGAACCGGCGTTCGTGCTTGCCAGGCTCCGCGACGCGCTTCGAGCCCGT
The DNA here is from genome assembly GCA_004283055.1 of Deltaproteobacteria bacterium. Lineage (GTDB taxonomy): Bacteria > Myxococcota_A > Polyangia > Polyangiales > Houyiibacteriaceae > SG8-38. Next base: position 13,117 of record SHLP01000010.1, read on the forward strand.
CCCTCGCTGGCCCTGCTCGAGGAACAGTCCGAACAGGTGTCGGACTACCTCCCTTCGCTTCAGCGGCTCGTGGAGCGGCGTGCCCCAGAACTGCTCCAAGGGCTCCGGGACGCGCTAGGCTGCTGGGACTGAGATGCTCGATCGAGGGGGATCACGCAGCGCGGGCGGCGAGACGCGCCGCCGCTACCTGAAGTGGGGCCGAATTGCGGTCACCATCGCGGCGGTCGCGTACCTCGCGAGCCGGGTAGAGCCCAGGGAGGTCCTCGAGGGGTTTCAGAGGCTATCACTGGGCGCCGCGCTGACCGCGATCGCCGTCGTCATGCTCGGTCTGTTCTGCGGCATGGTTCGCTGGCGGCTCCTCTTGAAGGCGTACGGCGCGATCGACATCCCGTCCTGGCCTCGCACCGCGCACCTCTACTTGGTCGGCCACTTCTACAACACCTACGCGCCGGGCGGGGTTGGCGGAGACCTCATTCGAGGAGTAGCTGGCCGGAAAGCGTTTGGAGACCTCGACCTGGCAAGCGCCACGAGCGGCGTCGCGGTGGTCTTCATCGAACGTGTCATCGGGGTCTCTGCGCTTCTCGTTCTCGCGACCAGCGCCTATCTGATTCGACCGATTCCCGGAATCGACAACGTCGGCGCATGGGCTGCGCTCGGTCTCGGAGCAGCGGCCGCGGCGTTGGTCGGCATCGCGGTCGCACCCCGGCTTGCCCCCTCGCTGCCCGAGGGGCTCGGCAAGCACCTGCGTGCGCTCCCTCGCCTATTTTCGATCGCCCCTTTCCTTGCCGCTGTTTTTCTTTCGCTGATCATTCACTTCGTCAACATCGTCGCAGGGCATGCGATCATGCACTCGCTCGAGCCGTCCGTGACTTTCGCGCAATCGGCGGTCGCGATGCCGCTGATCGGCGCGGCCGCGTTCTTCCCGTTCACGGTCGGCGGGGCAGGCGTTCGGGAGGCTGCCTTTGCAGCGCTCTATGGAACCGTCGGCGTTCCCGAAGCGAGCGCATACGCCGCGTCGATCAGCTTCTGGGCGATTCAACTTCTCACCGCCGGGGTCGGCGGCATCATCAACCTCCTCGTTCCGCTTTCGGGGAGAGACCGTGGCTAAGCGACTGCTCGGCCTGCCGGTGCACTCGAGACGAATTACCGCGGCGTCGACTTTCGCGCTGTTGGTCTATTACGTTTCGACGATGTGCAGAAGCCTGTCGATGTACGACAGCCCCGAGCTCGCGATAGTCGCCGAACAGCTCGGGCTAGGACATCCATTTGGTCAGCCTCTTCACACCATCCTCGGCGCGCTCGCCAGCCGACTGCCGGGCGTCGATCCGCTCGTCGCCCTGAACGGTCTATCCGCGCTCTTTGGAGCCCTGACCGTCATCCCCGCCACCAGCTTCGCGGAGACCCTGGTCCGACCGGACCCGAATTGCCCGGACGGCGACCCGCGCTACGTCGCTCCGTGCATCGCGCTTCTTGGAATGCACGCTGCGCTCTGGGAGCCGGCTACCCGCATCGAGGTCTATCCCCTGGCGGTCTTCTTTTCACTCTGGGCCGCCGCGCGGTTCGCAAGCGCGGTGCTCGACGAAGACCAGCGCCCTGGACCGTATTTCGCGAGCGGCCTCGGCTTGGGTCTCGCCGCGAGCGCCAATGTCGTTTGCGCGTTTGGCGTCGCCTTGGCGATGACGCCCCGGCTCCTGATGGGAGTCGCCCGCCAGGAGGTTCCGCGGCGCGCGCTCGGCATATGCATCGGCGGCGGGCTGCTCGGCCTGAGTCTGCATCTTTACGTCTTCGCAGTCGCCGGCCGAACCGACGTCGTCGTCTGGGGCGCGCCGACGAGCGTGGAATCGATCGTGCACTACTTCACCGCGGCCGACTTTGCGTCGAAAGGGGTCGAATCCTGGACCGAATGGTGGGCGCACGTCGGCGAGCTGTTCTTTTGGTCTCTGCGCGACGGACTGCTGGCGCTGCTGCTCGCCGGTTTTGGCGGATACGCGCTCTATGCACGCAGGCGGGGTCTCGGCCGATTCTTCTTCAACGCGACCTGGATCTTCTTCGTGGCGTTCATCGCACGCAACGGGGTCTTCGCGCCCGACGTGCTCGACTACAACGGCTACCTCGCGGCTCCCGCCTGGCTGGCGGCTTCGGGCGTAGGGCTCTTGGTGGCCTACTTGGGTTCCCAGCGCGCATCGTGGGCCCCCGTGGCGCTCGCCGCGCTTCTGCTCTTCGTGATGGTCGCGCCGCCGGCTCCATATCAGCGCAGCCGAAACCGCGACACGTTTACATCCAAGATCGGGCTCGAGGCGCTACGCGCGGCGCCGCCCAATGCGATTCTGATTGTGGAACGCGACCATTGGGTGGGTCCGATCTGGTACCTCCAAGAACGACGCGACGTTCGTCCGGATGTAACAATGCTGGCCCACGGCCTCGCCTCTTCCGAATGGTTCTGGGACCACCTCTATCGGCGCCATCCGGATCTCCAGCCCTTCGAGCTGCGCGGCCCGGGTGGCCGAGACGCAAGGGTGCGGCGTTTCCTTCGCGCGAATCCGGACCGGCCGCTTCAGGTTTCGCGGGCGGCCCTTGCCGATCGGCTCGGCGTCCCGACTTGCCCGAGCGAGTGGATGCTCGACGTCCGCCGGAGGTGTGGCGGCAGCGCACATGAGCCGGAGCTTGCGCGGTACGCCAGCGTCGCGCTCGCCGAGCTCCGGGGAGGCTCTCCCGGCACCGACGGTTTGATCGCTCTGGTGACCCTCGACCGCGGTCACGATCTATACAGCCAAGGCTTCCCCCGGGCCGCGATCTCGGCACTCTTGGCCGGGGTGCCTCGGCTGGATGGATTCACCGAAGACAGCTTCGCCACCGTGCCAGCTCGCATCCAACGCATGGTCCGGCCCACGCCTCAGTACGACCCGCCGGCGGCCCTCGGACACCCCGCGCAAAACCTTCACTATGCTTCCACAATTGCTGAGGCCACGGGCGCGAAGGGGCTTGCGCGTTACCTCGCCGACTTGTCGAACGCGATGGGCCCCGTCGAGCCGAAGTTTGCAACCTTGCCGGCCTCTCCTGCTAATCTCTGAGCGATGCGGCACCGCAGTCACGGCGACGGTTCCTTTCGCGTCGACCAGTTCGCACGCTGCGGTCCCGACTGCGTCTTCGAAGCGGGCGTTCTCGTCTTCCACCCCGAGAACATCGAGCTCGGCACCAACGTCTACGTCGGACACGGGGCCATTCTCAAGGGCTACCACAAGAATACGATGCGTATTGGCGACGAGACCTGGATCGGACAGCAAGCGTTCTTCCACAGCGCTGGCGGAATCGACATTGGCGCCCGCGTGGGGATCGGCCCGGGCGTTCGGATCCTCACCTCGTTTCACGGTGAGGCGGGCCGCGACGTTCCGATCCTGAGCTCGCCGATCGAGCTCGGGCCGGTGGTCATCGAAGACGATTGTGACCTCGGCGTCGGCTCGATCGTCCTCCCGGGCGTTCGCATTGGCAAGGGCGCGCAGATTGGAGCCGGCGCCGTAGTCGTCGAAGACGTGCCCCCTTACAGCATTGCCGTCGGCGTGCCTGCGAGGGTCACGCGGGAGCGGTCCAAGTGAGCGGGCCGGAGCTGAGCGTCATCCTCTTTGCGTTCAACGAGGAGGAGAACATCGCGCCGGTCCTCCTCGAGCTCCGAGAGTGGCTGTCCAAGCACGAGCCTTCGTCAGAGATCGTCTTCGTCGATGACGGCTCATCGGACGGCACCTCCACCGAAGCGTCTCAGGCGCTCGCTGGTGCGTCCCATCAGCTCCTTCGCCATGAGGGCAATCGAGGAATCGGCGCCGCGCTCAAGACTGGCGTCCGCTCCGCCAAAGGCGAATGGGTCACATTCCTGCCGGCGGACGGGCAAATCGCGCCGGATGCCATCGGGAGCCTGCGCGATGCGGCGGCTAGAGATCGGAGCGAGGTCGTCTTCAGTGTTTATGACCACCGGGACGACGGCCTGCACCGTAAGGTTCTCTCGGCCGGCGTGCGCGCGCTCATCTTCCTGGTGCACGGCGTCCGGATGAAGAGCGACGGCCCGTACCTCTTCCGGAAGTCGCTGTTCGACGCCGACCAGTTGGTGCCCGACACCTTCTTTTTGAACTTCGAGTTCCCGATTCGAATCCTCGGCGCCGCCGTCCCCACGACCGTGGTCACGATCGCGTGCAGGCCCCGCCGTTCAGGAGTATCGAAGTCGACGGGTCTAAAGCGAATCTACGGAGTGGCTCAAGACCTGTTCGAGCTTCGCATTCGGCGCATGAAAGAATCGCGCGGTCGAGCGGCTTAGCTGTCGGGTTCGGACGGACCCTGGAGCCTGTCGCGAAGCGTCGACCTCGGAATGCCCAAGGCCCGAGCCGCGGCGGACAGGTTGCCGCCGTACTGCTGCAGAGTTTCGCGGAGCGAGCCGGCGGATGAACGCTCAGCCGAAGGCTCGACGCTTCGACGCAGCGCGCGTTCGACGGAAGCCAGGTCGATGAGGGCGCCATCGCAGTCGACTGCTGCGAGCTCGAGGAGGTTTCGCAGCTCGCGCACGTTGCCGGGCCACGTGTACCTTCGAAGGCGTTCGAGGGCCTCGGGCGCAATTCGACGCTCGCCGACCTCCGGCTCCATCAGGCGGATGAAGTGCGCGGCCAAGGGTGCGATGTCGTCCGGGCGGGCGCGGAGAGCAGGAACCTCCACCAGCAACCGATGGATTCGGTAGTAGAGGTCGGATCGAAAACGCCCCGCACGCACCATCGCCCGAAGGTCTCGATGGGTGGCGCATAGCAATCGAACGTCGACGCGGCGAGCCGACTCGCTGCCCACCCGCCGGACTTCCCAGGTTTCGAGGACACGAAGGAGACGCGTTTGAAGCTCTGGCGCCAGCTCGGCAACCTCGTCGAGGAAAAGCGTGCCCCCGTGCGCCTGCTCGAAGGCGCCACGATGCGTTTGGACCGCGCCGGTGAACGCGCCGCGTTCGTGCCCAAAGAGCTCGCTCTCGATCAGCTCGCGCGGAAGCCCTCCTCCATTGATCGGCACGAACGGACCCGCTCGCCGCACGCCCCGTTCGTGCAGAGCCCGCGCGACGTGCTCTTTCCCGACTCCCGTCTCGCCGTGGATCAGTACGGGCCATGGCAGGGTCGCGAATCGATCGACATCGGCCATGGCCGCCAGCATCGGAGTCGATTCGACGACGAGCTCCGAAGAGGAGCTGCCATCGCGGCATCGGCGAACGACCCGAAGCTCAGTCCGCCCCATCCGGAGCACCGCCCCCGGCCGAAGCTGGTGACGGCGTATTCGAAGACCGTCGACCCAGGTGCCGTTGGTGCTTCCGAGATCCCGGACGCAAACCCCCTGCGCCGAGGGCTCGATCCGGCAGTGGTATCGACTGACCGCTCGGTCCGATAAGGTCATCGCGTTATCCGAGGCCCCGCCGAGCGAAATCGGTTCGTCTCCGAGATGGAAGGCACGCGCAGCTGCGCCGTGGCCGCCGATGAGCGAGAGCCGAGCTGGCTCGCGACACTGCGCGTGAAGAAGCTCGGTGCCCCCCTGCGCGGGCGAAACGGCTTCTGCTTTGAGGCGAGTCACCGCGTAGCTGGCACCCACGGCGAGCGCCCGCCCGATCGGCAACACCGAACGAGCCCCGAGGCCGGGTCGCGCCTCGAGGTCATAGACGAAAACAGTGCCCCCGTGGGGTTGAAACAACTTCGAGCGACGGGGCACCGCGGCCGCATGGATCACGATATCGCAGTCCGGGTCGGACCCGAGCTCGAGCGCGGAAGCCCCGAGCGGAAACGACCGAATGTGCCGCCCCGCACGGCTGAGACAAAGCGTATCACCCATGGCCACAGAGCAGATATCGACCGGCATCGCCGGCGGTTGCGTAGATCCGGGCCGACCCTAAGCTCACCCCATCGTGCCCAACGCACTTCGTGAAACCGCGCTCGCCGACGAACACAGAGCCCGGGGAGCCCGTTTGGTTCCCTTCGCCGGCTGGCTGATGCCCGTCCAATACGCGGGCATCAAGAAGGAACACGAGGCGGTTCGCAGCCGGGCGGGCCTCTTCGACGTGTCCCACATGGGCGAGATCTTGGTCGAAGGACCCGAGGCCGTCGCTGCGGTGGACTATCTAGTCACCAACGATGTTTCGAAGCTCGAGGTTGGCCGCGCGCTCTACACCACCTGCTGCAACGAGGCCGGCCGCATCCTCGACGACCTCATCGTCTACCGCTTGGAGGACGAGAAGGTCCTGGTCGTGTGCAACGCATCGAACCGAGAGAACATCGTCGCCCACTTCGCGAAGAATCTGTCTCTTGGGACGCCGTGGAACGACGTGTCGGATGCCTGGGCGCTCCTGGCTCTTCAGGGTCCGAAGGCGGTCGAAGTGATGAAGGCCCTCGGCGCGCCCCAGGACGTCCTGCACCTGCCGTACTTCCACGTCATTCGCACGAGCTTGGCGGGCGTCGAGCTCTGGGTCGCCCGGACGGGATACACCGGCGAGGATGGCTTCGAGCTTTTTTGTGCGAGTGATGACGCCGTACGCCTCTGGCGCGCTCTGCTCGAGACCGGGGCGTCCCACGGGCTTGAGCCGGTCGGGCTCGGCGCACGCGATACGCTCCGGCTCGAAGCGAGGCTCGCGCTTTATGGCAACGACATCAGCGAGCAGACCCACCCCTTCGAAGCGGGCCTCGGCTGGGTGGTGAAGCTCGACGCCGGCGACTTCATCGGCCGTGACGCCCTCCGCGCGACGAAAGCCGCGGGGCTAGAGCGAAAGCTCGTCGGGTTCGAGATGACCGGACGCGGAATTGCCCGCCACGGATACCCGATCGTGGCCGATGGAAAGCAGGTCGGAGAAGTCACGAGCGGCTCCCCAGGGCCGACGGTTGGACGGAACATCGGTCTCGGCTATGTGCCCCTGGCACTTGCCAAGGTGGGGACCGGCCTGGGGATCGAGATCCGTGGCAAGGTTGTCGACGCCGTGGTAGTGAGCACCCCATTTTACAAGAGGTGATGACAGTGACGTACCCGAGGAACCTCCAGTACACCCGCGACCACGAATGGGCGCGAATCGAGGGCGACGTGATTCGCGTCGGAATCACGTCGTACGCGGTTGAACAGCTGGGCGATGTGACCTTGGTCGACATGCCGGCTCCTGGGGAAGACGTCCAGGCACACGAGCGGTTCGGCGATATCGAGTCGGTCAAGACCGTTAGCGAGCTCTTCGCGCCGGTCAGCGGCGAGGTCGTCGACGTCAACGCCGCGCTCGAATCGAGCCCAGAGCTCGTCAACGAGAATCCCTACGAAGATGGCTGGCTGATCACGATCCGCCCCTCCGACCAAGTCGAGCTCGAGGGCCTCATGGATGCGGCCAAGTACGAGGAGTACCTCGGAACGCTGGACGGCTGAGGAAACGGCACGATACAGCGAAGATGAGATACCTGCCCCACACCCCGCAAGAGATCCGAACGATGCTCGCTCGAGTGGGCGTCGAGGGAATGGACGACCTCTTCGAGGCGATCCCGGGGCCCGTTCGCTTGAATCGGCCGCTCGACCTAGAGCCTGCCCTCGACGAACCCCGGCTCATGGATCACCTGACCGCCCTGTCGGACGCGAGCGCGGGCCCCAACATGCTCTCCTTTCTAGGCGGCGGCATGTACCGGCACCACGTCCCGCCGGCCGTCGACCAGCTCCTGCAGCGAAGCGAGTTCTACACCGCGTACACGCCGTATCAGGCAGAACTGTCACAGGGAACGCTTCAGGCAATTTTCGAGTTCCAGACGATCGTTTGCGAGCTCTTGGGCACGGATGTCGCCAATGCGTCGATGTACGATGGCGCGAGCGGCGTGGCCGAGGCCGCCCTGATGGCTCGACGAATCAAGCGGCGGACGCACCTGCTGCTGAGCGAGGGGCTGCATCCCGAGTACATCGAGACCATTCGCACCTACCTCTCGGGCCTGGACAGCGAGGTTACGATCCAGCTCGTTCCTCTCGCCGCCGACGGTCGGACCGATTGGCAGGCCGCCAAAGACCTGGCGACGGGAAAGACCGCAGCTGTCGTCGTGGGCTACCCGAATTTCCTCGGCTGCGTCGAGGATCTGAATGCCGCGCGCGCGCTGGCCGACAGCGAAGACGCGCTCCTCATCACCGCGACGGCCGAGCCGTACGCGCTTTCGGTCCTACAAGCGCCGGGGGCATGCGGCGCCGACATCTGCGTGGGCGAAGGACAAGCCCTTGCGGTCCCCCCTCAGTACGGTGGCCCCGGCGTTGGTCTCTTCGGCGCCTCGCAGGCTTTCGTTCGGCAGATGCCGGGCCGGCTCGTTGGGCGCACGGTCGATCAGGAAGGTCAGCCCGGGTACGTCTTGACCCTCTCCACCCGGGAACAGCACATTCGCCGCGAGAAGGCGACGTCCAATATCTGCACCAACCACGGCCTGATCGCGCTCGCAATGGGGATCCGGACCGCCATGCTCGGCCGCCAGGGCTTCCAACAGGCCGGCCGCCGATGCCTGAACGCCGCAAGCTACATCCGAGCGGGCGTCGAAAAGCTCGATGCCTTCGAGGTTCCTTACGCTGCGCCAACATTTAACGAGCTGGCGATACGGAGCAAAGGCCCTGATGCGAGCGAGGTGCTCGCCCGCCTCGCAGACCGCGGCATCATCGGCGGCATCGACCTTGGACGCTTCCGGGACGACTGGCGCAAGGACCTCTTGGTCGCGGTGACCGAGCTCCACACCCGCGAGAACCTCGATCAGCTCCTCGCCGCCCTGGCGGCCTGAGCGGGAGAGACATCCGATCGCGCTTGCGCCAGCGCCAGCGCGCTGGAAATTTCCGCCACGCACGCACTTACATCACTCTGCTTCCCGGCTCGATGTCCGCCTAAGTGTCTGATCTCATTGATTTTTTGACCTTAGTCCTTGACCTTCGACGCCCCGATACCCATTACGCTGTTTCAGCTTGCACGTCCCGTAGAGGCGATGGAAACTCGCCCGACTTCGAGAGATCTGGTGCGAATGCAGTGGGTCCTCCGGAGGCAGCAACATGACTGACCAGAGACGAAGCTCCTTTATCAACTTCCGAGGCCTGGAGGATTCCGATCCCGAAACCGATCCGGTCGCTTGGGCGGACATCTGCGGCGACACGACCTGGGAGGGTCGTTGGGTCGCCCTCGATAGCTGCACGTACAACGACGCCGGCGAAGCAACCGCAGGGCTCGTCGTGGACTACGACGACAATCTCGCCGAGCTCTGCGCCCGCCTCAGCGCCGAACGACGCAAGAGCTGCTCCGTCGTCTTCTGCGCCCCGGCCGAATCGGCTGCTTAGCGGCGCTTTCGCCGCCCCGGACGACGTCGCGGAGGAGGCACGGCCAGGCTACTCGTCCTCGTCCGCATCCCAGGGATGGGTCGTCTCTTCGAGGGAAATCGGCTCGTCGACTCCCGTGCAGCGGTCCGGCTGGCCCTTGCGAAGCTTCACCGCGTTCCAGGGTCCTCCGCCCGACAGCTCTTCGTCCATGCCCCATTCGCCCTTGAGGTACTGGTCGCCATCCTCACCGAACTCGATTCGGAAGTAGCCGCGGCCCCGCCGAACCTGCGGCTTGCCGATGACCAGCTCTCGGCGGTCCTCCCATTGAAACAGCAGCAGGTCGCCCTCGATGTCACCCTGAATTCGGCCGGCTCGCTCGTTCTTGACGTAGTCGCCGACGACCTGCCGGCCGCTCTGACACAGGTGCATATTGCCGTACTGGGGCGACTGCCAGACCCCGTAGAAGGTCGCTCCGTCCGGCAGCGGACCGGCTTTCGGCTTCTGAGCGCCCCCGCAGCCGAGGATCACCCCACACACCAGGGCCAGCGTGATCTGCTTTGCCTTCATCGGTCCCTCCCCGCTCCCACGATAAACGACCCTCGGCCGAAAGCGTAATTTCGGCGGCTCAGCGTATCCGGGGGACGGAAATCGCGTGGTAGAGAACCGCTGGGCTCTCCGACAGCAGGAAGGCTAGGTCTCGCAGGCCCTCGAACACCGAGCCATCGAGCCGAAGCATAGCGGCCGGCGGCGGCGGTTCGAGACGGTAGCTGCCAAGGACCATCGGGCGCAGCCGCTCCCGGAGCCGCGGAGGCACGTCGATGGTCTCTTTGAGGAGCTCGAGCGCCTGATCCATGCCGCCAAGCCTGTCGACCAGGCCGTGACGATAGGCATCGGCGGCCAGCCAGACGCGGCCGCGGGCCAGTGGCTCGATCTCGTCGACCGTACGCCCGCGCCCGTCTGCAACGAGGGCCACGAAGGAGTCGTAAAAAGCGTCGAGCTCTCGATTCATGAGACCACGCTCCTCGTCCGTCAGCGGGCGATGCGGCGAGTACAGGTCGGCATGGGGCCCCGTTCGAAGGACTTCGGTCCGGATCCCGACGCGGTCGAGAAGCTGGGAGGCGAGCACACGCGCCGAGACGACGCCGATCGAGCCCGTCAAGCCGAGCGGCTGAGCTACGATGGCGTTGGCGTGCGCCGCGACGTAGTAACCTCCGCTAGCGGCGACCTCCCCGAAGTATGCGACGACCGGCTTCTTCTCGCGGAGCCGGACGACCTCACGGTGGATCAGGTCGGAGGCCTCGGCGGAGCCGCCCGGCGAATCGACCCAGAGAAGGACCCCGAGCGCCCTGCGATCCTGCCGCGCCTGGCGAAGAGCTGCCACGATGGAAGCTCGCCGGCCCATCGGCGCTCCGGACTCCGAAATCGCGCCCTTGATCGTAACTACGGCGATGTACGGCTCGCGTCGCAAAGGGCGGAACAGCTTGGCTCTCTTGAAGGCGAGGTATCGGCCGCCCTCGATCAGCTGGGTCTTCTTCTCGTCACCGATGCCGAGCTCGTGGGGCAGCTCGTCTTCGTACGCGAGAGCATCGACCAATCGCGCGTCGATCGCGCTTTGACCGCGGAACACGCCGGCCTCGAAGAGCGCGCCTGTTTGCTCTGGCGTCGTACCTATCCGCTGGGAGAGCGCGTCCAGAAGCGCCGCGGTGTGTCCGTCGATGAGCGCCTGCACCTGCTCGCGCTGCGGCTCGCTCATCGATTCGCGGCTCATCCTCTCGGCGGCGGTTTTGTATTCCTTGCGGGCGAACGGCTCGACCTCGACGCCGATGCGTTCGAGCATGGGCTTCAGGTAGTGCGACTGTGCGGAAAGCCCGAGAAGCGTGATGGTCGCCTGCGGCGCTAGATAGATCCGGTCAGCGGCCGACGCGATGTACAGCTCGCGGTGCCCTCCACCCCGAGGCAGGAGCACCGAGGTTTGCTTGCCGCCATCTCGTAGTCGAAGAATCTGTTCGCGAAGGCCGGAGCAGACCGACCAGCCGCCTTGGAGCGGGGGCAAGACCAGTGCGACTCCCTCGATTCGCGGATCCCTGATCGCATAGTCAGCGAGAGCCCGGACGCCGGCGAGCGACGAAGTGCGCCGGAGCCTGTCCGCGTCGAGGAGGCGGCGAAGCCAGGGTAAGGGCTGATGCGTCTCCACGAGCCGTGGTTTGAGGCGAACGACGATCCACCTGCCTTTGGGTCGAGAGAGCCACCGGGCGATCGCCCAGAGCGGTAGGAGCGGCACGCACAGGAGATTCCTGAACAAGCGATAGAGGAAACGAAGCATCGATTTTGCCTATAGTGACGGCCTGTTATGCTGGGAGTGGTGGGGCCGGAAATCTTTACCGGTGACTAGCGCTCTGCTAGGAACTCATAGCACTGAAGAAGGCGAAGGAGCACGGCTCAGAACATGGCAAGCCCCCAGATGGTGATGTACGAGGAGGAGTTTGCCCAGGTCCAGGCCGTGACCAATCGGCTCGTCCAGGATTCAAACGCTCGGGTCGTCTTCGTCATCGACAAGAACGGTCAACTGATCAGCGCATCAGGTGATACCGGTGATCTCGATACGACTTCCCTCGCCTCGCTTACTGCGGGTACTATCGCCGCGACGGGAGGCATCGCGGAGCTGCTGCGTGAGCAGGAGTTTGCGACGCAATACCACGAGGGGGTGCGGCAGAACGTTCATATCCAGGTGGTCAGCGGTCGCGCGATTCTTGTCGTCATCTTCGACAATCGAACGAGCCTAGGGCTGGTGCGGCTCCGCGTGAAGCGCGCCACCGAGCACCTGACCCGGATTTTCGAGATAGTGGTAGCCAAGGCGCAGGACCCTTTTCAGAGCTCACCGTTTGCTGAGATAACCGATGATGACATCGACAATTTGTTCAACGACTGACTAGGAGAGGCTTAGGGGGATGTCTTTCATCAACTACTTGTCGCGCGAGATCAACTGCAAGATCGTTTACTACGGGCCCGGCCTCTGCGGGAAAACGACCAACCTGCAGTACATCTACAATCGCACCAACCCGGATGCGAAAGGCAAGATGATTTCGCTCGCGACCGAAACGGAGCGAACCCTCTTTTTCGATTTCCTGCCGCTCGAAATCGGCGAAATCCGTGGCTTCAAGACGCGCTTTCATCTCTACACGGTCCCCGGTCAGGTGTTCTACGATGCGAGCCGGAAACTGATTTTGAAAGGCGTTGACGGCGTCGTCTTCGTGGCGGACTCTCAGATGCTCCGCTCCGAGGCGAACATCGAGTCGATGGACAATCTCCGCACCAACCTCGCAGAACAGGGCTACAACCTCGACGCCCTTCCCTACGTAATTCAGTACAACAAGCGCGACATGCCGAACATCTCGCCGGTCGAAGAGCTCCGCCGATTGCTCAACACCGGCAACGTGCCCGACTTCGACGCCATCGCCACGACCGGCGAAGGCGTCTTCGAAACGCTCAAGTCCGTCGCCAAGCTGGTCCTCACCGAGCTCAAGCGCGGCGCAGCCCGTTAGTCGGGCCCTAGACGATGAGATTCAGAATCTTGCCGGGGACCCAGATGGTCTTGCGGAGGGTTTTGCCTTCGAGCTGGCTTGCAAGAGCTTGGCGCGCAGCGCTGAGGGCCTGGTCCTCCGACGCATCCTTCGAGACGGTGATGCGGCCGCGGACCTTTCCATTGATTTGGACCGGAACTTCCACTTCGTCTTCTTCGCAGAGCGCTGGGTCGTAGGTCGGCCAGGGCTGGTTTTGAATGCTGGGGCGATGGCCGAGTATCTCCCAAATCTCTTCGGCGAGATGCGGAGCAAAGGGGTGTAGAAGCCTGGCTAGCACATCGAGGGCTTCGGTCGGCACTGCTTCGAGCTTCGTGAGCTCGTTGCTGAGCACCATCATGGCGCTGATGGCCGTGTTGAAGCGCATGCCCTCGATGTCTTCGGTGACTTTGCGCACCGTACGGTGCAAGAGACGCGTGAGCGCAGGGTCGGGTTTGGCGTCGGTGTCCGCCCTCATGGTCACGTTGAAGACGCGGTCGAGAAACCGTCGCACGCCGGAGATCGAGCTGGTGTTCCATGGCTTGGTGGCCTCGAGCGGACCCATGAACATCTCGTAGACGCGCATCGCGTCGGCGCCGAACTCCCGGACGATGTCGTCCGGGTTGACGACGTTTCCCCGCGACTTGCTCATCTTCTGTCCACCCTCACCAAGAATCATTCCTTGGTGGACCAGCTTCTTGAAAGGCTCTTTCGTCGGGACGACACCGGCGTCGTAGAGAACCTTGTGCCAGAAGCGCGCGTACAGGAGGTGCAAGACCGCGTGCTCCGCCCCGCCTACGTAGAGATCGACGGGAAGCCACTTCTTCGCGAGCCCCGGGTCGCAGAGCTCTTCGGGGTTGTCGGGGTCGATGAAGCGCAGGTAATACCAGCAGGAACCCGCCCACTGCGGCATCGTGTTGGTCTCGCGCGCGAACCAGTCGCCGTCTTTCTGGAAGAAGCGCCAGTCGCGTGCTCGCGCCAGAACTCCAGCTGGGTCTTCTCCTGGCTTGTAGTCGTCCAGCTCGGGCAGCTGTAGCGGAAGCTCGCTCTCGTCCACCGCCATGGGCTGCTCGTATCGAATCCGAAAGCCGGCCCCAGCGCGCGGGTCTCCATCGGTCTCGACGGGGAAGTAGATCGGAATCGGCTCACCCCAGTATCGCTGTCTCGAGAAGTTCCAATCGCGAAGCTTGTACTCGACGCGCGCCGTGCCGTGGCCCGCCGCCTCGATGTCAGCTGTCACCCGCTTCTTGAACTCCGCCGTCGGCAGCCCGTCGTACTTGCCCGAATTGACCGCCACGCCCTGCTCGACCATCGCCTCCTTCAGGGAGGCGTCGCTCGGCGTTCCGGTTTTGCTCACCACCTCGACGATGGGAATCCCGTGCATGGTAGCGAACTCGAAATCACGCTCATCGTGCGCCGGCACCGCCATGATGGCACCCGTGCCGTAGCCCCAGAGCACGTAGTCGGCGATGTAGATGGGAACTTCGGCGCCATTGACGGGGTTGACCGCTAGGCCTCCGGTGAAGACCCCGGTCTTGTCTTTGTTTGCCTGGCGGTCGCGTTCGCTCTTGTTCTTGGCCTGCGCGACGTAGGCTTCGACTTCGCCGCGCCGTTCATCGCTGGTGACCTGCTCGACCAGCGGGTGCTCTGGAGCGAGCACCATGAAGGTTGCGCCGAAGAGCGTGTCCGGACGTGTGGTGAAGACCTCCACGTTCGCGTCGTGGCCGACGACATCGAATTTCACCTCGGCGCCCTCGGAACGCCCGATCCACTCCTGCTGCATGATGCGGGTGCTGTTCGGCCATTCGACGCCATCGAGGTCCGCGAGAAGCCGGTCAGCGTACGCCGTAATCCTCAAGACCCACTGGCGAAGCGGCACGCGCTCGACGGGATGCGAGCCCCGCTCGCTCAGGCCGTTGATGACCTCTTCGTTTGCGAGCACCGTGCCAAGCGCCGGACACCAGTTGACGGGAATCTCGCTCTGATAGGCAAGACCGCGTTCGAAGAGCTTCAGGAAGATCCACTGCGTCCACTTGACGTAGTCGGGGGACGTCGTGTCGATTTCTCGCGCCCAGTCGTAGCTGAAGCCAAGCATCTTGAGCTGACGCTTGAATGTCGTGATGTTCTCGGAGGTCGTTTCGCGGGGGTGGGTGCCGGTGAGGATCGCGTGCTGCTCGGCGGGCAGGCCGAAAGCATCCCAGCCCATTGGATGGAGCACGTCGCAGCCGACGGCGCGGCGATAGCGCGCCATGATGTCGGTCGCCGTGTAGCCCTCTGGATGCCCGACGTGCAGACCGGAGCCCGAAGGATAGGGAAACATGTCCAAGATGTAACTCTTCGGACGGTTGGTCCCCTCGGGCGTTCGGAACGTGTCGTCCTTCTCCCAAAAGGCCTGCCACTTGGGTTCAACCGCCGCCGGCTCGTAGCGCGTCATCGCGCCTGCCATAGCATGCCGGCGACAGGCCCGCGATCTACGGACAGCTCGGGAGGCCGGCGATCCAATCGCGGAGCAGCGCGGCGCCGAATGGATCGACGACCGAGGTTCCGATCGACGGCATTCGCTGCGCGTCTTCGAGGATGAATCGCTGGACGACGCCGGAGCCTGCTGGGTTTCCGGGAGCGACGCGCGGCATGCCGGCCCAGGCCGGGAAGTAGCGCATCGGCTCGCACAGTCCGCTCTCATGGAGGGGCACCTCGTAGCGCAGGTCGAGCCCGTGGAGGGCCGTGTCCGCGTAAACCCCGGGCCGGTGGCAATGGGCGCAGTTCGCGTCGAGATACGCGCGGGCCCGCTGTTCGAGGTTTCCCTCCCCGGCACGCGGATTGACCATCTGCGGCTGGGCGCTGGGTTCGATCATTCCGTCTGCCCCTAGGTCGAGCAGGTCGATTTCCGCCATCGCAACGAGCTGGTTGGCAACCACCCCCCCGTAGTCGTGCGATCGGTTGAGCTGCGAGGTCTTGGGGCCGAGCACCTCGTGAATCGATTCGAAGTGGCAGGTCGTGCAGTCGTCGGGCTGCGGGAACAGGTACTCGATCACCTCGGTGCCTGCGCTTCCTGCGATGGTGTAAGCAACCGTCTTCCGCGAGTCGAGCAGCGCGCCGTCGCTGCCCTCGTCGTTCCATTCATAGGTGAAGTAGTCCCACTGCCCATCGTTTCGAACCATGAACCGCGTCTCGACCGGACGGCGGCTTTCGGGATCTCCGGCATCGAACTCGAAGCCGAAGACTTTGATCAGCACGCTGCCATCCGGAAAGCCCCACGAGCCGTCTTCGGCGATCTTGATTCGCTCTGCGCTCGGGACGACCATGTACCGTGGTTTGAAGGCACCGTCGGTCCACAGTGCCGAGCTCACCTCGTATGGGATCAGGTCTGGTCCCGGTGTGAGCGGATCGAGCTTGGTGAAGCAGCCGGTGTCGGAAAGACGCGCAGGCATCGGCTGCGACGGATCTGGCAAACAGGTCTGCTTTTCCGGGCGCGGTTGCAGGGCGGGTCCGAAGCGCCCCTGGCCCTCTTCTCCGCAGCCGATCACGCAGAGCAGCAGCACGCCGCCCACGGTTCGCCCAAACCTCATCCCTGTTCTGTAGCGGAAAACGCAGAGTCGCCCAAACTCGCGGACGCCGCTACTTGCTGCGAGCGCTCGCTTCAATCTTTTTCCAGCGAAAAGGAGACAGCAGCTGGGCCCAGTAGCCGCCGGGGAAGTTCGGCAAGGACTCGATGCCGATTTCGGTCGGCGGCTGGCGGTCGCGTGGCAAAAAACGGGAACGAAAAACGATATCCCAAAAGATGAGATTGGCGCCGTAGTTCGTATTGGCCTCCGCGAGGTGCTTGGAGTGATGCCAGCGATGCAGCTCGGCCATGCTGAAGAACCAGTTGAGGGGGCCGAGCTTGATGTCCACGTTGGCGTGTTGGAACATTCCATGGACCGCTGTGAAGAGCGTGTGAAGCGCGATGACCCGCATGTCAGCGCCTAGCAGAACCAAGGGAGTCACCCCCAAGAACTGCTGTGCGAACAAGTCCAGTGGGTGGAAGCGCCCTGCGTTGAGCCAGTAGAGCCGTGGCGCACTGTGGTGCGCCGCGTGAAAGCGCCAAAGCAGCGGGTGCTCGTGCATCACGCGATGAATCCAATACGTGCCGAGCTCCGCGATCACCAGGGCGAGCAGCAGCTGCGCGAGCAGCGGCCACGACCTCGGCCAGAGATCGACCCCTAGCGCATTCGACAGCCAAGCCGCTGCCACCGTGAACGCACCCACGAATGCAACCGTGTACACCTCGGGGATCCAGAAGTTCACCAGGTTGTGGAAGAGATCGGTTCGGAGGTCTCCGTGACTGTGCAGCCACTCTTTTTGGTAAGGGTGGACGCGCTCGAGGACGAGCAGCAGCACCACAACCGCAGCAGTGAGCCCCATCGCAGTGAAGACCGGGTCTGAGCCCCGCGCGACAGCGTACAGCGCGAGCCCCATCACGCCGCCGAATACCAGCGGAAAGGTCCCGTAGGTGAGCGCGGCAGCGATGAGCGTGGGCTTGGGACTCGAGTTCAACGTGTTGCCTCCGCGCCTTGGACGAGCTCGGTCATTTGGCTTCCGATCCGGCGGGCGCGAGGGAGAATAGCTGCGGGCTGGGGCCCGTGCTAGGGTCGATGCTCGCTCGGGGCGCCCTGTTGAGCTGAGAAGAACCCGTCGAACCTGATCCGGGTCAAACCGGCGTAGGGAAGCGAAACATCGTCTTCTTCCCTACAGGAGAAGCATGATGACCGATTTCAAGATTCCTCTTCGTGGAGCTCACAATCCGTCGAGCGGACGCGCAGGCACGACGCCTGGTTCGTTTGCAAACGCGCCGGACATCGGCGGCCCCCGAGCGTTTTCCTCTCCAGACACCCCGGGCATGCCGCAGCCAAGCGATAAGACCGCCTGGAACTTCATGCCCGAGGACTGGCGCTTCGAGGAAGGTCAATGGCGGCCGCCTGCCGGATTCGTCCCGGTGACTCAGCTCGAGCATGCACGCCTTGGGACCATCACGCCTGAAATGGAACGAGTTGCCCAACGAGAAGCGCACCTCAGCGCCGAGCAGGTCAGGGACGAAGTCGCAGCGGGACGAATGATCATTCCGGCGAACAAGGTGCACCTCGGCTACGAGCTCGACCCGATGTGCATCGGTCGGGCCGGGCTCACGAAGGTCAACGCCAACATGGGCGCGTCACCGGTCTCGTCGGGCACCGACGAAGAGCTGGAGAAGCTCCGTTGGTCAGAGCGATGGGGTGCGGACACGGTGATGGACCTCTCGACCGGCGGCGACCTCGATGCGACCCGCGACGCAATCATCCGTCACGCGCGGGTACCCATCGGCACGGTGCCCATCTACTCGATGATCATCGGCCGCAGCATCGAGGAGCTGACGCTCGACGTCATTCTCGAGAGCCTGCGACATCAGGCCGCGCAAGGAGTCGACTACTTCACGATTCACGCGGGCGTTGCGCGGGAACACCTGCCTTTCATTCGCAGGCGGCTGATTGGCATCGTTTCACGAGGCGGCTCTTTGCTTGCAAAGTGGATGCTGCACCACGCTCAAGAGAACCCGATGTACACGCACTTCGAGGCAATCTGTGACCTGATGAGAGAGTACGATGTGTCGTTCTCACTGGGCGACGGCCTGCGCCCAGGCGGCCTTGCCGACGCAACCGACGCGGCGCAGCTCGGAGAGCTCGATCGCTTGGGTGAGCTGACGGAACGTGCGTGGCGACGAGGCTGCCAGGTCATGGTCGAAGGCCCGGGCCACGTCCCGTTCGATCAAATCGAGTACAACATGAAGCTTCAACGGCAACGCTGCCACGGAGCCCCGTTCTACGTGCTCGGCCCCTTAGTAACGGACGTGTTCCCCGGCTACGACCACATCACGAGCGCCATCGGTGCAACCTCGGCCGGCTACCACGGCGCGGCGATGCTTTGCTACGTAACTCCGAAAGAGCACCTCGGCCTGCCCAAGCGCGACGACGTCAAGCAGGGCTGCATCGCCTACAAGATCGCGGCCCACGCCTCGGACGTCGCCCTCGGGATTCCGGGTTCGCGGGACTGGGACGACGATCTCACCCGCGCGCGCGCCGCCCTGAACTGGGAGAAGCACTTCGACCTCGCATTCGACAGCGATACGGCCCGCGCGTTTCACGACGAGGACCTCGACGTGGATACGGACTTCTGCGCCATGTGTGGACACGATTGGTGCTCGGTTCGCATCTCCAAGGAGATCGTAGAGTTCGAGTCCGGCAAGGCGGACGGCTTCGAACGGGAAAGAGTGATGAAGTCCCCTGCGCTCACGCCCGAACAGCAGCAGATTCTCCGCACGCGCGGCCACCTCTCCCCTGGGGAAATCCACCGGCTCGCGGGCAAGACCAAGAATGCCGTGGGCGCGGCTGAAAAAGCTGCGTGTCACAGCGACGTTGAGAAGGACGAAGCGGAGGCTTTTCGGGCTCAGGGCGAAAAACTGCTACAGTTGCGACGCAAGGGGAATGAGGGGGCGCCGCGCGCATAGCAGCGTCAGAGGAGAGGTAGAAAGATGGGGAAGAATCTGTTCGCGGTCTTGATGATCGGCCTGTTGGCGTTCGCGTTCGCTTGTTCGAAAGAGTCCGGAGGCACGACGGCGCTGTCGGTGGCGAGCTTCGAATTCCCGCTCGAGTCGACGGACGTTGCGACCGGCGCCGAGGTCTACGCGGAGTTCTGCGAAGGCTGCCATCCGGGCGGAGAGGCAGGCGATGGCCCAAGGATCGCCGGCGACATGGAAACACCCGCTGAGTTGCGTTGGAGGGTTCGCGCCGGCGGCGACGACATGCCCGCCTTCGGACCCAACAAGATCAGCGACACCGACCTCGAAGCCCTTCTGGCCTTCACCGAGACCTTCGGCGCCGTCCGACGCTAGCTCGTCGCACCCGCCGCGGCTGAGCGCAGTCTCTAGGGCAAGGTCTTACGCGCAAGCACGACGGGGTCGTCCCCGGAACGGAGCGCTCTCATCCAGAACCGGTAGCTCTGGGCGTCCGCCTCGATCACGTAGTCCCGAAGAGGCGGCCTCCCCCAAGAGTTGTCGCCCGCCACGCCGCGCTGAGCGCGGTCGAGGTTCAGGTGCACGTCGCCGTCAGCGACCAGCTCGTGCGGATGCCTTGCGCCCTCATAGGCTTCCACGGGGTACTGCGACGCGTTGACGCTGAGCACGGGGGCACCCACCGCGAGCAGGCCCTGACCAGAGTCGTCGATCAGCGCCACGAAACGCACGTCGGCTTTGTTTCCGCTCTCCTGCGGACGCGCATAGGGGACGAACTGCTCGGCGACCAAGCCCTCGTAGAGCCCGACGGGAAGGAGGCGGCGGTCCGCGTAGGACGGCTCGGGGCCCGGGCCGAGCCACTGGATCCGGTCAAAGGCCCCGTCGAGCGCAGCTCGCATTCCGAAGCGCGGCAGGTCAGGCAAATTCTCGTTTGGCGTGAAGGAGAGCTCCACGCCGACCTCGCCGGAGCCAAACACGCGGTACACCAGGAGGAAAGTGGCGTCGATGCCGCCGGCCTGTGCCTGAGCGGTGATCATCGTCTGTGCGTCGGAGCTGGAGTCGACGGCAAACGACGTCACCTGCAGGCTATCCCCGGCGGTCTTCCAGACCGCAGCCCGGCTTCGAAGCGAATTCCCCAGGTCGTTGTCGGTCATCGCGCGCCAGAAGTGAGGGCGAAGCGGCGCACGCAGGAGCTGAGTCTCATCGAGCAAAAAGGAGGTGAGCGCGCCAGTCGCCTTGTCGAACGTGACGACGAAGCCGTCCCCGCTGACCTCGGCGCTGCTTTCGTTCTCTGCGACGGTGAGCGCGGGGGCCGCCGCCGGATCGATGGGAGGCCCGGGAACCGCAGAGGGAAGGACGAAGTCGGCCCACGCTACCTCATGCCCTGCGTCGGCCCATAGCTGGTCTTCCTTCAAATGAAACGAAAGCCGGATGCGCGGCTCCGCCCCAGGCGGGACCTCGAGCACCGGAACGGGTACGCTGATCTCTGCGCTTTGCCCTGGCGCAAGACTCGGCAACGTCGCCGGGCCCGAGTCGACGACAGCGCCGTCGACCGTCGCCTCGTAGCGCCCCTCGAGCAGGTCGGTCCAATCGATGTGGTCGTAGCGATTGGTCACCCGCAGAAGCCCCGCTGAGAGGTCGACGGCTTCGACGAGAACGGGCTGCATGACCTTTTTGACGACCGCGAGCGCCGGATGCGGCCTCTGATCCGAGCTGAGCAAGCCGTTCATGCAGAAGTCGTTGCCGTAGATTCCGGCAAATCCTTCGACCTCCGGGGCGCCAGGCCCGATGTCACCTCCATATCCGAAGAAACTCTCCGTCGTAGAGCCAGGTACGGGCAGCCGAATTCCTTGGTCGGCCCAATCCCAGATGAACCCTCCCTGCGCCTGCTCGTATTCGTGGAAAACGTCCCAGAACTCCTTCATGTTGCCGCTGCTGTTGCCCATGGCGTGCGCGTATTCGATCAAGATGATCGGACGCGGCTGCGGCTCGCTCAGGTATTGCTGCACCTGCGACGCGCTCCAATACATGGGGCACTGAATGTCGCTGTGTGAAGCGACGATCCTCGCCCCACCCTTCGCCGAGCCTTCGTAGCTCACCACCCGGGACGGATCGCGCTCGTGCAGCCAGTCGCTCATCTCGTCGAAGGTCTCGCCGTCACCAGCCTCGTTACCCATCGACCAGATGATGATCGAGGGATGGTTCTTGTTCTGCTCGACCATGCGTTCGAGGCGCTCCTGGTGCATCGGCTTCCATTCAGGAAGGCGCCCCAAATTCAGATTGAGCTCCTGCCAGAGGCCATGCGACTCGATATTCGCCTCGTCGACCATGTAGATACCGTACTCATCGGCCAGCTCGTACCAGCGTGAGACGAGCGGATAGTGCCCCGGACGCACGGCGTTGAAGCCGTGTTGTTTCAAAAGCCTCAGGTCGGTGAGCATTTGCTCTTCGGTCACATAGTGGCCGGTGTCCGGACTGTGCTCGTGTCGATTCACGCCTCGTATGAGGATCGGTTTTCCGTTGACCTTCAGCTGGCCGTCCGCGATCGCCACATCGCGAAAGCCAACGCGCTCGGTGACGCGCTGCTTCTCGCCCGATTCGTCGGTCGACGTGATTGTCAAGCGATAGAGATTCGGAGCCTCGGCGGACCAGAGCAACGGGTCGGCGACGGTGCCGCCCAGCTGGACGCGGGCTTCTCCACAAGGCGCGACCTCGGTGCTCGCGGACGATGCCAGAACCTGATTCCCCTCGGGGCCCGTGAGCGTCAATTCGATCGACGCGGTCGCACCCGATCGAACCAGTCGTCGCAGATCGACTTCGACTGCCAGCTCGGCCCGCGAGTAGCTGTCCTCGAGCCTTGTACGTACCTCGAAGTCACGCAGCTGCGAATCGGGCGCGACCCAAAGCGACACGTCGCGAAAGACGCCGCTCAGATTCCACATGTCCTGCTTCTCGAGCCAGGTGCCGTCGGACCAGCGATACACCTGCACCGCGACGATGTTCTCGCCCTCCCGCAAGAAAGGCGTCAGGTCGAACTCCGCGCCGGTGCGGCTCCCTTGGCTATAGCCGACGCGCCGTCCGTTCAGCCACAGGTAGAACGCCGAGTCGACTCCGTCGAAGCGTATGAAGACGTGACGGCCCTTCCAGTCCTGCGGCACCTCGAACGCGCGTCGATAGGAGCTCACTCCGTTGCCCTCGGACGGAATCGCCGGGAACTCGAACTCCGACTCGAGGCGCGGGTCGAAGGGATAGTGGAGATTGAAGTAGATCGGCTCCCCGTACCCGAGCATCTCCACATTGGAGGGCACCTCGATCGAGTCCCAGCTCGAGACGTCGAAGTCGACGATTTCGAAACCCTCAGGGCGCATGTCGGGCGAGGCCGCAAACGCGAAGCGCCAGAGCCCATTGAGCGACATCTGCTCGGGCTCGATAGGGACGTCGTCGTCGAGCGAGGCATGGGCTACGAACGAGGCGCGCGGACGCTCCCGGTTGACCGCGGTCACCGCGATGTTGTTCCAGAGCGGCTCGGCGTCATCGGGCCAGACCAGGTCCCCACTGTTGCAGGCAGCCAGCCCTGAAGCCGCCTTTGTCTCGCAGCCCGCTAGCGAAAGGAGCGGGAGGAAAGAGAACAGCGCGAACAAGCACGAACGGGAAACGCCAAGCCAAGACAACATCCAAACCTCAGGCGTGCCACTTACGCTATCAGCTCAAGCCTAGCAATCCCGATCCCAATCTCAGGCTCGGCCGCCGCCCTAGCCGCGGCTCAGCCGATAGACCTTGATGTTGCGGTCGGTCTTCGTCACATACGTCTTCATCTGCGGGATGGTGAGCGCGATTTTGGGCCAGAGTATCGCCTTTTCTGAATCGGTCAGTCGCGTCGCGATGACGTTCCTGTCCTCCGCTCCAAGGCGGATCTTCGCAGATGGATTCGCGTCGAGGTTGTACGACCAGGCTGGGTGGTTCGTTCCTCCGAAATTGCTTGCGACAACCAGCACGTCATCGCCGTTCGGAGTGTAGCCGAGTTGAACGGTGCGCTCCTTGCCCGACTTCCTGCCGATCGTGGTCAAGGTGAGCTGCGGGATCGTGAGCGGGCCCGAGCTGGTATATCGCCCGCCGGTCAGCCTGTAGATCAAAGGGTCCACGCGCGCCGAGAAGGTCTTGACGAGCCAGACCCCAAAAGGGGTGACCGACAAATTGTTGATGAAGTCCCGATAGCTCATGACGCCTCCGCTAGCGGGGAGCCTAGCATGCGCGCAGCGCTACAAGCCGAGCCAACTCCGGGCATCCAGCGGCCGCGTTCCCCTTCGAACCTCGAAGAAGAGAATCGCATCCGGCCCCCCGCCTTCGAGGGTCGCGATCCGGGTGCTCATGCCGACCCAGTCGCCGACTTCGACGTCAGTTGATCCGAGACCGCCGTACACCGTGTAGAAGCTGCTTCCGTGGTCGATGATGACCATCAGACCGTAGGCGCCGTAGATGCGAGCAAAGGCCACTCGACCGTCTGCCGCGGCGCGGACTGGGCCGCCCGGCCGCCCGTAAAACTCCAAGCCCGGTGCCCCTTCGCGGGAGCTCTCGCCAATCCGCATCGAGCCCTGGACCGGCAGAGCGAGCTGTCCGCGCATCTGCGCAAAACCATCGCCTAGGTCGTCCATGTCGCCGGAGACTCGAATACGGCCGTAGCTCATGCTCGCGTCCTCGCGCCGAGCATCATGCCGCTGCCCTCGGAGCGTGTCTTGGAACAGCGATGCGCTCCGGCTGCTGTGCTCGAGCTCCACCTTCTTGGCTTCGAGCTGGTGCACGGCCAGTTGGGCTTCCTGAAGCGCCTCGGCAAGCTCGTCCTTTTCGATGCGGAGGGCCGAGCCACGCTCTCCCAAGAAGTCCATCGTTTCGAGGTCGCTTTTCACCATGCGCGAGAGCCGCTGCACCCGCGCAAGGTGGCCCATCAAGGCATCGAAACCACCTGCGACCGGCAGCATGCCGGCGCGTCGAATCCGATAGAGTGCCCGTGCGCGTTCATGTAGACGCCCCTGGGCTTCCTCCCGCTTGGCGGCTAGCCCAGAGATCTCGGTGTCGATCTGCGCTCGACGCGTCTGCGCGTGCTCCACGCGGGCGAGGTTCTCTGCGATCTTTCCCTCGACCGCGGCCACATCGGTCAGGCCGCCGATGCCGAGGTCCTGCTCCGCCGCGGCACCCGCGACCACGACCAGAAGCCCACCTGCAAGCCAAACCCAGAATCTGCTTTTGGTTTTCATGTCACACCGAGAGGTAGCGGCGCACCGAGACGGCGCTGCCGATTGCGCCGATCAGAGCGCCGCCCACTAGGAGCGCTACCAGCGTCCAAGCACCTAGGAACACCACTCGACTTCCGGTAAGGGCAGCCAAGGTCGAATCCACCGGTTCGTGAAGCACGAGGTAGCCAACCAAGAGCGCAAGCACGGCAAGAAGCGCCGAGGCGAAGCCCTGAAACATCCCTTCCAACACGAATGGCCCACGAACGAAGCCATTTGTGGCGCCGCAGAGCTTCATGACCTCGATCTCCTGCCGGCGCCGGGCCACCGCCAAGCGAATCGTGTTGCCAATGACCGCCACCACACAGAACATGACCAGTAGCGCGAGACTGACCGCCAGCATGCGTGCACCCCAAAGCAGTTGATCCAGTTTTTGGAACCAGGCCCCGTAGCTTTCCACATCGCTGACCGCCCGGAACTCTGCGAGCCGCGACGCGATCGATTCGCTCCGTTCTCTCGTGACGCCGCTGACCAGCGTGATCTCGAGCGACGCCGGAAACACGTCGGGAGGAAGCGCGCTCAGGTCGGCGCCGACGTCGGCCTCCTCGAGGAACGAATTGCGCGCCTGCGACGGCGTGATGTGAGTGACCTCTTGGACGTCAGCCAGACCTTCGAGCACCACCCCGAGCTGAGCGACATCCTGTGCATCGGCTCCGTCCTTCAAAAAGACCGTGATGCGTCCGCTCTGCCCCCAACGCGTTGCGGCTGCGTCGAGGTTCGTCACGCCGAGCAGCGTTGCGCCGAGACAAATGAAGGCCACGGCCAAGCTCGTCACCGCCACCACGTAGAGTCGCCGTTCCTCGCGGAGCCCTCGCCTCGCCCGCACGATTGCGTTCTTCAAGTCCATCGTTTCACCCCGTCATCGTGTGAATGCCGCTGCCGGGCCAATGCTTGAGACCTTGCTGAGACTCCAAGACGCGGCCTTCATCGATCGAAATCAAGCGGTGGTCCCGCTTCGAGATGAGAGAGTGGTCGTGCGTTGCGAAGAGCACGGTGGTCCCGGTCGCGTTGATCTCTTCGAAGAGAGTCAGAATGTCGATGGCGAGGTGCGGGTCGAGGTTGCCTGTGGGCTCGTCGGCTAGAATGAGCGCTGGCTCCGGCACGATCGCCCTCGCCACAGCTACGCGCTGCTGCTCTCCTCCCGAGAGGTTCGTGATCAGCTCCGGGCCACGGCCGGCGAGGCCAACACGCTCGAGCGCTTCTGCAACCCGCGACCGGATGAGCCGTTTGGGCATCGAGACGATCTCGAGCGCTACGGCGACGTTCTCGTAGACGGTCCAGTGGTCGATGATCCGAAAGTCTTGGAAGACGACGCCGAGGTTGCGTCGTAAAAACGGAATCGACTTGTCGGTCAGCCTGCAAATGTCGCGTCCACAGAAGAGCACCCGACCCTCGTCCACCGTGAGCTCCCGGTACACGAGCTTCAGCAGCGTGCTCTTTCCGGCGCCGCTTGGTCCGGTGATGAACACGAATTCGCCACGCTCGACCTTGAGGTCGACACCGCGAAGTGTCGGCTGGTCGGGTCTGAAGAACTTGTAGACATCTTCCAACACCAGAATCGGCTTCGACAGCTGGGGCTGACTCGCGCGTGCGCCCGCCCGAAAAAACGGAAACGGCCGAACAACCTTGGTTTCCTGCATAGAGTCCCGCTAACCCGTTCAGCGTCCGCGGGGCAAGAAATCGGCCAAGAACCCGCGGTTGCCGAGGGCCCTAGGCCGACTAGAGTTGCGTCAGCATGAGCGAGCGAGCGGTCTTGTATGAGGCGGGGGACCGGATCGGGCTGATCACCCTGAATCGCCCCGATCAGCGGAATGCGATGACTC
Source organism: Deltaproteobacteria bacterium (assembly GCA_004283055.1). Lineage (GTDB taxonomy): Bacteria > Myxococcota_A > Polyangia > Polyangiales > Houyiibacteriaceae > SG8-38. The sequence continues at coordinate 39,602 of SHLP01000010.1, forward strand.
CGGAGCTCTTGGACTCGTTTTCCGAGGCGATCGACGAGGCGCTCGCTGACCGGGCTATCCGCTGTCTCGTCATCACGGGCAAGGGCCGCTGCTTCAGCGCGGGTGCCGATCTTCGCTCCTCTCTTCAGCGAAGCGATCTCGGCAAGCCGTCGAAAGACGCCTCGTTTGCCATGTACGAGCCATTCCTGCGCGTGCTCGATGTCGAGGTTCCGGTGATTGCCGCCATGAACGGGCACACCGTGGGGGGCGGTTTCGGGCTCACCCTGCTGGCCGACGTCCGAGTCGCAAACCTCGATGCAAAATACGGTGCAAATTTCGCACGTTTAGGCATCCATTCTGGACTCGGCATCAGTTACGTCCTGCCGCGGCTGGTGGGTCTCGCCCACGCATCCGAGCTTCTCTTCACGGGCAAGCTCATTCTCGGTGCCGACGCCCTGCAAATCGGCCTTGCAACGCACGCGGTGCCGCCCGAGGACGTTTTGCCGCATTCCATGGAGCTGGCGCGCGCGATTGCAGCCTCCGGGCCGATGGCCGTCCAGCAGATGAAGGCCTCGATTCGCCGTGGGCTTGGATGGAAGATCCGAGAGGCGGCGCTCGAGGAGGCCGGCCTGCAGGCAGCAAGCCTCGACACAGCGGATGCCGCCGAAGGTATCGCCGCGATCTTGCATAAGCGGGAGCCCGAGTTTACCGGTCGATAGTCCGATGATGGCGATCCCTGAATTACCACTGCCCCCCGAAGCCGTGCCCGAGCGGCTGCGCCGCTTCGCGGACCCCAAGGCGCCGACCCCGGCGAAAATGATGGCGGCGCGCGGAATGGTCCCGGTCAAAGGCGGCGACCTCGTGATGCTGCTCGCACAGCTCAGCGCCGACCCCGACTCGACCGTCTCGAAATCAGCGAGTGACACCCTGGAGGGCTTACCGGAGAACGTTCTGCATCCGGCCTGTCAGCAAGACCTGCATCCAGCGGTATTGCACGAGATCGCCATTCGGTTTCCGAGCGATGAAGAGGTTTTGGCCCGCTTGGCGTCGAACCACGCAGCGGCCGACGCGACGATCGCGAAGATCTCCGCGCACTGCCCTGAACGCATCACCGAGATCATCTCGGTGAATCAGCAGCGACTCCTCGGAGCACCTGCAATCATCGAAGCGCTCTACAAGAACCGCAACACCCGGATGTCGACGGCCGACCGGCTCATCGAGCTGGCCGCCCGGCGCGGGGTCGAGCTCACCGGCATTCCGATGTTCGAGGAGCTCAAGAAAGCGATCCAGGGCAAGCTGATGCCGGAGCCCAGTGAGTCGCCTCTTCCGTCGGATGAGGTCTTTTCGAGCGCGCTGGCCGAGGATGAAGAAAGAGACGCAGTCGAGCGCGACAAGTTCGACGGAACAGAAGAGACCAAGGAGGAGTTCATCCCGCTTCAAACCAAGCTTCGTGGAATGAGCGTTGGAGAGAAGATCCGAATGGCGCTCCTGGGCAACGCGGCCGCGCGCTCGATTCTCGTGCGAGACCCGAATCGGGTGGTTTCCATGGCCGCCATCGCCTCTCCGGCAATGAGCGAGAGCGAGGCCAAGAACGCCGCTCAAAGTCGCGAGGTCTCCGAGGATGTGCTCCGTTACATCGGCCGAAAGCGCGAGTGGCTCAAGAGCTATGAAATCAAGCGCCACCTCTGCAACAATCCGAAAACGCCGATCGCAATCTCGATGACGTTTCTGAATCACCTTCGGCGAAACGACCTGCAGACCTTGTCGCGAAGCCGCGGGATTCCCGGGCCTCTCAAGCAGGCCGCAAAGCGAAGATCCAAGCAATTCCAGTAGCTCATGAGTTTACTCAAGAAATTGTTTTCCGCTGACCCGGAGGCGCTCGAGAAGAAGGCTGACGCTCTCTACGCGTCCGGGGACTTCGGTCCGGCCAAGCTTGCCTACGAAAAGGCCATGGCCGCGTCTCCAAAAAACGCGAAGGAAGCATTTGCAGAAAAGGTACGACGCTGCGCCGATGGCATCGCGCGGCGCCGAATCGAGGAGGCGCGCGCGTATCTCGCGCAGGGCTCGATCGAGCTGGCTGAGCAGGAGCTCGACGGTGCGTTGGAGGTCGTGAGCGATCCGTCGCTCCGCGAGCAGGCCCAGGCGATGTTGGATGGGCTCGAGGCACAGGAAGCGCAGGAGCAGGCGGCGTCGCCCGAAATGACCGATGAAGAGCGGATCGCCTTGCTGATGGGTCAGTGGGAGGAAGCTCAGGCCAATGAATACGAGAGCTACGGCGATGGATTCCTCGAGGCGCTCCTGGCCATTCAGCGAGAAGAGTTTGACGAGGCGCGGGTTCAGCTGGAGGCGCTGCTAGCTGAGGCGCCGAGCCCGAGATACCTATGGCTCGAAGTCGGGCGCGCCCGCCTCCTCGGCGACGATGTCTCCGGCGGCAAAGCAGCCTTACAGAGCTTTCTCGATGCGCTCCCGGAAGAAGAAGGCGGCGAGACGAAGCTGGCCGCAAATCTCGCCCTCGCCCGTCTAGCCGACGAAGCCGAGCAGTTCGAAGAGGCGATGCACTACTTCGAAGGAGCCGTTCATGCGCTCCCCGAGGACTACCGCCCATACCTCGCGATGGGAGCTTTCCTTCGGAGCAAGGCGCATGGTCAAGAGGCCCTCGATGTGCTTCAGACCTCACTCGAGCTGAGCAAGACAGCCGGGACGGACTGGCGACTGCTCGAGGAGCTCGGCCTGGCTTCAGAGCTCGTCGGTAAACCTGACGATGCGCGGAGCTTCTTCAATCAAGTGATTGAGTTCTTTACTCAACGCCAGGTCACTGATTTCCCCCCGAGCACGGCGACGCCCCTGGCCAAGCTCTACGAAGCGGAGGGGCGCCTCGATCGGGCGGCCGACCTGTACCGAGCGCTGAGCAAAGGAAGCGACAAAGACCAACATGCTCTCTACCACTACGAAGCAGGACGTCTTTTGCGGTCGCTCGGCCTCGACCAAGAAGCACGGCGGATGCTGACGCGTGCCGAGGCATTGCTTGGCGAAAGCGATGGAGAGCTGGGCGAAAAGGTCGCCGCACTGCTGAACGCCTAAATCGCCAGCCTGCTGATTTCACGACCCTTTTGGGCCCGATGACGCTCTTGAAATCGGTGCTATCTTTATCGGGCGCAGCGGCGTGGACCGGGAATCGACCTGGCCGCGACCAAAGCGAAGCAAATCCATGACCCGAGGACACGCCCCCGACGAGCGGCCCGTGACGGTGCCCCGGCTTCGCCGAATGAAGCGTGACCGCACCCGGATCACCATGGTGACCGCATACGATGCCACCTTCGCGCGCTTGTTCGAGGAGGCCGGAGTCGACGTCCTCCTCGTCGGCGACTCGCTTGGAATGGTCGTCCAAGGGCTCGACTCCACGCTCCCGGTGACGGTCGACGAGGTCATCTACCATTGCCGAGCAGTCGCACGCGGCACGCGACGCGCGCACGTCGTTGGGGACATGCCCTTTCTCAGTTGGCAGCTCGGCTCCGAGCAAGCGCTTCGCAACGCCGGACGCTTCCTCTCCGAGGGGGGCGCTCAGGCCGTCAAGCTCGAGGGCGGTGTCGACGCCGCGCCGACGATCGAGCGTATCGTTCGGGCGGGCATCCCGGTGATGGCGCATGTTGGCCTGACGCCGCAGAGCGTTCATGCGATGGGTGGGTTTCGAGTACAGGGCAAGACCGAAGAGACCGCGGCCCGAGTTTTGGCCGATGCACGAGCGGTGGCGGAGGCGGGCGCGTACAGCGTGGTGCTCGAAGGCATTCCAAGCGACCTCGCCCAGCAAATCACCGATGCCCTCGAAATCCCAACCATTGGGATCGGCGCAGGCCCCGACTGCGACGGTCAGGTCCTGGTCTGCTACGACCTGCTCGGCTTGACGCCTGATCTGAAGCCCAAATTCGTGAAACGATACGCCGAGTTCTTCGAACAAGGCGTGGCCGCTGCGCGCCGCTACTGCGATGAAGTTCGCGACGGCGTCTTTCCGAGCGAAGAGTTCAGCTTCGGGAAGGTCAAAAAGGATGAGGCGACCGCGTCGGGGCTCAGCCTGGTGCAGCACGTTCGACCTGGCTACGGGCCGAAGGGATGAGCAAAGTGCTCCGCAAGCCTGCCGAATTCCGGCAGGCCTGCGAAGACGCTCGGGCGGCACAGCGACACGTAGGGCTGGTACCGACCATGGGCGCGCTGCATGACGGCCATTTTTCGTTGATTGATGAGGCCAAGTCGCGCGCGGACTTCATTGCCCTGACGCTTTTCGTCAATCCGCTGCAGTTCGCGCCCGGAGAAGACCTGACGCGCTACCCGCGAACGTTCGAGAGCGACCTCGCCGGCTGTCGTGAACGAGGAGTAGATGTCGTCTTCGCCCCCGAGCCCGGTGCGATGTATTCACCGGAGTTCCAGACCGGGGTCTCGGTCAAAGGAATCAGCGAGCCCCTCGAGGGTGGATTTCGCCCCTCGCATTTCGACGGTGTGACCACGGTGGTGACGAAGCTTTTCAATCTCGCCGGTCCCTGCATCGCGATGTTCGGCCGCAAGGACTACCAGCAATGGAAAGTCCTCTCGCGAATGGCTCTCGACCTCGACATGCCGATCGAGGTGGTCGGCTGCCCCATCATTCGCGAAGACGATGGCCTCGCCCTCTCCTCCCGCAACCGCTATCTGAGCACCTCGGACCGCACGCGAGCGCTCGGCATCGTTGCCGGGCTTCGTCAGGCTTTCGACGCATGGGAGCACGGTGAGCGTGAGCCCGATGTGCTTCGGTCTTTGGCCGAAGAACCCGTGCGTGGGGCGTTCGATCGGCTCGACTATGTGGCCGCCGTCGATCCCGAAACACTGGCAGCCCCCTCGCCTTCCCCGCGCCGCATACTGATCGCGGTGGCCGCGCACCTTGGAACGACCCGCCTGATCGACAATGTGGTGCTCGGCGAAGACGCCCGCCCCTAGTTCGCCGCGATCATGACTCGGTGGACCGCTTCGCGTATGCTTGAAGCATGAGTCGACCACCAACGCCCAAGCTCAATTCGGAACACCTGGCCGACATCGGTCTCTTTGGGGGCCTGAGCAGGGAGACCCTCGAGGTCTTGGCATCGTCACTGCCAACGACCCGCGTCGAAGCCGGTGAGATCGTCGTCGAAGAGGGCGACATGTCGACGAAGATGTTCGTCGTCATCGCTGGCGAGCTCGAGGTCATCAAAAAGGGCGAGTCAGGCGGGGACGTGCGCGTGGCCGTCCTCGGTCCGAGCGACTGGTTCGGCGAGATGTCGATCATCGACGTGCAGCCGCGGTCGGCAAGCGTTCGCGCCGTCGCGCCGACCCTGGTCGTTTCGGTGACGGCCGACCACGTGGAAAACCTGCTCTACCGGCGCGACGTCAAAGACTACGCGCTGTTCATCATGAACATTGCGCGTGAGCTCAGCCGCCGCCTCCGAGTCGCGGACGGAATCCTCGCGCAGTTCTACGCCGCGCTCTCGCATCAATACGGCCCGACACCAAAAGGCTGAGGTCTGCAGGCAGGCTCGCCTAATAGACGCCAGGAGGCGGCGAGCTCAGCGCCCTGATCCCGTCGTGATTCTTGAGTGCCTCGAGAATGATCGTCGCAGTCTCCTCGATGGCGCAGTTGGTCACGTCAACCACCATCCACTCGGGGTTGCTCCGCAAAATGCCGTGCGCGTATTCGAGCTCGGCTTTGACGTGGTCGCGCAGGCCGTAGTTCGCGTCGGTCGGCATGCCGAGCTGCTGCAGGCGCTGTTTGCGGATGTACATCAACTGATCGACGTCGATAGTGAGGCCCACGACCCGAAAGCCTGGGAGCTGGTAGAGTTCTTCGGGAGGCTCGACGCCTAGCACGAGCGGCACGTTCGCGACTCTGAGTCCACGCCCAGCCAAATACGTCGACAGCGGCGTCTTGCTCGTCCGGCTGACGCCCACCAAGACGAGGTCGGCCTTGTGGAGGTTGCGCGGCTCTTTGCCGTCGTCGCTCTTGACCGCAAACTCGATTGCCTCGACTCGTCGAAAATACTCCTGTGACAGGGGCATTTCGGCCGTCGGAATGTTGACCGGGTCGGCTTCGAGGTAGTGACCGATCTGGGAGATTAGCGAACCGATCACGTCGACGTGACGGACATTGAGCCGAGTCGCCTGCTCGTTGAAATGGTCGCGTAGCTCTGGGCGAACCAAGGTGAAAACGACCATCGCCTGGTCCGCGGCGGCGCTCTCTAGAACGGCCGTCAGCGCACGTCGATCTCGGAGGCGGCGTTCAATCCTCAGTCGAACGCCATGATCGGGGAATTGCAGAAGTGTGGCTCGGGTCACCCGCTCGGCGGTTTCGCCGGTCGAGTCGCTGACCACGTAGATGACCTTCGCATCCATGGAGGCCTCGCTCAGAGGCGACGGCCTAGCTTCCGCCCGTGCATTCGATTGACGCGACGACGGTTCTTTGCCTTACGCTTGGCGTTTCGGCGCGCCGCTTTGTTGCGCTTGCGAGACCGGTCGCTGTTCACGATGTTCAAGTACATGGCTCACTCCTGAGGAGCCGCTTGTAAGGGATGCCCGGGAGCAACGCAAGCAGTCAGCGACTTCGTCGCGGGACGAGCAGCCAATAGTCGAGGTCGAGGACGACATCCTGGTGATAAACGTCCCGGCCGTCTTTGGAGACCTTCAGAGGAAACCCAGCGTTGGTCGGCTGGATGTCTCGAAGCGCCACCAATCTCACCCGCAGGGCCCCACAGTCGCTGCGGCCTGGAATGTCGGCTTTATCGAGGATTTCGCTGTAGGCATAGACGGTGTCGCCCGCGAAAGTCGGGTTTGCATGGGCGCCCCCGTTCCAGGCGAGGATGCCCAGGACTTTCTCCATCCCGTTGAAGGACAGCGAGCGCGCCACGCTGATGACATGGCCGCCGTACATCAAACGACGACCGAAGCGTGTGTCTTTCGTTTGGATCGCGTCGAAGTGGACCTTGGCCGTGTTCTGATACAAGCGGGTCGCGGTCGCGTGCTCCGCCTCTTCGATCGTCATCCCATCGACGTGGTCGATTTTCTCGCCCCGCTCATAGTCTTCGAAGTACGCACTGCCCCCCGCCGGCCAGTCCTCGTACGCGCTGAGATCGAGAACAGCGGGCACCACCAGATCCCCGGGCGCCACTTCCTTGGGCATCGACGGTCGGTCGGCCGCACCGGTCGGCGTCGACGGGTCTCGCTTGTGGACCATCACCCATCGGTAGTATTCGAGCACCGCCTCGCCGCGCTGATTGGTACCTTCCGTTTTGACCCAGACCACGCCGGTTTTGCCATTGCTGTTTTCCTTCTTGCCGATGACCTCGGAGACGGAGCGCAAGGTGTCGCCGGGATAGACCGGCGCTAGAAACCTCACCCCGGCGTAACCGAGGTTCGCGACCGCGTTGAGGGAGACGTCATTGACGGTTTTCCCAAACACGATGTGGAAGGTCAGCATGTCGTTGATCGTCTCGCGAGGATGACCCAGGGACCTCGCAAACTCCGCGGAGCAATGCAGCGGATAGCGGGATCCCGTCAGGCCGATGTACAGCGCCGCCTCGCCCTCGGTGATCGTGCGCGGCACGGCGTGAACGAGCTCCGCACCCACTTCGAAATCCTCGAAAAAATTGCCTGGATTGGTCTTGGCCATGTCGTTTCCTCGTCTGGGACGGCGCGACTCTAGCCCGCAAAGCCCATGCTGTCGCGCCGCGGGCTTGGATGCTATCTAGGGGCGCAGTGGACACGGGAAAAGAGCGCGCCGCCATGGTGGAGCATCAGCTTCGGCGCCGGGGGATCGGCAACACCCGGGTGCTCGCGGCAATGAGCGAGGTGCCGCGCGAGGCCTTCGTCCCAGAAGCGCTGAAGGCGAGCGCATACGCGGACAGCGCTCTACCACTCTCCCACGGGCAGACGATCTCGCAGCCATTGATGGTCGCGATGTCGGTCGAGGCGCTCGAGCTCCAGGGGCACGAAACCGTCCTCGAGATCGGCGCGGGTTCCGGCTACCAGGCGGCGGTACTTTCCAGGCTGGCCAAGAAGGTGTACGCGATCGAGATCATCCCCGAGCTGGTCGACCATGCGCGCGGTGTGCTGGACTCCTTGGGCGTGGACAACGTCGAGCTTCTCTGTGCGGACGGGCGAAAAGGGTGGCCCGAAGGTGCCCCCTACGACGGAATCGTAGTCGCCGCGGCAGCCGAAGAAGTTCCACCGGCTCTGATCGAGCAGCTGCGAGAGGGCGGCCGTCTCGTCGTTCCGGTGGGCGGGAAATGGGGCCAATCCCTTCAGACCTTGCGAAAGCGAGGCGACAGGCTCGAGACGGAAGACCTTTGTCGATGCGTCTTTGTGCCGCTGGTCTATGGCAGCTAGACTCCGGCCCGCGGAGGAGCACGCAATGAGCATCATCGTCTTTCGGTACCTTCATTTCTTGGGTATTACGTTCTGGATCGGAAGCGCCGTCGCGATTGCGATCGCGGCATCCACGCCAGGTCCATCGGACAGCGGCATCGCTCAATCGCTTCGAAAAATTTCGCTACGCGTGACGACCCCCGCGATGCTCGTTGCCTTTGCCGGCGGCTTCGGAATGTTGATTCCCAACTTCGCAGAGCTGTACTCAAAGCAAGGGTGGATGCACGCGAAGCTCACTCTCTTGCTCGTGCTGGCCGGCGCGACCGGTGTGCTCAGCGGCAAGCTGCGACGCTGGGCCGAGGGCCAAGACGTCTCGCCAAAAGCCTTCAGAAGGCTCGCCTGGACGGTATCCGTTCTCGCCGTGCTCATCGTCACGTTTGCCGTCTTTCGACCCTTCTCGGCCTAGCCACCGAACTACGACGCTAGCCGAGACGCTCGATCCGTGGCGGCAACAAGTACGGGTACGGTTTTCGCAAGATGTTGCGATACAACCAGCGGTCGGCGCGTCGCGCAGCTTGCATCAGCTCCCAGGTCCGAGCGTCGCTTTTGTAGTGCGCACGCACCTCCTTTTCGGTGATCTCCGGAGTCAGACCGAACACGGCATTGGCAACTGAAATTAGGGGCGGGAAAATGTCTCCCAGGCCTTCCTTGATGAGGTTGCCGAGGAAGTCCACCGCTTGTCCGCGGGTCGAGTGATAGGCGCTGAGAATCTCGCGAAGCATGAAGCGGTCTACGATCACGCGCACGGGTGCAGGCAAAGCTCGTGTCTGTTCGGTGAAATCGACGAGTTGCCTGCCTCGTTCGTCGCGAAGAAATGGTGTGCCAACGTCGAGGTAGCGGAGGCGCTCACCTTGAAACGCCCAATTGCTGAGCTGCCCGTCTGGAGCAAGGGTCGGCGACACCGACGCCTGAATCTTCTCGAAGATCCTCTGCACGTAGGGAGCGGCCTCTTCTGCAGTCTTGCCACGAAGGAAATCAGGACCCAGCGTGCCTGGAGCGAGAAGGGGTTGCACGCAGTAGAGCACGTGGCCCTGTAACCGCTCCAAGATGCGTGTTTGCGTCTCGACGACATCGACGCCGCGAGCCCCGAGCTGCTCGACATAAGAACCGATGAGAGCAGCGTATCGTTCGGCGGCCTGGCGCGAGGAGAAGGGCACGAGCCGCTTGCATGCGAACTGGCCATGCGGTGTCGAGAGTTTCACGGCGATGGTGATCTCGCCATAGCCGATGACGTCGAGGTCGTCGGCGTGGCCCGTTCGCACGGCTTCGTCGAGTTTTCGCTCGAAAGCTTCGATTTCCGTGCGGGTGACCAGCGCCACTACGCAAACGCTTTCATCATCCGTGCGATCAAGTCTTCCGCTTGATCGTCCGTCAGAATCAAGGGCGGCAAGAACTGAAGCACGGTACGGTCATTGCCCGCAGGAAAGCAGAAGACCCCTTGCTGCATGATCCGGAGCAGCGCGCCGAGCGCCTCCCTTTCACTGGAGAAACGAAGTCCCATGAAGAGACCCCGGCGCCGGAGCTCGAAAGGCAGAGGATCGAACGCCTCGGCGAATCGATTCGACAGGGCACGAACACGGTCGAAAAAGCCCGGCTCGCCGACGATGTCCAGCACGGCCTGTGCCGCTACGCAGCCGAGCTCAGACCCCCCAAAGGTCGAAATGTGAACGAAGGGATTGGCTTCGGAGTCGAGAACCTCGTGCATGTCGCGCGTCATCAGTGTCGCCGTGATCGGATAGATGCCGCCCGAGAGCCCTTTGCCCGTGACGAGCGCGTCCGGAACTACGTCTTCGTGTTGGACCCCCCACCAACGCCCCGTGCGTCCGAGCCCCGTCTGGACCTCATCGACGATCAAGAGAGCGCCTCGATCGCTGCACAGCTGCCGAACGGTGCTGAAGTAACCGGGCGCCGGAATCGGCATGCCCAAAGTGGCGGGTATGGCCTCGAGGATCACCGCTGCCGTGTCATCGTCGATGGCCGCTTCCATCGCGCCCGGGTCGTTGAACGGAACCTGGGCGAAACCGGGAAGGTTTGGACCAAACGGGTCGCGGAACTGGGCGTCGCCAGCAGCCAGCGAGAGCCCGGTGTGTCCGTGATAGCCACCCCGCACCGAGAGGATCTCTCCTCTCCCCGTCGCGCCTCGCGCCGCCTTGATGGCCACGTCGATGGCCTCGCCTCCTGAAACGCCGAACACGACGCGGGGAAGCGCATGGTCGAAGGTCGCCGAAAGCCGCGCGGCGAGCGTTGCGCGCTGGCCAGAGACGAAATGGTGATTGCCGATATCGAGCTTGCCCAGGGCATCGGTTAGCGCTGCCGTGACCCGGGGGTTGCAGTGCCCGAGCCCGAAGACCCCGCCGTTGCAGTGGCAGTTGATGAGACGAAGTCCGGTGTACGCATCTTCGAACCAGATGCCCTCCCGTTTTCCCATGACCATCTGAAGGCCCATTTTCTGGTAGTAGGCGAGCTTGTTCGGCGCGACGTGCGTTCGAAAAACCTCGAGCAGATCTTCGATCTTGCCAAAAGGCTCTTGGGCTGAAGGCTGAGACATCGTCGGCATACTACCCGAGCTTGCTCCTCATGGTGGCAACGCCCGAACCGAACCGCGCAACGGCTGCACGGAAGTCACGCAGTCGCGCAGGTTCTGCGCGCGAAGCCGTGGGAACTCCGTCAATTGCTGGTGTGAACGGCCGGCTTCGCGGCGCGGCACGCCGGTTGCAAGCGAGGACGGTCGGAGAACATGCAGGTACTCGGATATACCCACCCGGATTTCCGTTCCCTCCGGGACACGGTTCGCTGGTGCACCCCTGCTCGCGGTGCGGGCGGCGTCGCGATCGCCGTGTACCACCGCGGAGAGCTCGTCGTAGATGTCGCCTGCGGTACGCGCGATAGGAACGGAACCCCCTTCGAGCCGGGGACGCTCGCCCTGAGCATGTCGACCGGCAAGGGCGTCATGGCGACCCTCCTCCATCAAATGGTCGACCGTGGCGTGCTGGACCTCGATGCGCCGGTCGCGAAGTACTGGCCCGAGTTCGGCAAGAACGGCAAGGGCGCCATCACGCTGCGGCAAGCCGCGTCGCACCGTGCGGGCCTGTATTCGATCGCCCGCGTCATCGATTCGTCCGAAGAGATGTTCGACTGGGACCACATGGTTCGCGTCATCGAAGACATGTGGCCCGTACACCAACCGGACACAGACTTTGGCTACCACGCCTGGACGGGAGGCTGGATCATCGGCGAGGTCCTCCAGCGCCAGACCGGCAAGACCTTCCCGCAGCTGATCAAGGAGAACCTCGCTGACCCGCTTGAGCTCGACGGGCTCTACATGGGGCTCCCCGAAAGCGAGCTGCCTCGAGTGGCCGAGTTCCTCATCCCGAAGCTCCCGCGCAAGGTCCTTCGCGGGCGCCCCCGGAGCGTTCGCGCGCGCGTTCGCCAGACCGCGTCCACCACGCTGCGATGGCACTCGGCGGTCGGGCAGTTTGTCGATGCGATGATCCCACCGGGGCTCGGCGACGTCCTGGGCGACCCGCGCTGGCTGACTTCGGTCATTCCATCGGGCAACGGTGTGTTTAACGCCCGCTCGCTGGCCCGGCTCTATGGCGCCCTCAGTCGCGGGGGCGCACTCAATGGAGTCCGCCTCCTGTCGGCTGCCGCCCTCGCTGAGGCTGCCGAAGATCAGAACCGACGCATTGGCCGGGTGATCCCTTTTCCTCTGCGCTTCAAGGTCGGCTACATGCGCCCTGTCTCGCTCGGCCTGCGCTTCTCCGTCGCAAGGCGTCACTTCGACGTCGGTCTCCCGAACCCCCACGCTTTTGGTCACTTTGGTTTTGGCGGCTCGGGTGCATGGGCCGATCCCGAACGCGAGCTCGGGGTTGGCATCGTCACCAATTGCTTTGGTGGTCGCATTCCGGGCGACCTGAGACCCGTTGCCGTGGCGACTGCAACGGCTCGCTGCGCCGAGCGGCGCGGAGCCTAGCTTCGACGTTGCAAGGGATCGCGGCCTGACGTATCCAGCGCCTGCATGCTCATCCTCGCCCTCCTCTTCCTTGTATCTGCGGCGCTGTACGCGTCGGTCGGTCTGGGCGGAGGCTCTACGTACAATGCGCTCTTGGTCCTCGCGGACACGGACTACCGCCTTCTTCCGTCCATCGCGCTGGCCTGCAACTTGATCGTGGTGGCAGGTGGCGTGTGGCAGTACCGGCGCTCGGGCGCGTTGAGCCTCGGCTTCGCGTTTCGCTTCGTAGCCCTTTCGATTCCGATGGCCTGGTTCGGGGGCAGGGTTCCGATTCAACGGGACACCTTCGTGCTCCTGCTGGGACTTTGCTTACTCGCAGCCGGCCTGGCGATGTGGTTTCAGCCCACCCGAACGAAGGCGCCGCGAGATCGCAGCGCTTTGCTCACCTGGCTCCTAGGGCTGCCTCTGGGCGGCGCGATTGGTTTCGTGTCGGGAATGGTGGGAATCGGCGGTGGGATCTTTTTGGCTCCTGCACTGCACCTGACCCGGCTCGCCGATCCAAAGCGCGTCGCCGCGACCGCTAGCTTCTTCATCATGGTGAACTCGATCGCGGGGCTCGTCGGCCAGACCATGAAGCAAGGGACGACTGCACATCTGCTCGAGCTCGCCGACTACGTCTGGCTTGGCGTCGCGGTATTCGTCGGCGGCCAGATTGGAAGCCGACTCAGCGCCCGCGTTCTTTCGGGCCACGTCGTGAAAAGGCTCACCGGCCTGCTGGTCCTCTACGTCGCCGGCCGCCTGCTGTACATCAGCTTCGTTTGAGCGACCTTCACCGACAAAGCGGCCAGGGCTTGGCCTGCTCGAGCTGGGCGGCGAGCCTCAGCATGCGTGCCTCGTCTCCGAAGGGCCCGAGCAGCTGCACGCCCACGGGCAAGTCCTCGTTGGTTCGATGGAGCGGCACCGACATCGCGGGTACGCCCGTCAAGTTGGCGACCATCGTCCGATGGAGCACCTGCCGCGAGAACGCCTCCATTTGGGCCTCCATCACGCGCTCCCGGAGCGGGCGAACGCCCAATAGACCCGAGGCCGGAGCGGAGACCAGGAAACGAAGCAGCCGCCGCTCCTGCGCGGTCGGCACCGCCTCGTCGAGAGGCACCGGGACCCGTCCCATCGTCGGGATCAGCAGCATGTCGTAGCGGGTGAAGAACTCGGCCAGCGCGAGACCCACACGCCGCCCCATCCACCGAGAGGCGCCCACCTGCTCGGCCGGAAGGGCGTTGCCCACCGCCGCAAGCAGCCTGACGACCTCTTCGAGAGAGCCCTGGACCTTTCGGCGGCCGTATCTCGCCTCCAACTCGGAGACAACGGCGGCCGTATTGGTTGCGCCGAGAACGATGGACGCCCGGAGGACCTCCCACTCGTCGAACGGGAGCGCGACCTCCTCGACGACATGACCCAAGTCCTGCAAAAGACGGCCCGTCGTGAGAACGGCCTCGACGCAGGGGCGTTCCATGGGCACACCGAACACCTCGGTGGCTGTCGACATACCGACACGCAATTGGCCCAGATCGGCCTCTAGGCCGGCTCGAAATCGGGTCGGTCCGGGCGCTACGTAGGGCGAGCCAAGCTCTGGGCCCGCGGTGGCGTCGAGCATCGCGGCGCTATCACGGACCGTCCGGCTGACGATGTGGGAGGTCGACTGCCCCTCGTACTCCCAGCCGAAGTCGGGCCCGATCGGATTGCGTCCGCGACTCGGCTTGAGGCCAAAGACCCCGCACGCGGAGGCCGGCATCCGGATGGAGCCTCCTTCATCGGTCGCGGAGGCCATCGGCACGATCGCTGCCGCCACGGCCGCCGCCGAGCCTCCGCTGGAGCCTCCCGCCGAGCGACTGAGGTCCCAGGGATTTCGGGTGGCGCCCCAGGCCTTCGGCATGGTGAAGACCGAGAGCTTGTACTCCGGCGTGTTCGTTTTGCCAAAGACGACCACCCCTGCCTCGACAAAGCGCCGCACGATCTCCGCGGTGAACGAAGACCGCTCCCCCTGGTGAAGCCGGCTCCCATTGCTCATCGGCGTGCCCTCGAGCGCATGGTGCGCGTCCTTGAGGAGAAAAGGCACACCCGCAAATGGCCCGGACAGCTCGGTTCGTGCATGCGCGCGCGCATGGTCGTAGAGCGGGGTCACGATTGCGTTGAGCTTCGGATTCAGCTTCTCGGCACGATCGATGGCGGCTTCCAAAATCTCGCTCGGATGGACTTCTCGATTCGCGACGAGCGCCGCGAGGCCTAGCCCGTCGTAGTCAACGTAGTCTTCGAACACGTCAAGATTCCTTTCGGGGACGCCGGGCACGGACGCGCGAGTTCAAGATGGCGAGGAACGAACCGGCGGTCACGGCAGCGATCACATAGGCGCCGCCACGGCTCAAAATGTGGTCATGCACGTGGTAGAGGCCAAGGCTCGCGCCGATGCCAACGCCGTACGCAAACCAGGGTTGCTCGCGCCAGTCGATCGTTTGACGCTTGGTGATGACCGCGACGAACGGCCAGAACGACGTCGACGCAACATAGGCGCGGTAGGGCTCGCCGAGCTCGGCGATGAGCCTGCGGTCCTGGTGCATGCCTCCCACGAACGAGAAGACGAGCGTGCCGATGAAGAAGACGAAGGTCACCCTCGACGGCGCAAGCAGGGCATGGGAGGCGGCCCAAATCGCGATACCCGAGAAAAACGGGTGCCGGGTGAGCTGCTGAATCCCGCGCGCAGGCATGACGCGATGTCGAAAGGTCGCCATCGGAAGCCGGGGGTAAACCAAGACCCCCGCAATGAACAGTGAAAAACCAACAACCGAAAGCGCGATCAGCGCGCCGCGCACGGGGGGAATCGTCACCAGAAGAGAGGCCTGAGGCTCTGCGAATCGATGCTGCGCAACATAGTGCACCAGCGCGGCGAAGGTTCCGATGGCCACGAGCGAGTAGACGGCAATGAAACCCGCTCCACCGAGTCGCGCGACGATGCGCGTGCGAATCGACCGGATCGAAAGCACGACATGGCTGCCGCCAAACAAGAGCCACAAGAGCGCGGTGACCAATCCTTC
>SHLP01000053.1 GCA_004283055.1 Deltaproteobacteria bacterium
GTCTCCATACCTAAACTGATTCGAACCGCGGAGCCAGCCCTCCACTGCTCATCCGGATACATCGCGCGAATCACGGCGGACGGCGCCTGTAGCCCGGACGAGCAGGCGGCGCCGGTCGAGAGGCAGACCCCCTCGAGGTCGAGCGCCGCCACCAAGAGCGGACCCTGCCAGCCGGGGAAGCTGAGGTTCGTGACGGTCGCGGCGCGTGGGGGACCTGCGTTTGGAACGGCGCCTCGGGCGAGGAGGGTCGCCTCGATCCGATCGCGGAGCGCGGCGAGGGCCGGCTGCTGCGCGAGCCGCATCTCGACCAGTCGGCAGGCTGCCCCGAAGCCAACCATGCTCAGCGTATCCTGGGTTCCAGGCCGGCGGCCTCGCTCCTGCGAGCCGCCGTCGAGGACAGGCGCTAGGTCGAGGCCGCGGCGAACCCAACAGGCCCCGGCACCCGCAGGCCCTCCGATCTTCTGGGCGGCAAGCGCGACGGCGTCGGCGCCAAGCGAGCTCACGTCGATTGGCAGCTTGCCCAACGCTTGGGTCGCATCGATGAAAAAGCGCGCCCGATGCGTGCGGCAGACATCCGCGTAGCGATCGACGGGAAGGAGGGTGCCGGTTTCGTGGTTTACCCATTGAATCGCGACGAGGGTGTCGGGGCCGAGGTGCGCGGCCAGCTCTTCGGGGCTCGGCGGTTGCCCCCCCGGAACGCGCAGTCGGGTCACCTCGAAGCCATCGCGTTGGAGCCGGTTTGCGCTCTGTGCGACTGCAGGGTGCTCCACCTCGCTGGTGACGAGGCGCGAACAGCCCTTTCCGAGCCCGCGTATTCCGAGGTTGCAGGCCTCCGTGCCGCCGCCGGTCAGCACGATGTCGGCAGCCGACGCGCCGATCGATTCGGCGACCCGCTGTCTGGCGTCCTCGAGCAGCTGGCGTGAGGCTCGACCTGCGGCGTGGGCGCTCGACGGATTGGCCCATGCAAGCGCCGCTGCTTCTTCCATAGCCAGCCGAACCGCGTCGGGCGTCGGCGCTGCTGCGTGGTGGTCGAGGTAGATCACGTGGACGGAGTCTCGGGCCGTTCGGGCACACGTCCAACCCGAAGCTCGACGAGGGTGCCAGCGAGCTGCCTTTCGGCCACTTCGCCGGCGGGCGGACTCGATATTTCAATGCCACCTCCGAGCGCTTCGGTGACCCGCCTCGCGAAGGCGAGGCCCAATCCGACCCCGCCGTGGTCTCGCGTCACCGAACCGTCGACTTGATAGAAGGGCTCCATGATACGCGCGATGTGCTCGGGGCGAACCCCCGGGCCGCTGTCAGCGACGGCGAAGAGCAAGTGTCCGTCTCCTTCGGGGCGAACCTCCACCGCGACGTCGCCGCCCGTTGGCGTGAACTTCGATGCGTTGTCGAGCACGTGCACCATGGCGCGCATGAGCTTGTCCGGGTCTCCTTGCGCCGGCATCGGGTCGTCGGGGATACGCTCGATCAGCGTGACATCGCGCTCGACGAGCTTGGGTCGAATCTGCTCGAGTGCCCTAACCGCGACGTCGCGAAAGTCGTAGGGGCGCGTGTAGTAGTGCATGCGGCCCGTCTCGAGTGAGCTGACGTCGAGCAACGTGTCGACGACCGATCGAAGTCGTTGAGTCGAGGTTTCAATCGAGCCCAGGCACTTACGCTGGAGATCCGTCAGAGGGCCGAGCTCCTCATTGAGCAACAGACGCAGGTACCCCACTACCGGCGTCATCGGCGTCGCCAGCTCGTGGCTGACGTTTTGGAGAAACTCTCGTCGGAGCCGTGCAATGTCTTCGAGTCGTTGATTGGTTTCAGAAAGCTCTAGGATCTTCTTCTCGAGCCGCTCGACGATTTTCTGAGTGCGCTCACGGAGCAATCGATCGCTTCCGTCGTCGGCCCACTCGCGATGCCCCCCGAGGAACTCCGCGATGGTCTCCGCGAAGTGGGCTGCGGCAATCGGCTTCGCGATGAACCCATCGCAGCCCACGGCCAGCGTCGAGGCGCGGTCGCCCTCGGCCGTGATGGCTACGATGGGGACGTCTCCAAGGGCGGGCATCCCGCGGAGGCGCAGGGTCACTTCATAGCCGTCGAGGTCGGGGATGTTGATGTCCACCAGGACGAGGTCAGGGACGATTTCGCGGGCGAGCCGGATCCCGTCTACCCCGGATTCGGCCTCGATCACCTCGTGACCGGCGGCTCCGAGCAGCTTCTGCACGAGGCGCCGATTGTTGGGATCGTCCTCGATGTGCAGGACTCGAGCCATTGCGACGCGATGCTATCAGCCTCTCGCACTTGCCGCACGCTTCCAGCCTGGCTAGGGATGAGGTATGCCAGGGCGATTGCTCGACCAGCTCGTTGACGCCGGACTCGTCACCGAGGCGCAGGCCCGAGCGAGCGATACCGGCGATCCGCTCGTTGCCTCCGGCCGGGTCGCACAACGCCTCGTTGCCGAAGGCCTCGACGAGAGCGCGCTGGCCGGTTTCTTCGTGCACTTGGGCTTTGGCCCGATGCTTCGCGCCCGCGAGCTCGCGCGCGCAGACGACGAGCTCGTGCAGCGATTGCCGGGGGCCCTGGCCCGCAAGCTCTACGCGATGCCTCTACGCCCGAGCCGCGTCGGAGCGATCGTCGCGATGGCCGACCCGACCGACGAGCCGTCGGTGGCCAAGCTGAGCGCGCTGCTCGGCGACAGCATTCTGCCAACGGTCGCGAAGCTTTCGGATTTGCTCGCTGCGATCGACCGCGCGTACCCGACGACGCACGCGACTCCCGCCGGCAATCCCCTGGCATTGGCGCGGGCGCGCTTGGCAACGCCGACCGACGCCGTTCCGCTAGTGAGCGCGAAACCCCCGCGTGGCACCGAAAAAACCTTGCCCTCGTTCGATGCGTCGCTGTCCGAATTGGTCTCGACGGCGAGCCCTGCCTGGGACCGCGCTTGGAACAAGACGACGCCGAGCAGCGATGTATCGATCACGCCCAAAGCGACCCACGTGCCTTCGACCCACCTTTCGACGACGCTGACGCCCCATGCCTTCGCACCTCCTTCGAACACGCACTCTCCGGCGGCGCCTGTTTTCAGTCGGCAAAAGACGCCCGCACCCTCCTCGCCGCATGCGTCCTCCAACGCTCCGCCCGCCGCCGGGTCGGATCCGGCGATCGCTGCAGAGCTCGATGCACTCGCGGGCGCGACCTCACGCGACGAAGTCGTCCGTGCAGGCTGTGAGGCTTGCTTAGCCGTCGCTCGGAGCGCCGCGTTTCTCGCGATGCGCAAGGGTGTGTTTCGGGGTTGGGATGGCGCGGGCGACGACGTGACGAGCGCTGGAATTCGAAGCCTCTGGATACCGGCAACGAATCCCTCGATCCTCAACGAAGTCCTGCACAGCGGTCGACCGTTTCACGGGGCCTACGGCCAGACCGCCGCCGACCACCTCTTTCGGGCGGCCTTTGGAAGCCAAGGGCGAGAGGTCATGGTGCTGCCCGTCTTTGTGGGCTCTCGCTTGGTGGGCGTCCTCTGCGCGAACGACCCCACGTCCCGGACGACGGCGATCGAGGAGATTGCTGACGCCATGGGCCGAGCCTTCGAGCAGCTCATCGTTTCGCGAAAATCGCAGGGTTAATGGGTGAAAACGGCCTGAAGCCCAGGGTCGGCCGCCTTGGCGAGCCGAAGCAGGCGTCTCCGCTCGCGCAAGACCGAGGATGCATAGCCATTCTGTGAGTCACAGCGGCCTGAGTTGTACCAGGCCAGGCCCTTTTGCACGTCGCCACCGCAGCGGCCGACCGCCCACTTGTACAGCGCGAGGCCTGCGTCGAGCACCTCCCGCTGACATGCGCCCGGACGGCGGCTGCACTTCTCGCGGTAGGCGGTGTTGTACACGAACGGCACGCTCTTCCCTCGGTACTTGGGATTGAGCTGAACCACACCACGTGCCCCAACAGGGCTGACTGCGAGCGGGTTGAGACCCGATTCCCGCAGCGCAATGCCTGCGGTCAGGAACGGATCCACGCCCGCGCGATTGCTC
The DNA here is from genome assembly GCA_004283055.1 of Deltaproteobacteria bacterium. GTDB lineage: Bacteria > Myxococcota_A > Polyangia > Polyangiales > Houyiibacteriaceae > SG8-38. The sequence continues at coordinate 4,011 of SHLP01000053.1, forward strand.
GCCTCGGTGATCAGACGTGAAAGCGTCGCGATGCGGGCGCGGCACCCGCCGTCGCTCGCGCGGCAGTGCTGCACGTGAATCGGTTCGCCCCGTCGGCTCTCTCGGACGATCAGTCGTGCGTCGATGGCGCGGGCGAGCGCGAGGGACGTAGGGTGTTCACCGACCGCGCTGCGGTAGTCCATTCCTGCGACAGCGGGAACGCGCAGCTCCTCAGCGAACGTAGGTCCCGCTTCGGAGCGGGAGTTCCACGCGCTGAGGAAAACAACGCCGATGACCAATAGTGCGATTCGCATGACCCGTTCCCGATAACCATTCGGAAGCCGGAACGGTAGGGCATGCGCTTACCTTGCGCCACCCTCAGGTGGCCCAACTGTATCCATTTGGCTACAGTTGCTCGGCCTCGACTTCGGGCGACGGCTCGCGCTCTTCCTGCTTTTTCTCAGTGTCTTCAGCACCTTGTGGAGCGGACTCCGAGTCTGTCTCGAGCTTTGCCGTTTCGCTGTCGGAGCCCTCTGAACGCTCCGAACTTTCGCTGGCGTCCGCGGATTCGTCGCGGTTCGTCGCTTCGCCGGCCTCGTCTCGACCACCGCGCCGCCGGCCGCGCCGCCGGCCCCGTCGCCGCTTGTTGTTGTCGGAATCCCCGTCTTCGTCGCTGCTCGCGGTTCCCGTGCTGCTGCTTCGATGGCTGCGGCCACCACCGAGGGAGTCGAGAAGCTCGACGTCGAGCACGGCCAAGGGCAGCGATGCGCGGTGAATGCCGACCCCAACCTCTTCCATCGATACGGCGAGCGCATCTGCATCGAACACGGCGCAAGGGGGCGCACCTTCGGAGTGCGCCTCTGTGAGGGCGCCCTCACGGACCTGTCCCAAGGTGATCAGCCAGCCCACACGCGCATGGTCGAAGTGATGAAGTCCGCCTCGGAGCGCCACGACGGCGTCGTTCTGAATCGGCTGGTTGCCTCGAAAGATCGTGATCGCGAGCGGGGTTTCTTCAGGGCCCCTTCGGAGTGTGCCCGCGAGGCTGAAGTCGCCCGCCTCCGCGCGAACACCGCGGAGCGAATGGACCCCAATCGCGTTGAGCCAGGTGGCGAGGAGCTCGAGCAAAGCGCCATCGGGCAGGGTGCGCAGGCGCTTGATGAAGGCTCGACGGACGCTCTGCCGCTGCCGGTCGGCGGCACGGAGGGCGTCCCGCTCGGCGTTGACCGCATCGCTCGGCAGATCCCATTCGAGCAGTGCAACGAGCCCGTCGGCCTCGCGAAAACGCGGGCGTCCGCCCGATGCTCGGCGCTTGGCGTTGTCGCCGCGGACAGCGGCACCCAGCGTAGGGGCCAGCAGGGCTGGGGTCCCAGCCAGCCTGCCGGTGTCGATCAAGCCCTCGGCGACCTGGACCAGGGTTCTTGGCTTGCGGCTGCTGCCGCGAAGCGCCGTCTCGATGGCGTCCGAAAGGTCTCTGCCCACGGGTTCGCCGGCCTCGGCGGCGCGGTTTGCAGGCGCAGGAGCCTCCTTCCGCGTTCGGCCGCGCGTCGCGGGACGGCGTTCACGGTCCGACCGGGCATCGGATGCCGAGGCGCCCTCGGCATCACGTTCCCGGCGCCTTCGGGGCCGGCGCTTCCGAGGACGACGGGCGTCGCGCGAATCGTCCTCCAGGTTGGCGAGAATCAGCTCGTCGTCGTCGTCTTCCTCGGGGAAAACATCGGCGCCCGGAAGGTCCTGCGATGAGACCAGGACCTCATCATCCGTTTCTTCAGCGTCTGCGGAAGCCTCGGCCTCCTCGGCGCCCGTAGCGGGCTCGGCTGCCTCGGGGGCGTCGCTCTCCGACGCGTCGCCGTCGTCTTCCTCGATGCTGTCCTCCGGGAATTCGCGCAAGGCGAAGACGCCCGGCTTGACCTTGAGAATCGGCGCGTCGCCCCGGTCTTTTTTGACCATCGTCGCGAGCCTCGAGCTCATCGTGGTTTCAGGGGTCTTTCCGACGTGCGAAAGGAGGTTTTTCTCGATCGCGATTTCGGTGATTTTCTTATAGTGGAGCGGCTTTCCGACCGATCGGAGAACCTCCACGGCTGCTTCCGTGAATGTCATTTTGGTATGTTTTCCTGTCGATCCGGTGGGCGAAACGAGGGGTCGCGACGGGGAGCGGAGATTCGCTCCACCCGCGCATTGCTCCGCCGCCCCGAGGGCCGCGAGCCATGCTCGTTCGCACTTCCACCAGACAAAAGTGGTTTTTGAGTTGATGATCGGGTCAACGGACCCATTCGTGCTTCCTCGGTACCACCGAGGACCCCGCGAGGCAACGAAACGTCACCCCCAAAGGCGACAAATCTCTGCTGCTCGAGCCCTCCGCAGCCTCGCCAGCTCGTCGATCGCCCTTAATCCCCATGGATTTGACTTTGACAGACCCGAGGCCCATACGGCCGATTTGCTGGTAATTGGCTCTGGCCGATCGCCGCTGTTACAGCCGAATGGGCATGGGCAGTGGTCGTTTGTGTCAGATGGGCGTCGCCGCTGTGGCACGCACGACACGAGGGGCGGGACCCAAAGCAGCGTTTTTGGGGTGAACTGGGCTGGCCCGGTCTTCGCATTGGTCGCGCTTCGAGGAGAATCGAATGAAGAACAAAGAGATCGGCATACTGCTTGGGGGCGTGAGCGCGGAGCGCGAGATTTCCCTGAAGACCGGTGAAGCCATGTTCGAGGCGCTGAAGGGTCGCGGGTACCGCGTCCAGAAAGTCTTCGTCGACGGGGATATCGACCAGGTACTTCGGCAGATTAGAATCGACCTGGCGGTGATCGCCCTCCATGGGACCTACGGCGAAGATGGCTGCATCCAGGGCCTGCTCGAGACGATGGGCATCCCGTATACGGGTTCGGGTGTCCTCGCGAGCGCGCTCTCGATGGACAAGCTCAAGAGCAAAGAGCTCTTTCGGCTCTACAACGTGCCGACGCCTTCGTACTACGCGGTGCGACGTGACGACCTCGACCGCCTCGAGCAGATTCACAGCTCGTTTGGATTTCCGAGCTTCGTCAAGCCTCGCAGCGGCGGCTCGAGCGTTGGGGCCGGGTCAGCCGCGAGCCTGAGCGAGCTACGGCAGCGCTGCGAGGACGCAGCGCGATTCGACGAGTGGGTTCTGGTCGAACGCCTGATTCGAGGCCGCGAAGTGGCGGTTGGGCTCCTCGATGGTAACGCGCTCGGTGCTATCGAGATCGAACCCAAGGGTGGGTTCTACGACTACAAGTCGAAATACCAAAAGGGACAGAGCGAATATCACTTCCCGGCCCGGCTTTCGCCAACCCGCTACCAGGGCGTGCTGCACCTGGCCGAGCGAGCCGTTCACGCGGTCGGCGCGACCGGCGCGACCCGGGTCGACCTGCTCGTGACCTCGGACGAGAACGAGTACGTTCTCGAGGTCAACACCCTGCCCGGGATGACGCCTACCTCTTTGCTTCCCAAAATCGCCGCGGGGGCCGGATACGACTTCCCGGACCTCTGCGAGGCCATCCTGGAGCGGGCCGCACTGCACATCGGAGACGGACTTCCAAGCGTCTCCGAGGCCGAGCGCTCCGCCTTCGCCGGCGGCCGTGTCCCGATCTCACCTGCCGAATAGCCGTCGAGCCGGGCCCGTGGCGGCCTTGGCTGCGGGCGAAAGTCATTCTTGACAATACCGATGCAGGAAACCATAGATGTCCGAGGTGAAGCTCTCGAACAAAGGCCGATACGGCGTCCGCGCCATCTTCGACATCGCCTTTCACAGCGGTGGCAAAGCGACGCAGATCAAGGACATCTCGCGCCGGCAGGCGATCCCACCTCGCTTCCTCGAACAGATCTTTCAGGACCTCAAGCGGGCGGGGCTCGTCACCTCCAAGCGCGGACCTCGCGGCGGCTACGCGCTGGCGATGGACGCGGACGATATCCGCCTTGGCGACATCGTGCGCGCGCTCGAGGGGCCGATTCTTCTGGCAGGCAATGACGGGAGCAGCGATGCGGACGAGACCAGCCGCGTCGTCACGGAAACGATCTTTTCCGAGCTGTCCGACAACATCGAGGCGTGCTTTGACGCCGTCACGATCCAAGATCTCTGTGATCGAGGTGACGCGCACGGAGTTCGACGCGCGCCGCCCCGACGCTACGTATACTCGATCTGATGTCCGCAGCAGTTGCCGAAAGCGTCCTCGATCTCATCGGCGAAACGCCTATCGTTCGGTTGCGCCGTCTCTCGCCCGACGGCGGCGCGACGATCTGGGGCAAATGTGAGCACCTCAACCCCGGTGGCTCCGTCAAGGATCGCATCTGCCTCGCCATGATCGAAGCCGCCGAAGCAGAAGGAAAGCTGCGGGCTGGCGACACCATCGTAGAGCCGACCAGCGGCAACACGGGGATAGGCCTGGCGCTGGTCTGTGCACGCAAAGGGTACAAGCTCGTCCTCACGATGCCGGCGAGCATGTCGCTCGAGCGGCGCGCCCTGCTCGAGGCGTACGGCGTCGAGATCGTGCTCACCGAACCGGACCGAGTGATGGAGGGCGCCATGGAAGCCGCCCGGCGCATCGTCGAAGAGCGCGGCGCGTTCATGCCGGAGCAGTTTTCAAATCCGGCCAATCCGGCGGTGCACGCGCGAACGACCGCGCCCGAGCTGCTGCGTGCGTTCGAGGGGCAGTCGATCGACGCCTTTGTGGCGGCGGTTGGCACCGGCGGTACCGTGAGCGGCGTAGGCGAGGCGCTCAAAGCGCAAAACCCGGAGGCGCAAATGATTGCGGTCGAGCCCGCGGCAAGCCCCGTCCTGCTCGGCGGTCCTCCCGGACCGACCAAAATCCAAGGCCTCAACGCAGGGTTCGTCCCCGAGAACTATCACGCCGACGTCGTGGACCGCGTGATCGGCGTCAGCGACCAACACGCTTGGGATACAAAGCTCGAGCTCGCCAGGCAGGAGGGGTTGCTCCTCGGCATCAGCGCAGGCGCCAACGTCTGGGCGGCGATCGAGGTTGCCAAAGAGCTCGGGCCAGGAAAGACGGTCGTCACGATTTTGTGCGATACCGGCGAGCGCTACTTCAGCTTGGGAGAGTATTTCAAGTGATGGAAGCGCATCGTGTTCTGGTCGTAGGGGCAGGCGGGCTCGGCTCGCCGGTGCTCCGCGCGCTCGCCAAATCCGGCGCGGCGCACATTACGGTCATCGACGATGACCTGGTCGACGAGAGCAACCTGCACCGTCAGACCCTCTACGGTCGCGAAGACGTCGGCCGATCGAAAATCGAACGTGCGGCAGCTAACCTACGCGAGCTCGCGCCCGAGCTCTCGGTTGAGCCGGTCGACGGCCGCTTTGTCCCCAGCACGGCGCTGGAGCTCTTGAAGGGCCACAGCCTGGTGGTCGAAGGGGCGGACAACCTCGCGACGAAGTTCCTGGTTGCCGATGCTGCGCATCTTGGAGCGGTGCCCGCCGTTCAAGCCGGCGCCATCCGCTGGGGGGGGTGGGCGTTTTGCGCCCTTCCCGATTCGGCGTGCCTTCGCTGCCTCTTCGAGGACATCCCGCGCGACCGAATCGAGACCTGCGCGGAGGCGGGTGTGGTCGGCCCCGTCGTGGGGGTGCTCGGCGGCCTCGAGGCAGCTTTCGCCATTCGCTTGCTTCGAGGGGAGCGACCGGCGGGTGAGCTTTGGCACTACGACGCACTCAAGGGCTCGCTTCGAAAAACGTTTGTGCGACGCCGAAGCGACTGCCCTCTTTGTACAGGAGAGATCAAGGACCTGCGGATGGAGCGGTACACGGCGGCTTGCGCTGCCTGACGCCTGCGCCCATTGGTTGGGACTCAGAAAGGAACGAACATGGCTGTCACGGTACGCATTCCAACCCCGCTCCGAAGCCTGACCGGCGGAGCAGACGAAGTCCTCATGAAGGGCGGTACGGTTTCCGAGGTGATCGAAAGTCTCGAGGCCAGCCACCCTGGCATGAAGGATCGCCTCTGTGACGAAAAAGGGGTGCGCCGCTTCGTAAACATCTACGCGAACGATGAGGACATCCGCTTTCTCGACAATCTCGAGACGGCGCTCAAAGACGGCGACACCCTGAGCATCGTCCCGGCGATCGCGGGAGGAAGCTCCGCTTGAGCCTCGACGCCACGGCACGGCGTCGATACGCACGTCAGCTCCTTCTCGCCGAGATCGGCGAGGCGGGTCAAGAGCGCCTGCTCGACTCCCGGTTTAGAAGCGGTGCGGGCGGCGACGCCGACGCGTATGCGGTGGCGGCGGACTATCTGGAACGCGCAGGCTGCGAAGCGGATCTGCGGGGTGCTGCGCTTCGCGTGCCCAAAAGGTCGAGCCTCCTCCGGTTCGCGGGCTCGTCGGCTCTTTTGGAGCCCGCGGCCCTGGTCCTCGGCGCCTTTTCCGCGGTCGAGCACCTCAAGGAGGTGCTGGGCATTGCGGAGGCAGGCGAGTTTCCGGTGGAGCTGAGACTGAGCGACGAGGCTTGATGCGTTTTCGTAAGATGGAGTCGATCGTCGAGGCGGTGGGCAACACCCCCTTGGTTCGCTTGCGTTCACTAGAAAAAGACGCGCCCGGAACCAAGCTCTACGCCAAGCTCGAATACGCGAACCCAGGCGGCTCGGTGAAGGATCGCCCCGCCCGCCAGATGATGCTCGACGCCGTTGAAGACGGCCGGCTCCGCAGCGACAAGATTCTGATCGACGCCACGAGTGGTAACACGGGCGTAGCGTACAGTTTGCTCGGCGCGGCCATGGGGTACCGCGTTCAGCTCGTGATGCCCTCCAATGTCTCGCAGGCGCGCAAGGACATCAGCACGGCGTTCGGCACGGAGATCATCTACAGCGACCCAATGGAGGGCTCCGACGGCGCCATCCGAATGGTTCGGAAAATGGTGGCGGAAGACCCGGACCGTTATTTTTACCCCGACCAGTACTCGAATCCCTCGAACCCGCGCGCCCACTACCTCGGCACCGGACAGGAGATCATCGAGCAGGTCGGTGAAGAGATTACGCACTTCGTGGCGGGTCTCGGAACGAGCGGGACCTGCATGGGAACGACCCGGCGACTTCACGAGCACAGCCGTAAAATCCAGTGCGTTGCGGTCGAGCCCGCCGAAGCGCTGCACGGCCTCGAGGGCCTCAAGCACATGGCGAGCTCGCTGGTCCCCGAGATCTACGACCCCAAGGTGCCCGATGAGATCTTTCCCGTCGGCACCGACGCGGGCTGGGATATGTCGGACCGTTTGGCGGCCGAGGAAGGCCTACACGTCGGGCACTCGACCGGCGCGAACGTGGCTGCCGCCCTCGAGGTAGCCAAGCGCGCCAACGCGAGCTGCGTCGTGGCGATCGCCTGCGACCGGGGCGACCGTTACTTCGCGCCGATGAAATGGGAGAAGCACTATGAGTGGTGAGTCGTTTCCGTGGATCTCGGGCGACCTCGAGATCGAGAAGTCGGTGATGGACGAAATCGAGCAACATGCGCTCGAAAGCTATCCGAGCGAGAGCTGCGGGTTCGTCTTAGGACCGGCCGGGGAGCCGGCGCTTTTGGACGCGCTTCAACGCGAAGAGAACGAAGCCGACAAGTACCACGAGCTCGACCCCGTCACGTTCCCGCGGACCTCGAAGATGTACTTCAAGATCAACGAGCTGCGCGCAGCGCGCACCTTCGAGCAAGGGCAGCAGGCCGGCCGCCCGGTGAAGGTCATTTACCACTCGCACTGCGACGCCGGCGCGTATTTCTCTGACGAAGATGCGGCGACCTTTGCAAACAACGGCGAGCTGATGTGGCCCTGCGCGTACATCGTCGTGAGCGTCATGAATGGCAAGCTCGCGGAGCGCCGCCTCTGGGTCCACGTGCCCGGAACCAATGGTTTCCGAGAGTCGACGCTAACGATCCGGGAGCGCTGAGGGCGAGCTCAGTCCGAATGCCGCTGACGCTCTCTGAGCCGCGCCTTTTTGCCGCGAAGATTGCGCAGGTAGTACAGGCGTGAGCGTCGAACGTGGCCGCGCGCGGCGACCTCGACCTTTTCGATGCGCGGGGAGTGCAGCGGGAAAATGCGCTCCACGCCGACGCCGCCCGAGATTTTTCGGACTGCGAAGGTTGCACCTGCGCCGCCCTGACTCTTGCGAATCACCACGCCTTTGAAGACCTGAATGCGCTCCTTTTCGCCCTCCCGAATTCGGAAATGGACGTTGATCGTGTCCCCGACCCGAAAGGGGGCGAGTTCACGGAGCTGCGATTTCTCAATCGCGTCGATTTCAGGAACACTTCCACTCATCACTAAGCCTCTTGCGAAACGGAGCCGGTGGGTAGCACGGGGTCAAAACGGGGTCAAACGGCGTGATTCGCTGCGGATTTCGGTGCCAGAAGACGATCGAGGCTGATCGCGACGGCAGCCCGGACCGAAAGGTGATTGAAGTCGGTCGGACCCACGATGGGCTCGAGGAACACGTCTGCGCGCTGCAGGACGCGGTCGCTCAGGCCGTGCCCGGTGCCGAAGAGAAGGAGCGAGGGGCGCGCCGCGGTTCGCAGGCGTTCGGCCTCCTCGGCGTAGGAGCTGCGCCCGGGGCCGCCTTTGGCAGAGGTCACCACCAGTCGCGGCGTTTTGCCCTCAGCGGCCTCGATTTCGGCGATCGCCTCGTCGAGTGAGCGGCAGAGGCGAACGAGCGCAATCGCTTCCCCGCGCTCCGGAAAGCGCTCTGTTCCGGCGCCGGACGTCCAATGATCGACGATTTTCTGGACCACGGGATGCTGCGCATCGATGGGGCTCACCACGAAGTAGCCCTGGAGGCCATACGTGCGCGCGCTCCGGGCGATGTCGTGCACATCGAGGTTCGTGACCGAGGTGGTGACTTCGTCGCCTTGTCGGTCGACGACGGGATGGTGGATGAGGGCGCAGTAGACCGGAGGCACGGTGGGTGGGGGTTTATCACAGGGTCGGTTGGGGTACACCGGGGCGCGGAAAAAAGCGGGACACGGGGCTGCGCCGAACGGCTCGGCTTGCAAGGGTGGTCGGAAGCACTTGGGGGCCTGGACCACGCAAGCCTCGCCTCGGAACTCGCGCCAATCGGGGGTGGTTGCTGTCTTGCCGATTGTCACTCGTTACGTCGACTCCGCCCCATGTCCCGCTTTTTTCCGCGCCCCGGTACGCCAGCGGTTGTCGCTGCGTGACCGTGAGCGAGACTGTTCTTGGCCATTGCCCTATCCTCCTTTCCATGGACAGCCGGTATCCCTCGGTCGTGCTCTGGATCTGTGGGCTCGTGTTTCTCGGGACCGGGATCGTCTTTACCGTCATGCCTAGCGCGATGTTCGCGACGCTCGGCCTTACGGTTCCCGCGGGGGCGCCTCTGACCGAGCTGCGCGCGGTGTACGGCGGGCTGGAGGTGGCGATTGCGGTGTTCCTCTTGTTCTGCGCGCGGCGCGGGGGTCTTGCGCTCGAGCTTGGGCTCTTGCTTAGCTTCCTCAGCTTCAGCGGGCTTGCCGCTTATCGGGGGATCGGCATGGGCGTCGACGGGCCTCAGGTGCCGGTGATGTCGGCTGTGCTTCTCGCGGAAGCAGCCGGCGCCGTTTTCGCGCTCTCGGGGCTCGTCGTACGCGCGCGTGGTTCTTCGAAGGACTGAGCGAGGCGCCCAGGACCGAGCTTCCGGATCGACACGAAACTCGGATGGGTCAGCGGCCCTCTCGAATCTCCTCGAGCAGCTCTCGGTCCTCGTTGGTGAGCTCCGCGGTCTCCAAGAGATCGGGGCGTCGGTCCCGCGTTCGTCGGAGCGATTCCTTTCGGCGCCAGCGCGCTATCGCGGCGTGGTTCCCGGAGCGAAGGATTTCGGGGACTTTTTGGCCGCGGAACTCCTCGGGGCGCGTGTACTGCGGGTACTCGAGCAGACCGTCGGAGTGCGATTCATCGGCGGCCGATTCGTCGTTGCCCAGGACGCCGGGCAAAAGGCGCGCGGTTGCTTCGATGACCGCCAGTGCGGCCGCCTCACCGCCCAGCAGCACGAAGTCTCCGAGCGACACCTCCTCGTCGGCGAGCCCGCGAATGCGTTCGTCGAAGCCTTCGTAGCGGCCGCAAACGAGAGTGAGCGAACCGAGCTCGGAGAACCTGCGCGCGTGAGCCTGCGAGAACCGGGCGCCCTGGGGAGTGAGGAGCACGCGGAGCGTCGGCTTCCCTCCCCTCGCCTCGTCGAGGTGATCCAGGGCCTGTGCGATCGGGCCCGGCATGAGAACCATGCCGCTCCCGCCGCCGTACGGTGCGTCATCAACGGTGCGATGGCGGTCGTGGGTGAACTCGCGCGGCGTAATCGCTTGGATGTCGATCGCCCGGGCATCCTGGGCCTTTCCGAGCAGTCCGGCGCGCAGGACATCGAAGAGCTCCGGAAAGAGGGTAACGATCTCAAATCGCATCAGCGCAGCTTCTGCAGAGGAATGTCATCGAGGCCTTTGAGTAGCACTTTGCCAGCGTCGACGTCGACGCGGTCGAGCCACTTGGGGAGCATCGGCACCTCGAGGAAACCGTCGGGCCGTTGTACCTTCAAGCACTCCGCGCTGGGGTAATCGAGGACATCGACCACGGTGCCGATCGATTCGCCGCGCTCGAAGGCTTCCAGGCCGATGAGGTCGGCGTGGTAGTATTCTCCTTCGTCGAGCTCAGGCAACGCCGAGCGCGGAACGCACAGGGTGTAGCCCCGAAGCGCGTCTGCGTCTTCGCGTGAGCTCACGCCCTCCAATCGAACGAGCGCCGCTTTCGGTCCGCGGCGAGCGGACTGAATTCCAACGAGCGCCGGCTCTTCGCCGGCTTCGCCGATCAGGAACACCTCCGCGAGCTCCTCGAGCATGGTCGAGTCCGGATTGAACACGTGGACACGGAGCTCTCCCTTCACTCCCTGCGGCCGTGCGATGACCCCCAGCTCGATCCAGGAAAGCGGTTCCGCACGTTTGCTCACGGGCGCCTTTCGCCCTCGCCGGGGCAGTGGGTTACTCGAGGATATCGAGGATGGCACGCTTGCGCAGGCGCGCCGAGGTGGCGGCCAGGAGCGTGCGCATGGCGCGGGCTGTTCGCCCTTCCTTGCCGATGACCTTGCCGAGGTCGTCGGGGGCGACGGTCAGCTCGAGGACGACTGCGCGGTCTTCTTCGACTACGTTGACCTCGACGGCGTCGGGGTCGTCGACCAAGGAGCTCGCGATATACGCGATGAGGTCCTGAAGCTTGTCTCCGGCCATTTCGTTACTCGCTCAGGAAGCGGCGGCTGCGTCAGCAACGGCCTTGCCATGCGCTTTGACGACGTCGCGAACGCGATCGCTGACCTGGGCGCCTACTCCGATCCAGTACTCGAGACGCGCTTGGTCGACGCTGGCCTCCGCAATCGGGCGGCTGGGGTCGTACGTGCCGATCTGCTCGATAAAGCGACCGTCGCGTGGCTTTTCTTTGTCGGTGACCACGATGTGATAGTAGGGACGCTTCTTGGCGCCGGCGCGTGATAGTCGGACCTTGACCATGGATTCCTCGTAAGCGGCGGGTCAGGCCCGCCCAAAAGACGCCGGAAGCTAGTCAGCGCCTGCCTTGCCGTCAAGCCGCCGCCCTGCCCGACCTTTTGCGGCTCGGCCCTCTGGCGCTAGAAAGAATGGGATGCGTTGCTTCCTTACGGTACTGGCCCTCAGCCTGAGCCTCGGCTGCAGCCGGGGCCAGCCCACGGGCAGGCGGGGCTCCGACGTGCCCACCGTCCGGATTGCGCTCGTCACGGACCTCAAGGGCTATCTGGAGCCCTGCGGCTGCACGAGCGACCCCCTCGGAGGCATTGACCGGCTCGCGGCTCAGATTCGAGCCCTCCGCGACGGTCCTGCGCCGGTGGTGTTTGTCATCGCCGGAGATACGTTCTTCGACACCGCCACGATCGAGCCGGTGCGCGTCGACCAGGCGGGTCGCAACGCCAAGACGCTTGCGGGGATTCTCAGCGGCTTGGATGTCGCCGCGGTCCTCCCGGGTCCGAGCGATCGCGCCCAGCCATCCGACACCCTCGAAGCCTTGAAGGCCGCCTCCGATTTCCCCTGGCTCGCCATGGAGGGCGACGCCGAGCTCCTCCGCGTGAAGGTCGGCAGCCTTCGCCTAGCCGTCGTCGGGGTCCGTCCCGGGGCGGACCGAGACGCCGTCAAGCCACTGGCCGCGTCAGCCGACGCCGACTCCGATCTCACGATGGCACTGGTCGACGGGTCGCGCCGCGATGCCAATCGTCTGGGTGCCATCGAGGGCGTCGATCTGGTCGTTCAAGGCGGGCTCGACGAGGACGATCCCGTCGCTCCGCGTGAGGCGGGGCGAGCCTGGCTTCTGCACGCGAGCCGGCAAGGCCAAGGACTTACCGTAGTCGATGTGTACCAGAAGAAAACCGGCGCACCCTTCGTGGATCGAAGCGACTGGTCCCGCGCCGAGCGTGCACGCCTCTTGGATTCGCAGCTAGCCGACCTGGGCCAAAAGATCTCGGCCTGGGAGAAGTCCGGCGACGTCGACGCAGCCGACCTCGAATCGCAGCGTGCGCGCTTGGCGGCTCTTCGCGGGGAGCGGCAAGCCCTCAATGGGCCTGCCCCGTCCACCGACGGCAATGCGCTCTACGTGACGTGGATCCCCTTGCCGAAGAACGCGCCAAAGGACTCGACGGTCGAGGCGCTGATGCGCAAGCACGACAAGGTCGTCAACGACGCCAATCGCGTTGCGTTCGCGAACCGCAAACCTCCGCCGCTCGGCCCGGGCGACGTTGCGTACGTGGGGTCGGCCGCGTGCAGCGGCTGCCACCAGCCTGCGTATGCCTGGTGGAGCACCACCGCACACGGGCACGCGTATCGCACGCTGCAGGAGCAGAACAAAGAATACAACCTCGACTGCGTGGGCTGTCACGTGACCGGCTATGAGCGGCCCGGTGGATCGACGGTGACCCACAACCGCGACCTCGCACTTGTCAACGTCGGGTGCGAGAGCTGTCACGGGCCGGGAGCCGCGCACGCCGAAAACCCGGAGGAGGTTGGCATCCTCCGCGACACTCCCGCGTCGACCTGCGTGCAGTGCCACAACGCGCAGCACAGCGACCTCTTCGACTATGAGAGCTACAAGAAGACCATGATCGTTCCGGGTCACGGCCTTCCGCCACGATGACAGCTGCGACGGCGCGCGACGCGGCCGGCACTCGTGATTCAGACATCCAGCGAGCGCGGCTTCACCTTGCCGCGAATCCACTGGACGATGTCATCGAGCGGTGCGCCAGGGGTGAAAATGGCGCCGACGCCCTTCGCGATGAGCGCTTCGAGGTCCTCCTCGGGCACGATGCCGCCCCCGAAGACGAGGATGTCATCCGCGCCGCGCTCCGACAGGGCGTCCATCACTGCCGGAAACAAGGTGTTGTGGGCGCCCGACATGACGGAGAGCCCCACCGCGTCGACGTCTTCCTGGACCGCTGCCACAGCAATCATGTCGGGCGTCTGATGGAGCCCCGTGTAGACCACCTCGAAGCCCGCGTCGCGCAGCGCGCGCGCAACGACTTTGGCCCCGCGATCGTGGCCGTCTAGTCCGGGCTTCGCGACGAGAATACGGATCTTGGGGGCGGGCATCAGGGGAGGTCTACTGCAGTGCCAGCGCCAGCGCCAGCGTCAGCGGTGGTATAACCTCGCCCATGCTTTGGCCTCGTTCGATTGGTGGCAGTATCCATCAAAGCCTTCCCGATGTTCGCGCCGACGTCGAAGCCTGGTGCGCGGAGGAGGGGATTTCTCGCCCGTCTGACGCGTTGATCGCCGAACTCTACGTGCCGATGACGGCCTGGGTGGCGGATCACTTGGACGATCGGACGCGGGTGCTTGGGCTCAATGGCGCGCAGGGGACGGGAAAGTCGACCTTGGCGCGGCTGTTGCGGCGGCTTCTCGAGCGCGTTCATGGGGTGCGCGCGGCTGTCTTGTCGCTCGACGATCTCTACCTTTCGGGAGCTCAGCGGCTCGAGCGCGCGCAGACGATTCATCCGCTGTTCGCGACGCGCGGTGTGCCCGGGACGCATGATGTCGAGCTCGGGATTCGCGTGCTTCGCTGTCTGCGGGAAGGCCGACCCATCGCGCTGCCGAGGTTCGACAAGGCCAAGGACGAGCGCCATCGAGTTGCGGATTGGCCGCCCTGGGAGGGGCGCTGCGACCTCGTGATTTTCGAGGGCTGGTGTATGGGCGCGCGACCGCAGCGTGCCGACGAGCTGGAGACTCCGGTCAACGAGCTGGAGCGCTCGGAGGACCCCACGGGGGATTGGCGCTGGTACGTCAATCGCGAGCTCGGCCGCCGCTATCAGGCGCTCTTCGCCGAGTTGGACATGCTCGTCATGCTGCGTCCGTCGAGATTCGACCTCGTCCATGCCTGGCGCGAAGAGCAGGAATCGCGTCTGCGGGCGTCGCGCGCTGGCCTCGGGGTCATGACGCCGGCGGAGGTGCGCCGTTTCGTCATGCATTTCGAGCGCCTGACCCGATTCATGTGGGAAGAGATGCCAGCGCGCGCCGATGCGCTCATCGAGTTGGGCGAGGACCACGCCCCGACGCGAGTGGTGCTAGGCGACGAGCGCTCGGCCTAGCTGGCCTCGTGACGGGTCTCTTCGTCGACGTCGAGATCGAAGTTGCCGACCGGGCCGTCGTACATCTCTCGGCCGTAGTGGGTTGCGAAGGCGCTGATCATCCGATCAAACGGCAGGTCGTCGAACTCGCCGTGGAACCGGAGATACTCCATGTGCTGATGGCCATCGAGATCGAAGGGGTGGTAGATCGAATCCTCGAATCCGTCGAACTCCAAGGGCTTCATTCGGAACTTCTGGCAGAGCTCGATGTTGAACGCGGGGGTGGCCTTCACCCACTGGCCGCCAAGCTCGATCGCTGTGTACCCATGCCAGTAAAACACGTTGGTCTTCATCGTCTGGCGCATACGCTCTGTCGACAGATGGTTCTTCACATCGGCGAACCCGAGCCGTGCCGGGATGCCGAGCGCTCGGCACGCGGCCGCGAGCACAATGGCCTTGGGCACACACCATGCTCGGCCGAGCTCGAGCGATCGGCTCGCCTTCAGGCCTGGGATGGTCAAAACCAGGGCGTACGGGTCGTACCGAATGCCATCGCGAACCGCGTAATAGAGTCGAACTGCCTGCGCACGTGGATCGGGCTCGCCCCCGGCGTGCTCTGTTGCGAAGGCGATGACTGTGGCGTCATCGCAGTCGATGGTCGGCGTAGCCGCCAAAGCGTCGTTCATAGGAGGGAGTGTGACCCATCCGTCACGCCAGTGCAGCTCGATCCGGAGCCTGCCGTGCACCCGTAGCAGTGCCTGTTGGTCTCGATCGTTCGCGCCTGTAGCTTGGCCCGATCAAAGTCGCGGATGTGTCGAGGAGCTTCGCCCGACACCGGGAGGTCGAGCATTTGGTTGAAGTCGCAGGCGAAGAGCCGCCCGTCCCAGCCAACCGAAACCATGCTGCGGCACATCAGGCCCTCCGCCGCCTGTGGGTTGAAGGACTCGATCAGTTTTCGCATGTAGCCTTCGAGACTGCCCGTTTCGAGGAGCCAGTCGAGGTACCGGCTGATCGGCATGTTGGTGATGGTGTACAGCGAGTCGAACGACACGCCGTGCAAGCGCTTCATTTCACGTTTCCACTCGGCCTCCAAGCAGGCTTGCGCGGCAGGAAGCACCGCCCCAACCGGGTTCGTCACCAAGACGAGGCGAAGCCCCGAACGACCGTCCCCGTAGCCGAGCTGGTTCAAGCGGCGCAGCGCGCGAAGGCTCTTCTCGAACACGCCGTCGCCTCGCTGCGTATCGGTGCAAGCCCCTTGGTAGTGGGGCAGCGAGCAAACGAGCTCCACACGGTGTTGCGCAAAGAACTCCGGCAAATCTCGATGTGGGCCCGTCTCCAAAATCGTGAGGTTGCACCGGTTGATGACATGCCGGTCGAGCGCGGCGCACTGCTCGACGAGCCAACGGAAATGCGGATTGAGCTCTGGGGCGCCACCGGTGATGTCGACGGTGGGAATCGCGTTTCGCCGAAGCGCCTCGACGCAGAGCTCAGCTGTCTCGCGCGACATTACCTCGGTCCGATCTGGGCCAGCGTCGACGTGGCAGTGACGGCAGGTCTGATTGCAGAGCTTGCCGACGTTGACCTGAAGGATCTGGATCGCGGTGGGCTGCAGCGGCCAGAGCCCTTCCCGGCCCAAGGCCTCGTGAAAGTCGCCTTCGATGGGCAGCCCGCCAAGCTGTCGGAGCTGTTGACTGGCGGCGGCAAGCGGAAGGCGCCGAGCATCGAGGGAGCGTCTACGTGTCGTTTCGGGTTGCGTGTTCGATGACATGGTTCGGCGGTCGTCGGAGCCATCGGACCTTACGGGCACGACGCATGAACGTTAGCAGCAGCTCGCGAACCTGTTAGGAGAAATCAGAGACGGGTGTAGTTCCCGTCGAAGGTCCCGATCGCGAATGGCGTGACGCATACAGTCGCGCCGACGTCGGTGAGACGCCCGGCGAGCCAGGACGGCTCGACGCCCTCCGCCATCAAGTCATAGAAGGCGAGGACCGCGCCCCGGCGCTCGGTGCGATCGAGCACTAGCTGATGCCCCTCGGCGTCGAAGGCTTTGAATCCCCCGTTGCGCTCGATCCGAAAAGGGGCGATGAGAGCGAACGGCTCCGCCAGCGCGGGGCTCGCTCGCAGCGCGGCCCGGTAGCTTTCGGTGATCTCGGCAAAGCTGTGGCTCGCCACTTGGCGCAGGCTGTCCCAGCTCTCGGCGGGCACGAGGGGCTCGACCTCGTATTGCAGAAGCCGGATTCGCCGCGGTTCGTGCCCGGCCTCGACTTCGGCCAGGCCGACCTGAAGCTGCCGCGGGCACGGGCCTAACGATGCTGTGGCGTTTCGGAGGCGATCCTCGCGATAGACGCCGCCGGATTCGGCATCGACGAGATAGCGGCGTTCCAGGCTCGCTCGCTCCGTGCCCGACAGCCACTCACGACCGACCTCGATCATCGTTCGGTCAGACAGGAGCTCGACTCCGGTTCTCGACCCAGGCCGCGTGCCGAGCCATGCGCCGATACACAGCTCGGCTTCGGGCGTTGGGGTCGCCGCCCGAAGCGCGTCGGCAAGTTGCGACGCGCCTTCGAGGAGGCGCACGACGCGAGGAAGCTCAGCCGATCGCATCGCGTTCTGAAGACGCCCGATGAAGCGGCCGAGGCCTGATGGAGTGGGTTTGGGTGCTGCTCCGATGAGACGCTCCAGCGCTGCGTCGACGGAGGGCGCGTGCTGCGCCTTGCCTACCCCGATGCGCGTGATCGCGGTGAGAAGGTCATCGAGCGCCTCCGCGAGCTCGCCTTCAGCGCCTTGCTCGTCTGACTGCGCCGCGCTCAGGACGACTGCGCCAGGCGGTGATGAGTCCTCGCGTGTCTCCATTCCCGCAACGAATCGCAGGGCCGCGTGAACGTGGGGACCGTCGTTCCGGGCGTCACTCGACACGCACTGCAGCTCACCGTCACGGACGCTCAGCGTGACCATCTCGACACGGCCTTCGACTTCGATGTCCATGGTGAGTCGCTGAACTATTCCTTCTTCGGTCGTGGTCCCGAGCGATCTCAGATGCTGAACCGCAGCGTCACGCAGCCGAGTGGACATCGCCCTGTTCCCCCCGCCTCAAGACGTCGTGCTTTCGTTTCAGCTCAAACCGTACAGTCCCGGGCGCACGCCGGAGATCGAGAGTGAGCACCTCTCCGACGAGGCCTCGCGCCACATCATCGCGCCCCTCGCGTTCGACTTGCTCTGCGCGGTGCAAGAACGTCTTGGCCATCGCGCGGACGAGAATCGGATTTCGCTCGATCCGGAGGCGGTCGACTTCGATCGCTCGTCGGAACGCCGGCAGTGCGAGCGCATACTGTTCGCGGCGCGCGAACGCCATCCCGATTCCAATCAGAGGAACGGCCCAGCCGTCGCGCCGCGCCGCTGCCGATTCAAATCGAGCAATCGCCCAGGTCACGCGCCCCAGTAAGAGCCAGAGGCGCCCCATGAAGTAGTCCCGCCAGCCCAAGCTGATCGTGGGAAGACTGTCGCGCCGGCCCTTCTGCTGCGCAGGCTTGTTGCCGACCTCCGACCAGTCGATCGATGCGGCTTCCTCGCCCCGAAGCTCCATGCGAGCCGCGATGGCGGAGAGCGCATCTTCGATCGCGGCCCGAAGCGCGGGCACGGCGGTGGCATTGTATCGGTCGGTCAGCTCGTCTATCGCGCGTCCGTCACCGATGCGCGCGCAGGTTCGCGCAGCCTGAATCGCGATGCTCACGTCGGCATGATCCAAGAACTTGCTGACGAGGTCGGTGCTCTCCGGAGAGCCAAGGTTCTCCATCGCCTCGAGCGCTTGGAGGGGCAGCTTCGGATGATCCTCTTCGAGCGAGCTACGGACTTCGTCCAACCCGCGGAGGTCACCGTGCATTCCGAGCGCGCCGGCAAGGGCGATCCGCTCTTCGGCTACGAAGCTTCGTTCGAAGCGCTCGGCGAGCGCGGGGTGCGACCTGGCGTCATCCATGCCTCCGAGGACCCGGGCAGCACCCGCCACCAGCTCCCCTCGTTCGGCCTCGAGCACCGAGACCAGTGCAGGCACGAGTCGGGGGTCTCTGGCGTAACGAAGCGAGGTGATGAGCCCGATTCTGGATTCCAAAGGCCCGTAGCCGTCGCTGCCGTCGATGATCGCGCTGATGTGGTGAACGACCAGGTCGGAAAGCTCGGAGACGCGCATCAGCAGGAGCGCGCGCTGGTCGCCGGGCAGAGCATGAATCGCGTCGACGCTCGATTGACCGTCCCAGAAGGCTCGAATTTCGCCCTCCGTGCGCTGCGCTAAGCGTTTCCACTGCTCCCGTTCCTGTCGCGCGGTTCGACCGGGAGCCCCCGGAAGCTCTGCCCGAACCTGCGCGAGCTCGTGGCCGAGGTCGACGTCTCGGAGCCTCGAGATCACTTGAATCGCTTTTCGGACTTCATCGCTGTGCAGCAGGCGCCGGTCGGCGAGCCGCTCTCCGAGGCGACCAAGGGCGGCACGCCGTTGCCGCCTCGACCCGGCGCGCAGCACCGCGAGCAGCGTCGGCACGTCGTCAATTCGCTCCACCGAGAGCCCGTGGTCGCCGGTCGTGCTCAGTCGACCGAGAAAAGAGGGATCGGCCGCTACCTCGGTCGGCGGTCGGACGGATGGATGGCGCGCAGCCTCCGGGTCGACGCTCTGTATTCCAAGCTGTGCGAGGTCTTGCGCTGCGACGATGCGCACCAAGGCACGTGCAACCTCGGCGTCTGCCGTATCGGGCGCGCAGCCGAGCGCTTCTCGAGGATCGGTATGCTCAATGCCCGCGATTCCATCCCGTAGGCAAAGCTCGAGCGTGTCCACGTCGATTTCCGCGTTGTGCGCCACGTTACTGATTCAAGGATAGCGAGGGCGGCGGCGGACCCCCAATTGAGGTGCGTTTTGCCTCGGATCAGTGGGGTTCCTGGGCACTGGCACTGACGCTGGCACTGACGCTGACGCTGACGCTGGCACTGGCGCTGGC